>JBNJGG010000017.1:0-27945 GCA_051747545.1 Halobacteriota archaeon | reverse complement strand
CGAGGCCGTCCCCGATGGAGGCGAACACTAGTGAGCGACGTCGACGAAGAGTTCCGCCACGTCGCACCTGCCTTCCACGAGGTCGACATGTTCCTCTGGTTCCGAGACAACGGCCTCTCACCCTATTGGGCCGTCTCGAACCTCTGCATCAACCACTTCGACGGGTACGCTGAGATAGACTACGAGGTCGGTGATGAGCCGTGGCACGCCTACATCTCCTACAACAAGGAGACCGGTATCGCCCCTCGAGACGCCGACCCGGTCGACGGTCGCATGTACGAATTCAAGCTCCACGCAGAGGGACCAGGCGAACAGAAAGCCGATTTCAACTTCTCGCCCCGATGGGACGACCAGCGGAAGCCCAACGGCGACCTGATGAAACGTCCCTGGTGCGGTGGTGAGGGCCTCGACGTTCACACGCAGGGCTCGAATCTCACCTTCGACGAGTACATCTACATCCTGCAGCGCACGCTTCAAGCGTTCGCCGACGAGGCTGGCACCGACTTCAACCGTCGGTACTTCGGAAGGCCGCTTCCGCAGTCGAATATCGTCACCGTCGAGTTGTACGTCAGGCTCGTTCGCCAGATGGCTATGAAGTTAGTTCGCTCCTCCGGAGCGTTCTTCAAAATCATGCACCTACTCGCCGACCAGGAGGGAACCGAGTGGACGTACACCGTCGATAACACCGAGATAATCGGCAAGCGGCATGCCTTCGATCTCAACCCCCGTGATGTCCGTGAACTCGTCTCCGACCACCGGTACGGCAAGCGCATGAAGTGCTACCACCCGAAGCACGTCCGACGGCGAGAGACCGACGACGACCCACTCTCGTCGCCGAAGTTTGGCGTTGCCTTCCACCGTTCACTGAACAAGACCCCCAACGGGACACGGGCGGTGAAATGGGGTGAACGAGATGATCTCGTCCACGAACTCGAGGAAACCCTCGTCAACGTCCTTCGGTGGGCGGGCGTCTCGATCGCTCCTGACCCGACTACCTTCGTCGAAGACGATCATTTCGACGTCCGCCCGAGCGACCGACGTATCGGTCGGTTCCCCGACCCGACGCCTGGTCTCGAGACAGAGCAAGACCTCGTCATTCGTCGAGTCCTCAACGACCTCAGGCCGTCCGCTGACGCTGTGTTGCGTGCGCTTGCTACTGACGGTGGAAGCCGCACGGACGAGTTGGCCGAGGAGACCGACTACTCGCTCTCGCAAGTGTACCGCGCCCTCAACGAGGTTTCCGACCTCGTAGTCAACGACAATGGGTTCGTCCGGTACTACTCGGAGAATATTCGACAGGAGATAGAGGGCATCGCGACCGAAGTCGGCGACCACGTCATGAGCGCCACCACCCGCCTCGCCCGTCTCTGCCGCGTCGAGACCCGGTCGGCAGCCGATTCCGCCCTCTCGCGATGGATGACTCGATATGGAGTCGATTTCGACCTCGACGAGCTCGGCGGGCGAAACCGACTTCGCATCGACACGGTGCTCTCGGTCTACAAGTCCAGTTCGCGTCCCACTCTCGAGGACGTCCTTCGAACCGGGCTCGACGCCTGGACGTCGACCGGCCGCAAGGCCGATGAATTCCTCGACCTGCTGTACGACGCAAAAGCTGTCCAGGGAGGTGACGACGTTGGCTCCGTTCGAGTAGCCGTCAGATAGCACTCGACAGCTGAGTGGCAACGCTTTCACTCTCCCTTTTTTCCATCCAATTCGTACAGAATTATTCTTCTGAGTTATTTCCCATCGGCCCTAGTGTCGACCGTCTTGGCTCCTGGAGCGCCGCCGACGGACGGGTCGTTCGCACCTGGTGCGAACATCCCCTTAGGGAGTGTCACTAAGAGGGACATTACTGAAAAATACCACCGCACAACTCCACGACAGTTCCACATGATGCACGCGAAGCAGAGGTGGGAATACTTTCAGTGGCCTGTGTCCACTATCGTTGGTGATTCCGCGACTGCACTAGTGATAATCTCGTTCAGATTATCGGCTCCTGATCGGAACTGCGTACTGAATACAGAGGATGTCTTCATCAGCCACACTGGTCAAGGTAGTATCCACTGGTTCAATTTACACTTAGTGGAATTGATTCCGCCCGTTGAAGATGCACTTCAACAGTCGTTCCGGAAGACGCTGTTGCTACATCAATCTCAGCGTCAAGGTTGGTGATTATCCAGTGGACAAGGGCTAGCCCAAGACCACTCCCGTGGTTTAATGGCTGCTCACTCTCACCAGAGAGTATTCTGCGTTCACTTGACGGCAGCCCAGGACCGTCATCCTCGATCTGTACCGTAATTTGATCAGATCCTCGGTGGATTGCCACGTCTATCGACGGGTCCTTTCCAGCGTGTTTGGCCGCATTCAAAAGCAGTTCCGAGATTGCATCTGATAGTTGTGGGGCCGCAAACGAAATGGCCTGCTCTGGGGTATCGAGCGAACAGTTGACTGAGGGGTTGTCATCACAAATTTCGGTCACCACCCTGTCCACCATTGGGACAATGTCCATCGGCCGTGAAACTGGGACAGATCGCGTGAGATTCTCCAATTTTCGAGCCTTTTCGGCGAGAGAAATCAGTCCGGTCGTTTTCGATTCGATGGTTGAGGCTAATCTAGCCTCGTCTCCAGATGTCTGCTCTATTAGTAGTTGTGCGGTACCCTGAACGACATTCAAGTCATTCCGGAGGTTGTGGCGAAGCACGCGATTAAGAACCGAAATCAAGCGATCCCGGTTGGCAAGGTCTTTTTCATGGTGGGTCTCTTCGAGTATTTTCCTCAGTATCTGACCGGCCACCTCAATGAAAATGTGTTCGACCTCGGAGAACGGATCCTTTCGCGCCTCTGATTCAACGAAGCAAATCGTCCCGTATGGTTCACCAAACACGTCGATGCGTATCCCGAGATAGGTATCGAGCTGATGGAGCTGGTAAGCGTGGTCGTCCGTCCAGCCTTGATTGCCAGCGTCGTGTAACGCGAGCGGTGTTGATTGTTGAAATGTACGACGGCAGTACGAATCACTCAACTTCGCAGTGAGGCCGTCAGGATACGGGCCTTCGGGTGAGTCCGTTGACCCAATGACCTCCCACCGATTTTCGCCTTCATCGATACTGGTGATGTGCCCGTGGTCTAGATTGAGATAATTCGCCCCAATTTCGACCACCCTTTCTATGGCTTGTTTACGGGAAAGACTTCGATGCAAAAGTGCATAGAGTTCGCTCCGCGCTTCCTCGCCAGAAAGTGAATTCGAACCATCGGGGTGTTTCATCGAAGGGGTTCCATTGGAGCCAATTCAATATCAATAGACAAATAAGATAGGATGCATGAAACTCATAGAACGATACTGGTTGACGATTTGAGCATACAGCCGTGTGGTTGACATCGGGTCCATAGCGGGTGTTGGGCAGAATAGTTACCCTGCTGAGTAGGCGCTATGTATTTAGCGCGACTCCTGAAACCTATCACCGATTGAGTGTCCTAACAAGACCGATGGTGCAGATCAATCGTCCGTCAGATTTGGAATCCGGTTCTGGAATAGTCGGTCAAGAGTTACCCAGAGGATTTCTGTTGGCACGTATTTGTCGAACTGGACCGGCTCGCGATTGCTCTCGCCCGTTTCCGGAAGGTCATACTGGAAGTGAACCGATCCTAACTCTGGATGGTCATCGTCACGGTGCCATCCACAATTGAATCCAGTGTTCGGGTCCGCGTAATGGATTCGATATTGGTACTCACTCCCGGCAAATCGCCATTCAACATCGAGCATCGGTGTTTTAGGACCTGTTGCTGGTACGACCCGGTTGGGGTCGATTCGTGCCCTGACGAACTTCTTAACGATGCTATCCGGTTCGTACCCGACTGACGTGACCACGGGATGTCTCTGTAAAACGTCTTTGAGCCCCTCGTAGACCGAGCTGTCGGTCGTCCCTGAAAGTCCCATCTGAACTTACGCTGAGATGGCGTCCCGCTCGGTCGCCCAGTCGTATTCGTTGAGTGCTGCTCTCACGACCGGGATACGGTCAGAGAGGTGTTCCCATTCGCTCGCGATTTCGCGTCGCTTGGCGCTCTCGTCGGTATCGTCGACGTCCGCAATACTGGCTCGAAGCTCACCAGGAGTCTCAACGTTGTATGATTGCTTCCAGTCAGTAATTTTGGTTCGCATCGATTCGAGGGCATTCGTCAGTTCCTCACGGCTGTGTTCCCGCTGAAGTGATGCGATTTCACGGTAGGTCGCCATGAGCTGATCAACACAGTAGAGCGTTTGGTTGCCCTGCTCGAACTTTCGCAGAACGTTGTCCTCGACTAGCTGATCGAGGTACTTCTGAGCAGTCTTGACGGAGACCTCCGTCTCATTAGCGACCCACGAAACAGTTCGAGGGGTCCGAAGCGTACGTGCAGCAGCACGGATCCGCTCTCCACGCGTCATCGAAGTGGAAACGCTGTTGTCGTCAGCCATACCCAAAACTACGAACTGCTCGAATATATATCCACTAGTGTGGAAATATGCTTGCATATTCCACCTCTACATCTTTTCGGCACCTGCTATTGCTTCGTCAGTCCCCGAGTCCGACTGAGGTCGGTGTCTTGCCATCGACGACCCCAAATGCCGAATTGTCTCGTGGAGCAATCCCAATGTCGGCGAGCGAGCGCTCGATGAGTGGGACGACGCGGTCGACGTCCTCGGCTTCTATCTCGTCGGAGAGTCGAACTCGTGCCGACGCCTCGGCGAGACGCTGCACCGCACCGAGTTTCCGCGCCGTGATCGGGAGTGGCGGCCCGTCGTAGTCCTCGCCGTCTTCGAGGCCGTCACCGTAGCGCTCTGGTAGGCTCGTCTTGAGGTCCGTGAACCAGTCGTACATCCGCCGAGCGACCGTCTGGTCCCGAACGACCGGTTGGACCTGTTTGGCCCGCGTGATGTTCGCCCCGAACTCCTCGGCCGTAACGTCCGCCGAGACATCCTCGAGAACTTCGTCGGCGACATCCTCACCGCGCGCCAACTTCCCCGCTACCTGTCGCGTCCGAACCATCCGCCTGCCAATCTCGCTCACCGTCTCCTCGTCTTCTTGAGATCTCATCGTAAAGATGACATCGAACCGCGACAGTAGCGGCGACTTCAGGTCAACTTGCTCGGCAATCTCTCGGGTGGGATCGAAGTGACCGCCCGTCGGATTTCCGGCCGCCAGAAGCGCCGTCTGTGCCGGGAGCATCGCGTTCTTTCCCGCCTTCGAGACGTGGACCTGTCGAAGCTCTCGAACGCGGAGCGGCAAGTCTACGTCGCCGTCACGGTCAATCTCGACAAACCGACCGGCACGATCGGCGGTGTCACCGTCTTGGTCATGGTCACAGCCGGATCGAAATCCAACCCAGGGGGTTCGGATTCCGGTTAGGAGTGTGGCAAAGGCCACAAGATGAAAATACTCCACACTGGCGTTAGCGCCCCCCGCCCCGGCAGTTGGTCGGGTTCGCGACTCTCACCGGCTTGCAGACCAAACGAATATACCGACACCGCCCTACGTTGATGTATGAGCATCTTAGCGAACGACTTCGTGGAGTTCGCCCGAAGATGTGAGCCGGAGCGGACGAACGTCCGTCTGGGAGACGCCTTGGCTGGCGAGCTATCCGACGTTGAGGTCGATTCCGTCGAGGCGGTTCGTGAGCTTCGAGAGCGAGGATGAAGGTTTTCGTCGATACGAACGTGTTTCTCGCCGCGTTGACCGACGAACCCGAGCGCGGTGACAAAGCGGTCGAATTTCTGAACGCCGACTTCGAGTTCTACACGTCGATTTTGAACCTGATGGAACTCAGAGCGGTTCTCGCCAAGAAGAAGCGCATCGAGTTAGGACCGCGTGGAGGAACTCGTCGGTCACGGGTCACCCCCGTCTGTTTCGGTGTCGGGTAGCTGTTCGGCAACGCTGGGTGCCTCGAATCCTCCCACTGAACTCGTCGTCGCGGTAGTCTCCGATTTCGGGAAGCACCTCGTCGTCGGATTTGAGGTCCTTCATCGCGTCGTCGACGGCGGTGCGGACCTCGGCTTCACAGCCTGAAACGCGGAGTCAGCACGAGAACCTTACAATCCGGCTCTCAACGACCGAAGAGCCGCTCCCGGAGCGACCGTACCGACGGCCGTTCGGTCAACAGGACTGGTGTCTCGAGTTTCTCGATGGTATCGAACACGAGTGCCCCCCGAACGATGCGCGACAGCAATCCTCGCTCTGTCGCCCCGATTATCACCAAACTGTACTCGGCACCGACGCGTCCGATCACCGTTTCGACGTCGCCTGTCTCGACGAGTATCTCCGCGTCTGATAACTGGTGGCTAGCCGCCCAATCGCGCAAGAATTCCCTCCCGGCGTCCTCGTCACCAGCTTCGACGACGTGGAGCAGTGACACGTCTGCGTCCACGGTCTCACGGAGCGCTGAGGCAACTTCTGCAGAGAGATCGGACGACGGTCCTCCCGCCGTCGGGACAAGTATGTCGGAGAGGTCGAGTTCCTCCCCGTCTAACACGAGGAAGTCACACGGCAAGTTGTGAGTCAGTTCGTCCAGAGGGCCTTGAGCCCGTCCGCCGACGAGTTGCGTCCCTCCGTAGCCCATGACGACCGTGTCGAAGCCCTTCGACTGCGCGAGGTCAAATACTTCTTCGATTCCTCGGTGCGAAAGGACCGTTCTCGTCTCGATGGGGACGCCGAACTCCTCTGCATCCGATTTGGCCGCCGTGAGAAGCGCCTCCGAGCTCGTATTGATTCGGTCTCTGTTCTCCGCGGCGGCGGCGAGCGACGTCTGGTCGGGAACGGTGACGATGTGAGTCGCGACCACTCGCCCCCCCTCGTGATGAGCGAGCGCACCAGCTAGTGTGATGAGTGCGCTCTCCGTCCGCGGATTCGCTAGTGCCACCATGATGGTCGGCCCTTCTTCTCCGGTCGGTGCAACTGTGTTGGCAGCCTCGACAACCCGATCTGGGAACTCTCCCTCCCGATGCTGAATGTAATTCGAGAGGATGCCCTGTTGCGGTGTTTCAGCGCGTGCATAGAGGAAGTACCACGCCACGGCGGCGACGACGAATCCGGCAGAGAGCGCAATCTCTAGTCCGTCCATGAACGCGACCAGTCCCAGCGACAACACTGCCCCGACGATCGGAGTGACGGGATAGAGCGGAACCCGGAACGCGGGGTCGTACTCGGGGATGTCCGCCTCGCGAAAGACGATGAGGGCGACGTTCATGAGCGCGTACACGATGAGGTGCAACACGCTCGCCGCTTTCGCAAGGACCTCGATGTCCTTGCCAAGAGCTGCGATGAAGAAGACGATTAGGGCCCCTGTAACGAGGATAGATCGATACGGCGTCGCAAAGCTGGGGTGTATCTCGTTCAGCCAGTTGGTGACGATCCTGTCGCGGCCCATCGCGAAGTTGATGCGGGCCGAAGCGAGAATCGACGCGTTTGCCGACGAGGCAGTCGCCAAGAGCGCACCGAGCGTCATTATCGACGCAGCGGCGGCGGCAACTCCACCCAGGGGGCCGATAGATGGTGGAAACGAGACTTGCGCGGCCTGTGCGACCGGTGCGTCGATGCTGAGATCGGGCCACGGAACCACTCCGAGCATCGTCGTCACCAGGATGGCGTAGATGACGGTGACGATGCCGACGCTCCCGATGATGGCGATTGGGAGGTTCCGCCCCGGGTTTTTCAGTTCCTCGGCGACGGTCGCAATCTTCGCGTAGCCGAGAAAGGAGACGAACACCAGTGCCGTCGCCGGCAGAATCGCGCCCGTTCCGAACGGGGTGAGGCCGTCCTCACTGGTGAGAGTGGCGTAGTCGAAGGACAGAAATCCTGCTACAGCGAAGGCAGTGAGTATCGTGAGCAAGATGAACACGATGACCGTCTGGATACCGCCGGTCTCCTTGGCACCGACGTAGTTGACGCCGACGAATATGACGCCGGCCAGAAGTGCGCCCAATTGGATAGAGTTGAGAAATGCCACGTCCGGCAATTGCACGAACACGGCGAGGTACTGGCCGAAGCCAATGCAGTAGAAGGCCGAGGCAAAGGCCAGTCCCATCCAGTCTCCCATCCCCGCTATTGACCCGAACATCGGTCCGAGCGACTTGTTGATGTAGTAGTAGCCACCCCCCGCTTTCGGCATCGCGGTTCCGAGTTCGGAGACCGACATTGCGTTCACCATCGCGATGAGTCCGCCGACGACGAACGAGACCACGACGATGGGGCCTGCCGTGCTTGCGGCGACCCCTGGCAGAACGAATATGCCGGCACCGATCATCGTCCCGATGCCGATTGTCATCGCCGACACCAGGCCGAGGTCTTTGGCGAGTTCGTCTTCGCTCATTCGTTGGCGTCCGTACGCGGGAGGCAGATAACCGGAATATTCGCCCTCGTGACTAGCTTCAACGAGAGGTCATCAGAGAGAAACCTCGCGAGTCGATTTCCGCCACGGGGGCGGTAGGTGATAGCGGACGCATCGTTCTCGTCGGCAGTCTCGAAAATAGCGGTCACTATATCTCGGGCGTAGACGGTGTAGTGGTCGGTGTCGGGAAAGATACTCCGGACGGTTCCGAACGCGTTGGCCGCCACCTCCTCGGCCTGTTCGACGGGTGTCTTGTCGGGGACGCCCTCTCCTTTCTCGACGACGTGCAGCGCTGTCACTCGACTGGGGTCGTCTGGTTCGAGTGTAGTCGCCGTCGTTAACGCGTCGTCCGCGTGGGCGATGGGTAAGAGGACCTGGTCGAGTAGGTCAGGGTCCTCGTCGGTGAAGTGGCTCATCATACGTGCAGTGAGCATCTCCTGTGTTATGAATTCTGCTCATGATATCGAAACGAGTGTTTATATACAATGATACAATACGCAGAAAATTGCGTTCTAAAATTCGTTTCACGCATAAATCCGGATAGTGGTGTGAGATTTTGGGTGACTATGGAAGGGATAACACGCTGGCAAATCGATTTCAGGGAGCGTCTACGGACGCCCTGACGTGTGAACGGAGCGAGAGCACCCACAGCGCGCTGTCCGAAATCGGTTCTGAGGCTTCGAATCGATCGAAAGTGGGCCGCGCTCCTTCCGAAACAACGCAGACGGTTTCGGTGTCGACCGAATGGTGAAATCGGCGCAGTGATTTGACCGCCACTTCTAGAAATACGAAACGAACGCTTCCGCACGAACGAGTGGACGTCCACCCTCTCGGTGGGTTACACCGCGTTGTCGAGTGCTTCGAGGTCGTACTCGTCGATGTCTGTCGGTAAGTCGAGGCGCTCGCCACGCTTTGCGGCGAGGTCCATCGACTTGGTCAAGAGCAGGTTTCGGTGGCCGTCGTAGGCCGAAGCGTGCGGGGTTTCTTCACCCAGGTAGATGCGGCGGAACCACGATTGGGTCTCCTCTCGCATGGGGCCCCAGAGGTCGCCTCGGTAGAGATCGCCCGGCGGATAGCTGCCGAGGAACTCCACGTTGCGGGTGAAGCCCGGTTCGAAGCCTTCGGGGTTGTACCCGCTCCACTGGTCCTCTTTGCTGGCCAGCACGAGGTCACGGTGAGTATCCTCGATGTCCATCGCACCCTCGCTTCCGACGATACCGACCTGCAGGCCGTAGACGGCACCCGGCCACTCCTCGGGCAGTGCCCAGGAGATGCTCATCGAGAAGATGGTTCCGTCGTCCATGGTGAAGACGCCGAGCGTGCTGTCTTTGGTTCCCTTGTCCCCCAGAACGTCGTCGACGGACTGTGCGTAGACCGACACGGGGCTCTTGCCCTCCAGCATCCACATCGACGCGTCGAGGCTGTGCGTCCCGGAGACGACCATCGGCGTCAACACTTCCTTCTCGCTGGTCCGTCGCACCGTCGCCAGCGGCACCATCCGGTTCATGAACGCCCGGGTGACGACGGTGTTGACCTCGCCGAGGGCACCGTCTTCGAGTTTGGCCTTCGTCGCGAGGAACCGCCGCCGGAAGCGCTGGGTGTAGCCGACGACTGCGTCGACGCCAGCGTCTCTGATGGCCTGCAGAACGTCCGCAGATTCCTGTGCCGTCGTCGCCAGCGGCTTCTCGATGAACAGCGAGTGGCCCTGCTCTGCGGCCTGAATGGCCGGCTCTGCGTGGTGGTTCTCGTCGGTGGCGATGATGGCCGCGTTGACTTCGGGCCGTTGCATCAGCTCTTTGGAGTCGGTCGTGAAGAAGTCCGCGTCGGTGTCCTCGGCGAGCTCTTCGCCGAGTTCCTCGTTCATGTCACACAGACCGATCCACCCCACGCCGGGGTACTCCTTGGCGAACATTCCGCGAATGCGTCCGACCGTCCCACAACCGACAATCGCGAGACCGATATCCTCTCTGTTTTCAGTCATATTGATGGTAATCCTCACGCTAGTTCGGTGTAACGGGCTTATAATTGTCCCCATTCCCGCAGCCACCGGCGGATCGACCGAGACGCTCGCCGCCTGTGGCTGGTGACACCAACTGTTCGCTCGGCCGACAGGACCGCCGATGATACCCTCGTCGGTGGCGGCAAGCAATATCAATGATGAAAAATGGTATTTACTCGCAGTGCATGTGTTCGCCCGAAATGAAGGGCGCACCAGACGTAGGCGAGCTGAACCCGCCGGACCGAACGTTGATGGGACCTGGACCGAGCGACACGCACCCCAGGGTGCTCAGGGCGATGAGTTCGCAGGTCGTCGGCCACCTCGACCCCTCGTTCATCGACATCATGAACGACGTGCAGGATCTCCTGCGATACACGTTCCAGACGGACAACCAGTGGACGATTCCGGTCAGCGGGACCGGGTCGGCGGCGATGGAGGCGGCCATCGCCAACGTCGTCGAACCCGGCGACACGATGCTGGTGCCGACGAACGGCTACTTCGGCGGTCGGATGGAGTCGATGGCCCGTCGCGCGGGTGCCGACATCGCGACGGTCGACGCCCCGTGGGGTGAGCCCCTCGACCCAGTCGACGTGGAGGCGGCGTTCGAAGAGCACCAACCCGACGTTTTCGGCTTCGTCCACGCCGAGACGAGTACGGGCGTCCTCCAGCCGCACGTCCCTGAACTGACGAGCATCGCACACGACCACGACGCGTACGTCATCGCCGACTGCGTCACATCGCTCGGCGGCGTCGAGTTGCGCGTCGACGAGTGGGGCATCGACGCGGCGTACTCGTGCTCGCAGAAGTGTCTCTCCTGCCCCCCGGGCGCGAGTCCGCTCACGCTCAACGACCGCACCATGGACAAGGTGCTCTCGCGGGAGCAAGAGCCCCGGTCGTGGTACCTCGACATCTCGTTGCTCGAAGGCTACTGGGGAGACGACCGCTCCTACCACCACACCGCACCGATTACGAACGTCTACTCCATCAGGGAGGCGCTCCGCGTCGTCGCCGAGGAAGGAATCGAGAATCGCTGGCAGCGTCACCTCGACGTCGCCAGCGATCTCAAGGCCGGTGCCCAGGAACTCGGCCTCGAGATGAACGCGCCCGACGAGTTCTGGCTCCCGAGTCTCAACGCGGTGCGCGTCCCGGACGGCGTCGACGACGGAGCCGTCATCAGCTACCTGCTCGACGAGTACGACATCGAGATCGCGGGCGGACTCGGTGCGCTCGCCGGCGACGTCTGGCGCATCGGCTGCATGGGATACTCTGCACGCCCGGACAAGGTCCTCATGCTGCTTGCCGCGCTCGAAGACGCGCTCGAGGCGCAGGGCTACGAAGCGTAACTACCGGGACGCTTCGGCGAACCGGACTCGACTCGATTTTTCACCGTTGCACCTGCCGAGTCACGTCGCTCTAGAGCGACCCATCTTCGTAGTCGTCGACGACGCGTTCGAGAAACGAGCGAACCGAGTCGGCGGTGTCGTCCCACGTCGGGTGGTCGAGGTAGCGACGACGGGCCGCGAGGCTCATTCGCGTGAGCATCGACTGGTTTCGACTCAGTAGCGACACCGCGTCGGCGACGTCGCTCGGGTCGTCGGGGTCGACGAGAAATCCGGTCTCTCGATGGCTGACTACCTCGTGTGCCCCGCCGGCCGACGAGGCGATGGCCGGAAGCCCGAACCCCATCCCCTCGACGTACGCGATGCCGAACCCCTCGTAGCCGGAGGGGACGGCGAGAAGGTGGCTCCGGGTTAGTTCGTCTGCGAGTTCGTCGTCCGAGAGCCGACCGAGGAGCGACACTCGTTCGTCGAGTCCTAACTCGGAGACGAGCGTCCGAATCGACTCGGTGTAGGCCGGGTCGGCCTCGAGATTCCCGACGACCTCGAGTCGCCAGTCGGACGACACGCGTTCGAGCCCTCGAAGCAGCGTGTCGAGGCGTTTTCGTGGCGTTACCGTTCCGACGAAGACGACGCGAAACGGTGGTTCGGCGGCTCGCGCGACGATTCGCGCTTCCGAGAGTGGGCCGCCGAACCGGTCGCCGGCGGGGTACGCGACGACCGACGGGACCGGTTCGACGAGTCCTTCGACGGCGCGCCGCGTCGTCTCACTGTTGTAGACGGCGGCGTCGACCCCTGCGAGAAATCGGCGTTCGAGTCGTCGTGTGAGTTCCCGCTCGACGCGCGACCGCGGTTCGTCCGAGCGGAGGTGGTGGACGATGGCGACGAGTGGGTAGTTCATCTCGACGCTGTGGACCAGCGCCGCCAGCGACGGGTGACAGAGTTCGTCGACGAGCAGGAGATCTACCTCCGCGGTTTCGAGCCGTCGACGAAGTCGCCCCGATGCGTTGTGCCCCACCGACCGGAGGTAAGAGCGCTCCGGAAGTGAGATGACTCTCACCTCGTCGCCTGCGGATTCGAACCGCGTGGCCAGTTCGCGGTCGTAGAGGTACCCACCGGAGCGCCGGTCGAGGTCACCGTAGACGACGTAGCCGATTCGCATTCAGAGGCGGGTCTCGTAGGCGGCGTTCGCGTCGTCGTCTTCCCACATCGTCACGCGAATCCGCTCGGGATTCTCGAGTTCCGACTCGCCGCGAAACGCCTCGCAGAAGACGCGGGCGAATCGTTCGACACTGGGATTTGCCCCATCGAACACCGAGAGGTCGTTCAGCGTCGCATCCTGGTACCGGGCCAACAGCGTCTCCACGACGGCGGTCACGTCGTCGATGTCGGCGAGGTATCCGTATCCGTCGAGTTCGGGGCCGAACAGCGTTAGCTCGACGCGGTACGCGTGTGAGTGCAGGTCGCCCTCGGAACCGGGGTTCGGCACCGTCAGGTAGTGCTGTGCGATGAACTCCCGGGCCACCGTCACCGTGTACATGTCACTCTCAATTCCTCCCGTATGTAAAGAGGATTTGGACCGCCCGTTCTGGCCGTTCGTCGAGCAACCGGTAGGCCCTGTCGGCCTCTTCGAGCGGCATTCGATGGGTGATGAGGCGCTCGGGGGCGAGCGTCTGCAGGTGACGCCACGCTACGTCCAGCCGTCTGTCGGCGTTCCAGCGCCCCCGCCGCTCGGGGTCGATAGTGCTCACCTGACTCGACTGGAGTCGGACCCGGTTCCGGTGAAAGTGTCCGCCGAGATCCAGCGTCGCCCGCTTCGTTCCGTACCACGACCCCACGACGATTCGTCCATCGTAACCGGTGACGACGATGGCGTCGTCGAGTGCGTCGGGGTTGCCGGACACCTCTATGGTCAGGTCGAAGCCCGTCGACCCCTCCGAGATTCGACCGCGAGAACCGGCGGCCGAAAACCGTTCCCGTGCCTCCGCAGGCGTGACCGCCTCGTCGGCTCCGAACTCCCTCGCCAGTTCGCGCCGCTCGGCCAGCGGGTCGACGGCGAGGACGTGTTCCAGCGGAAACCGAGCGAGAATCGACGTCGTCAACAGACCGACGACCCCGCTTCCGAACACCGCGACGCGTTCGCCGAACGTCGGCCGTGCGTCGAGCACGAAGTTCGTCGCCGTCTCGACGTTGGGAACGAGCGCTGCCGCCTCGACCGGGCATGCCTCCGGGACGCGATGCAGTGACGACGGCTCCGCCAGAAAGTGACTCTCGTGGGGGTGAAACGCGAAGACCGTCGACCCGCGCCAGGCGTCGTCGACGCCCTCGCCGACCGCGGTGACCTCACCGACGACGGCGTACCCGTACCGTAGTGGATAGTCGAACGACCCGGAGAGGGCGTCGATAGTTTCGTCCACAGTGAGTGACGTGGGGACCTGTCCGCGATAGATGAGTCCCTCCGTTCCGGGACTGATTGCGGAGACGATAGTCGAGACGCGAACCTCTCCGGCCCCAGGCTCTGGAACGGGGCGCTCTCGCACTTCGACCGTTCGCTCGGCGGTGAAGTACAGCGAGCGACCAGTCATCCCGTCTTAATCTCCGACCTCGACCCGCTCGTTCGCCAACTCGACGATGGTGCCCTCGTGTCGACAGGTTTCAAGCGCGTGTTTGGCGGCGAATCCGGCCGTTTCCGCGTTTCGACCGGTGCCGACCCCGACCTTGAGTTCGACGCCACAGTCGTCTTCGACGTGTGCGATAGCCTCGCTGTAGTCGGTCGCGGAGAGGTCTGGCGTGATTGCGATGATGTTGTCACCACCGACGAAAAACGAGAGTCCGCCGTAGCGTTCGCGGAGGTGTCGCATCAACGTCGCGTAGCCCTGTTCGATTTCGATGAACGTGTCGAACTCGTTGAGACGGTCGGTGTACTTCTCGGTCGCGTCGTTGACGTCGAAGTGAGAGATGGACACGTCCTCGTCCGACCGTTCGGTGAGTAGCTCACCCGCGAGTACCTCGCGGCGGTCGCCGTCCTGGGCACTGCCCGCACGCTGGAGGCCATCGGTCGCCCGCTCGAGCGCCACGGCCGGATTCCGGTCGGTTCCGATACCCAGGCTAATCGTCACCGGGTACCGGTTTCGGATAGACTCCTGCATTCGCTCGTGGTCCGTGCGGTCCATGCCGTTCGTGACGGCGACCATGTTGTCGAAGCGGGTGAAGAAGACGTAGCCACCCCTGCCACCGATGAGCTGGGCGAGATCGGCAAAAAGCCGAGATTGGAGCGTTTGCAGGTCCATCTCACGCCGTGGGTTCGGGGTCACGGTCCAGGGGCCGTAGTTGTCTATCTGGATGAGCGTTAGCTGCGTATTCGTCACGATATGCATACCACGGATGGGACATACATTGCTCTTTGGTTATGTGCCGCCGCCGTCACCTCATGGCATGGTCTCCAAATATCCCGAGATCCGGCCGCGGACGGCGGTCACCGGGAGATTCAAACGCGATCCGGCCATAGCTCTGTCAATGCGATATCGAGGGGCAGTCATCGACGTGGACGGTACCGTCTTACGCGGTGACCAGGCCGTTCGTGGGGCCATCGAGGGACTCTCCGCAGTTGCCGAGGCTGGGCTCTCGCGGCTGTTCTTCAGTAACAATCCGACGAGGCCCCCGGCGGCCTACGAGGCACGCTTCGAGCGCGTCGGCCTGTCCGTCTCCGCAGACGAAGTCGTCACCGCGGGCACCGTGACGGCGACGTATCTCCGAGAGCGACACGTCAACGACGCGCTGTTCGTCGTCGGTGAGTCTGGGCTGGTCGACCAGTTGCTGGGCGAGGGATTGTCCGTGGTGACTGACCCCGACGCAGCCGACCTCGTCGTCGCTTCCTGGGACCGCTCCTTCGATTACGACACCCTCTGTCAGTCGCTGTGGGCGCTCTCCGACGAGTCGGTCGGGTTCGTCGGAACGGACCCCGACATGGTGGTCCCCGGACCAGAGCGCGACATCCCGGGGTCGGGTGCGGTGATCAACGCCATCGGCGGCGTCGCTGGACGCGAGCCCGACACCGTCCTCGGCAAACCGTCGGCAGTCGCCCGAGAGACCGTCGTCGACCGTCTCGGTCACCCCCCGGAGTCGCTTCTCGTCGTCGGCGACAGGTTAGATACAGACATCGCGCTCGGAGCCGACGCGGGCATGACGACGGTCCTCGTCCGAACTGGCGTCACCGACGACCTCACACTGGCGAACTCCCCCTTCGAACCCGACTACGTCCTCGACTCGATCGGGGACATCGACCGCGTCATCGACTGCTGAGGGTAGACGAGAGCGCACCATTCTGTGACGCGCCGCGATTCCAGTCGTTCGAAATCCGCCACGACACACCGCCTCGTAGCCGACGCATGTCTGACAATCTCTAACAAAGTTTATATCCTCAGATATCCCTACAATCAGTCATGGAAACGCAGAACAGTCCATACAGATTCCGTGACGAAGTGGAAGCTCCACCCAGCTACGACCCGGAGGAACGGGAGATCGTCATCATCGACGGCGTGGCGATGAGTTTCCGCAGCTATCGACGGTAATCGACCGTTCTGCTACCGCCCGGTCGCCACCGCGCTCGATTCCGGAGCGAAACAAGACGCACACGGTGAGCCACGTCTGTATCACTGACCAGAGCGTGAGGTCGATAGTTGGGCTGGTCAGTTGGCTAGAACCGGTCGCGACGACGGTCAGCGAGAGTTTGGTCGCGACGACGGTCAGCGAGAGTCCGTCGCAAGGACGGTCAGGGAGGTCGGTCTCGAAGGCGACCAGCGAATTCGGTCACGCGTCGGACGGCCGACCGCCTCAGGTTCGGCCTTCGAGGAAGTCGGTACTGAACGCGATCCACGCCAACACGGTGCAGAAGAGGATGGGTGGGAGGATGGCAAAGCCCCAGAGCGGTTCGATGCCCCATCCGAGGATGAGCACCACGTCGGCCAATCCGAGTGTGAGGAACGGTAACACCGCGAGCGCCGCACGGCGACGATTTCGACCGCTTTCGTCCCGACTGGTCGACGTGGCCATACTGGAGGTCCGGTCTGCGTAGACAAAAACGGTACGTTCCCGAGTCAGACGGGTTCTTCGAATCGAGACGCGAGTGCAACCGCTCCGAAGAGGACGGCCATCGCGGCCGTAGAGACGGCGACGCCGTACAGTGCCAGTGATGCCGGCGACGAGGGGAGCGTGAGGAGGTCGAAGACTCGAATCGTGGTCGTCGAGGCCCCACTGTTCGACCCGATGATGAATCCGATGACGCCGGAGGTGGCCACGACCGTTGCGGCGACGAGGAGGAGGATTCGCTGTCCGAGCGTGGTGGTTGGCACATCCGAGGATTGGGTGCCATCCGTATAGACGCTTCTGAAGTCACTGTTTTGCGCGCGTGATACGTCGCTCTCGACGCGCCGTCGTCGCCGGAGGGCCGCGGAGCGTGCTGACCGTTCGATGGCCCGCCCGCCAATCCCGTGTGCCATTTATGTGCCATGGGGACCTACCACGGCGCATGCCAGAATTCCTCGTCGAGCGAGCGCGTGAGGCGCTCGACGCAGCCTACGTCCCGTACTCCGAGTACCGGGTCGGTGCGGCGATTTCGACAGCATCCGGCGAGATGTTCGTCGGCTGTAACATCGAGAACGCGAACTACAGCAACAGCCTCCACGCCGAGGAAGTCGCCATCGCGGAGGCGATAAAAGCTGGACACCGCGAGTTCGACCGTCTCGCGGTCACGTCGGGCGTTCGCGACGGGGTCACTCCGTGCGGCATGTGCCGACAGACGCTCGCGGAGTTCTGCGGGGACGACTTCGTCGTCGTCTGTGACCTCGGCGGCGAGGAGACGGCCCAGTACTCACTGGGGGAACTCCTCCCGAACACCATCACGCGTGACACGCTGGACGAGGCGGCGCTAAAGTAGTCGTCTGTACACGAGTCACTTCGACCCCGTTGGGGGAGGGCTATTTGTCGATTCCGACGAATGGCGGCGTATGCCGGATACCAGTGACGGGCCGAGCGACGAGGTCCAGTACCACCTCGAAGTCAGTCCCGACGACGTCGCAGACGCGGCATTACTCCCCGGGAACCCCGAGCGAGTGGACAAGATCACCGCGCTCTGGGACGACTTCGAAGCGGTCGCGTCCCACCGCGAATTTCGGACTGCGACGGGAACCTACGACGGGACGCCGCTGACTGTAACGTCGACGGGTATCGGGAGTCCGTCGGCCGCAATCGCCGTCGAAGAACTCGCAGGCGTCGGCGTCGACACGTTCGTCCGCGTCGGCTCCTGTGGGGCCATCCAACCCGAGATGGACGTCGGTGACCTCGTGATTTCCACCGGTGCCGTTCGTCAAGAAGGAACGAGCGACGAGTACGTCCGCGAAGACTACCCCGCCGTCGCCGACTACGAAGTCGTCTCTGCGCTGGTCGCCGCGGCGGAGCGACTCGGGTACGACTACCACCTCGGAGTGACGATGAGCACCGACAGTTTCTACGCCGGACAGGCGCGTCCGGGGGTCGGCGACTACCGCGCTCCCGGTAGTGAGCGCCTCCTCGACGAATTGCGCGCCGCCAACGTGAAGAACGTGGAGATGGAGGCTGCCGCAATCCTCACGCTCGCGTCGGTGTACGGGTTGCGAGCGGGAGCGGTCTGCACCGTCTACGCCAATCGGTCGACGGGCGAGTTTCGAACCGAAGGCGAGTCGAGAGCAGCGGAGACGGCCTGTCTCGCTGTCGCACTGCTCGCGAGAATGGACGAGCGAAAGCGGGCGGCAAATACTCCCCACTGGCACGCCGGACTCTCGCTCTGAGGGCCATTGTTTATCAACGACCGTGAGTGATAATCGGTAGCAGGCGCGGCGATGTGCTTCCAAAGCGTCTTTATCTGAGCACTCCGCAGTCCCGGATATGAGTACGAAGGTCGTCGTCCTCGGTGCCGGGTACGCTGGCACGGGTGCAGTGCAACGATTGGAGAAGAAGTTGGGTGCTGGCGTCGAATTGACCTGGATTTCTGAACACGATTACCACCTCATTTTACACGAGGTCCACCGCGTCATTCGGAAGCCGAGTGTCGAGTCCAAAATCACGTTCCCGGTCGAGGAACTCAAGTCGCCCGCCACGACGTTCGTTCGAGGACGTGTCACCGGTGTCGACGTGGACGAACGAGTCGTCGACGTAGACGGCGGGGAGCAGGTCGACTACGACTACTTGCTCGTCGCACTCGGGAGCGCCACCGCGTTCTACGGCATCGAGGGGATGGTAGAGTACTCCTTGACGCTCAAGGGTCTCGACGACGCGCGCCAGATTCACGAGCGAATCTCGACGGTGGCCGACGAGGCCACGTCGGAGGACCCCGCACAGATTATCGTCGGTGGTGCTGGACTGTCCGGCATCCAGACCGCCGGGGAAATCGCCGGCTACCGCGACGACAACCGCGCGCCGTTCGAGATCAAACTCGTCGAGGGTCTCGACGAAGTGTTCCCCGGTAACGACCCCGAACTGCAGGGTGCGCTCCGGAAACGATTGCTCGAAAACGACATCGACATCCTCACGGGTGAGTTCATCTCGAAGGTCGACGAAGAGACCGTTTACGTCGGCGGCGGCGAAGACGAAGACCCCGCAGAGCTGCCCTACGACGTGTTCATATGGACGGGCGGCATCACCGGCCAGGAGGAGGTATCCGACGTCGACATCGACAAGGACGAGCGAAGCAACCGCATCTACGCCGGTTCGGACTTCACGACGAGCGACGACCGGGTGTTCGCCATCGGGGACTCCGCGCTCATCGACCAGGGACAGGACGCAATCGCACCACCGACGGCCCAGGCGGCGTGGCAAGCGGCCAAGGTCGCTGGCGACAACGTCGCCCGGGCGATTCGTGGCGAACCCCTCCGAACGTGGACGCACGAGGACAAGGGGACGGTCATCTCCATCGGCGAAGACGCCGTCGCCCACGACGTGATGATGCTGCCTATCAACACGTTCGGCGGTCCACTTGCGAGAACGCTCAAAAAGGGCGTCGCCGCGCGCTGGATTACGGACATTACATCTCTCACCCGGGCGATAGACGCCTGGAACGACATGTAACGGTTCGTCGACCACCAACGTCTCTGGTTTTCGGTTCTATCGCGGTCGTCTGACTGGCCGTCCGACCACGCCTCGATCGTGACCACCATGTCGCCGCAGACGCTGTTGTTGTGTACCCCCACAGATTAGCAGGTGATTCTCTCGCCCGCCGCGAAAACCCGAGGCTGAGCGGTACGCTGCGTTTCGAGGATTCAGTGAGCCCTCCTGGTGCGCTCACACCATCTTCAACGGTGGTGGATTGGCGGTCCCATCGCATCTGGGAGGGCGAGAGGAGACGATTTCGATCGAGTCGCGTTGGAACTGATTCAGTGGGCTGGCTCTTCGGAGGGTGCTTCCATGCTACCGATGCGGAGGATGAGGATGTTGCTCGTGTCGTCCTTGCCGTCGACGGTTCCCTCGATCACCAGTTTCGACAGCGGCGTCGGCCCCACGCGAATCACGTCACCCTCGTGATAATCACGGACTGACCCCTGGAGGTGGAGTTCGGCGCGGCACAGTTCGGGGTGGTGAACGGTCGACAGGTCGATTTCTTCGACGTTGATCCCCTCGACTCGGTTGCCGTCGTGGAAGAGCGGTACCGACGCGGGTTCGTCCATCCGCTGGACGTCGAGGGCTTCGTAGGCGTTCGCCGTCGGCTTGTACCCGCCTTTCGGGCCCGGAACGCCCTCGACCAACTGCAGCGCCTTGAGGCTCTGCATCTGGTTTCGAATCGTGCCGGGGTTCCTGTCTACTTCCGCAGCGATTTCCTCTCCTTTAACTGCGTCTTCGGTTTCACGATGTAAATTTATCAACGCAGTAAGGATTGTTTTCTGACTAGACGTTAACTCGATTGCTGACATACAGATAAGTTGGGTACTGATATTCTTAAAGCCGATGGAAACCTGCTCAGCTCCCGGTTTCTGTCGAAATCACTGCCTTCCCACCCTCTCTCGACAAAATGCGTGGGTCGTTTTATCAGAGAGAAACGACAATGCTTACCTGTCGTCACTGGTGGTTTGTGGCATGGAAAACAGGCGAGTCATGGTGACCGGCGGTGCCGGATTTATCGGATCCAACCTCGCGAACTATCTCGCGGCAGACAACGACGTGGTCGCCGTCGACGACCTCTATCTCGGGACGACCGCGAATCTCGACGACGGTGTCGACTTCTACGACCTCAGCGTCCTGGACGAAGCCCTCCCGGCCGACGTGGACGTCCTGTTCCACCTGGCAGCGCTCTCCTCGCGGAACATGCACGAGGAGAACCCCCAGCGCGGCGCTCGAGTCAACGTCGAGGGCTTCGTCAACACCGTCGAACAGGTCAGAGAGCAGGGCTGTGAAACCGTCGTGTACGCCTCGACGTCCTCTGTGTACGGGAGTCGAACCGAACCCTCGCCGGAGTCGATGCCCATCGAGGCTCGAACCGGGTACGAGGCGTCGAAACTCGCCCGCGAACGCTACGCGGAGTACTACGCGAACCACCACGGGATGTCGATGGCGGGGATGCGGTTTTTCTCGGTGTACCAGGGGTACGGGGGCGCAGAAGCCCACAAGGGCGAGTACGCGAACACGGTCGCGCAGTTCGCCGACCAGATTGCCCGCGGCGAGCGACCAGAACTGTTCGGTGACGGGACTCAGACCCGCGACTTCACCCACGTCGAGGACGTGGTTCGAGCGCTCGAACTCGCCGCCGACCACCGACTCACCGGCGTCTACAACGTCGGAACTGGCGAGAGCTACGACTTCAACACCATGGTCGAGATGATAAACGACGAACTCGGAACCGACGTCGACCCGGCGTACATCGAATGCCCGTTCGACGGGTACGTACACGACACGATGGCCGACGCCACGAAGTTCTCGGCGGCGACTGGCTGGGAGCCACAGATAGACTTCGAGGAGGGCGTCAGCCGCGTCTGCGCCCCCTATCAGTGAGTCGCCAGACTGGCGTTCTGTTCGAGGGGTGAACGAGTACCCCCCGTTCGGACGACGCAGCCACCTGCGGTGTCGCGTCGACTCGTTGTCGTTCGACGAACTGCACTTCGACGGCGACTGATTCGCCCGTGATCGACTCGATTCGTCGCTGGAGTCTGCTGGCGAGTCGCGGATACGGCTGGTCCACCGGTCGACTAACCACGACGGTCACTTCCGGTTCTCTCTGCAGCATTGAGACGTGCCTGACCTGTGACCGGACTTCAGTCACCCCGAGTTCGTCGTATGTCGGGTCCTCGAGTACCTGACTCACGGCGGTGTTCACGTCGTTCTCGTAGGCGATTTGGTCGACGACGACGAGGCCGCTGACGACGAGGGTGACGAGGATGATGCCGAGCGCAACGAGCGCAGGCTTCATCTCTCGAATCGACCACTCGTCACTCTCGCGGTCTGCAGGCCGGTAGCCGAGATACCAGAGGACGAGAAAGCCCCCGAGGTTGACCGCGACCACGTTGACGACGAGTAACACGAACGCGCCGAGGGCGACGCTCGGAAGCCCCCAGGCCAGACCGATGCCGACGGCCGCGGCCGCCGGGATGAGCGCCGCGGCTATCATCACGCCGACGAGCGACACCGGCAGTGCCGTGGCGAGGCCGAACGCCCCCGCGGCACCCGCGCACAACGCGACAGACACCGAGAGCAGTCCCGGTGAGATACGCTGGGTTATCTGGCTCACGGTCGTCACGTTGAGGACCGCGGTCACGAACTGGCCCGACCGTAGTGCCCACCCGAACGCGAGCGATGCGAGGATGGCGGCCGCGAGTCCCGCCGCTTGCGACCGGAGGCCCAACCGAATCAATTTACGGTCGTTGAGCGCGATGGCGACGCTGGTAATCATCGCCGACCCCACCTGTGGAGCGATGACCATCGCGCCGACCACTACCGCGGGCGAGTCGAGGAGCAACCCGGCGGTCGCGACGATGGCACTCAGGACGGTCATCGTGTAGTACGTTCGGTTCCCCCGGTGCAGGCCCAGCGCCTTCCCTCGAATCTCTTCGACAGCGACGCTCTCGTCCCCCTCGACGCCGTCGACGAACCGGTCTTCGAGGGCCTTGTAGTTGCTGGTCAGGGCCGTCTCGCCGCCGGTGATGACGGTGTAGGTCCGCGAGTCTATTCCCGCCTCTTCCAGCTGTCTGAGGACCACCGACACCGCCTGCACCGGAAGCGGGAACTCGACGACCGTTCGGGGCTCTCCGCCGGTCGCGTCTTCGAATTCGACGAAGTCGATGTCCTCGGAGACGAGCACGTCCTGGACGGTTTCGCGGTCGGCTTCGGGGACGAGCAACCGGACCACGCGCATGGCTACTGGTTCTCTCAGCCGCTCTTAACCCCGGTTACCAGTCCCGATTGGTGGTTCTGAGTTGCAGCGTCGTCGGTCGCCGACGGCTGTGCTCCGTGTTCCCGACACCGCGTCTGGGCAATTTGGCGACGACGCCCAGGATGGGTTATTTCAGAGGACGACCCGCGATACTTTACTGGCGGTCGACCTACACCCTCGTATGTCACGACCGGTGCGCATCATCGGGGCTCCGACAGACTACGGGTCGAATCGGCGGGGTGTCGATATGGGACCCTCGGCGATTCGGTACGCGGACCTCGCATCCGCACTTGCGGACGCGGGCGTCGACAGCGAAGACGCCGGCGATCTCGTGGTAGCGCGGGCTGAAGAGTGCGACCCGGAGGCGACACCTCCCAGGCGTGGGCGGGCAAAGTTCCTCTGGGAGACGCGAGACGTCTCGCTTCGATTAGCCGACTCGGTGGCCGACACGCTCGACGCGGAGACGACGCCACTGGTCCTCGGCGGTGACCACTCCGTCGCCATCGGGTCGGTGTCCGGGTCGGCGCGGAACGCCTCGATCGGCGTCCTCTGGTTCGACGCCCACGGTGACTTCAACACTCCCGAGACCTCTCCCACCGGAAACATCCACGGGATGCCGCTGGCGGCTGTTCTGGGTCGCGGTAGCTTCGCCAGCCACGCGTGGGCGACGGTGCCCGGACTCCGCGAGGAGAACGTCGCACTCGTCGGTCTTCGAGACCTCGACCCCGACGAAAAACAGGCGATCCGCGAGAGCGGTGTCACCGCCTTCACCATGTCTGATATCGACGAGGAAGGTATCGTCGACGTGGTCGAAGCCGCGCTCGACGTAGCGACGGACGGCGTCGACGGCGTCCACGTCAGCGTCGACCTCGACTGGCTGGACCCGATGGAGGCACCCGGTGTCGGGACTCCCGTGCGCGGCGGCGCCTCCTACCGCGAGGCCCACGCCGCGCTCGAACTCGTCGCCTCGTCCGGGATGCTCCGGTCGTTCGAGATGGTCGAGGTGAACCCGATTCTCGACGAACACAATCGGACGGCCGAACTCGCGGTCGAACTCTGTGCGAGCGCCTTCGGGAAACGCATTCTGTAGGTGGTTCGAGCGCTCCCCCCGGTCACAAAAATCGGCTTCGGACTCCGACAGAGAATTGTCCACTCAGAACCGATACTGACTCCCGGTCGCTACTCGTCTGCGACTTCTGTGGCGCTTTCTCCGTCTTCGTCTCCCGATTCGTCGGCTTCTTTCCCGTCCGTTTCGCCCCCCATCGCGGCCGGAATCACGTCGACTGAGGCGACGTAGTCGCCCTCGTCGAGGTCCATCACGATGACGCCCATCGTGTTGCGACCGACCGTCGAGATGTCCTCGACCGGCGTCCGCATTATCTGTCCACCCTCGCTCATCACGACGAGGTGGTCGCCGGGCGCGACCGCCTCGATGGTGCAACTCGGGCCGTTGCGTTCGTTCGTCTTGATGTCGATGAGACCCTTGCCGTTTCGGGATTGCGTCCGATAGTCGGCGATGTCGGTTCGCTTGCCGTAGCCGTTCTTCGTGACGGTCAACAGCCAACTGTGGTGGGCTTCGTCGATGGCGGCTAATCCAGCGACTGAGTCACCGCCTTCGAGTTTGATACCGCGGACGCCGCGGGCGTTTCGACCCATCGCCCTGACCTCGTTCTCGTCGAACCGGATGGACATCCCGCCCTCGGTGGCGACGACCACGTCGCGGGTCCCGTCTGTCACCTCCACGTCGACCAGCGCGTCGCCGTCTTCGAGGCGGATGGCCCAGATGCCCGTCGACAAAATGTTGCTGAAGTCCTCGACCGCGGTTCGCTTGATGTAGCCGTCGCGGGTGACCATCGTCAGGAACTCGTCCTCGCCGATGTCGTCGGTGTCGACGACGGCCGTTATCTCTTCGCCCTCGTCGAGGTCGAGCAGGTTCACCGCGGACTTTCCGCGGGCGGTCCGTCCCATCTCGGGGACCTGGTAGGTCTTGAGTTGATAGACCTGCCCGTAGTTCGTAAAGCACAGCAGGTAGTCGTGCGTGTTGGCGACGAACACCGACGAGACCCGGTCTCCCTCCTTGAGGTCGGTGCCGATGATACCCTTCCCCCCGCGGTTCTGGGTGCGGAAGGAGCCCATCGACATCCGCTTGATGTAGTCGTCCTCGGTGACGACGACGACCACGTCCTCCTCTGCGATGAGGTCCTCGCGCGTGACGGTACCCGTATCTTCGATGATGCTGGTCCGGCGCTCGTCGGCGTATTCCTTTTTGATCTCCAGGAGTTCCTCCTCGATGACGCCCATGAGTTCGGCCTCGTCGGCGAGGATGGTTTCGAGGCGCCCGATAGTCGCTTGGACCTGGTCGTACTCGGTCTCGATTTCCTCGGCCTCCAGCGCCGTGAGGCTCCCGAGTTGCATGCTCACGATGTGTTCGACCTGCTTCTGGCTGAAGTCGAACGCGTCTCTCAGGGCATCTTTCGCCCCGTCGCGGTCGTCTGCGTCGCGGATGAGGTCGACCACTTCGTCGACGTTGTCGAGCGCGGTCAGTCGACCTTCGAGGATGTGGGCGCGCTCTTCTGCCTCGCCGAGGTCGAACTCGCTGCGTCGACGGACCACGTCCCGGCGGTGGTCGACGTACTGTTCGAGCGTCTCCTTGAGCGTGAGGACTCGGGGTTGGCCGTCGACCAGTGCGAGGTTTATCATCCCGAACGTGGATTCCAGATGGTGTTCGAGCAACTGGTTTTTCACCACGTCGGCGACTGCCCCGCGCTTGAGTTCGATGACGACTCGGATGCCGTCGCGGTCGGACTCGTCTCGCAGGTCGCGGATGCCCTCTATCTTCCCCTCGTTCACGTCGTCGGCGATGCGCTCGATGAGGCGCGCTTTGTTCTCCTGGTAGGGGAGTTCCGTGATGACGATTCGGTCGTCGTCTTCGGTCTCGAACTCCGCCCGGACGCGGATTCGACCCCGTCCGGTCTTGTACGCCTGATGGATGGCGTTGCGACCGACGATGTTCGCCGCGGTGGGGAAGTCGGGACCGGGGACGTGTTTCATCAGGTCCTCGACGGTGCAGTCGGGGTTGTTGATGAGGTGGACGGTGGCGTCGATTATCTCTCCGAGGTTGTGTGGCGGGATGTTCGTGGACATCCCGACGGCGATACCCGAGGACCCGTTCACCAGCAGGTTCGGGAACGACGCGGGGAGAACGTCTGGCTCCTGCAGTCGCCCGTCGTAATTCTGAACGAAGTCGACGGTGTCCTTGTCGATGTCGGCCAACAGTTCCTCGGCGATGGAGGCCATGCGAGCCTCCGTGTACCGCATCGCCGCCGGTGGGTCGCCGTCGACCGACCCGAAGTTACCCTGGCCGTCCACGAGGGGGTAGCGCATCGAGAAGTCCTGTGCCATCCGGGCGAGCGTGTCGTAGAGTGCGGCGTCGCCGTGGGGGTGGAAGTCACCCATCGTGGTGCCGACGATGGACGAGGACTTGCGGTGGCCCGACCGACTGGTGATGCCGTCCTGGTGCATCGCATAGAGGATGCGTCGGTGGACCGGCTTGAGGCCGTCGCGGACGTCGGGCAGTGCCCGGCCCGCGATGACGCTCATCGCGTAGTCGATGTACGACTGTTCCATCTCGTCTTCGATGCGAACCCGCTGGATGCGGTCGGCGATCTCGTCGTGGGTGGGTGCGTCAGAACTCATTGCTCAGATGTCGACCCAGTCGGCCTCGCTGGCGTGTTCCTGGATGAACTGCTTTCGTGGCTCGACGGCGTCGCCCATGAGGACGGAGAACATTCGGTCGGCGGCGGCGGCGTCTTCGATTGCGATCTGTTTGAGAATCCGCGTATCGGGGTTCATCGTCGTCTCCCAGAGCTGTTCGGGGTTCATCTCGCCGAGCCCTTTGAATCGCTGGACGTGGGTGGGATTTCCGTTGCACGTCTCCTCGATAATTCGCTCGCGCTCGGCCTCCGTCATCGCGTCGTACGTCTCGCCGCGATAACGGACGCGATACAGTGGCGGCCGAGCCGCGTAGACGTAGCCCGCCTCGAGGAGGGGACGCATGTAGCGATACAGGAGGGTGAGGTAGAGCGTCCTGATGTGTGCGCCGTCCACGTCGGCGTCGGTCATGATGATTATCTTGTGGTACCGCGCCTCGTCGAGGTCGAACTCGTCGCCGATACCCGTGCCGACGGCGGTGATGAAGTCGCGAATCTTCTCGTTCTCGAGGACGCGGTCGAGTCGGTGTTTCTCGACGTTGAGGACCTTTCCGAAGAGCGGGAGGACCGCTTGGAAGTGGCGGTCACGCGCCTGTTTTGCGCTTCCGCCGGCCGAGTCGCCCTCGACGATGAACAGTTCGGCCTCGGTCGGGTCGCGGGTCTGACAGTCCGCGAGTTTCCCCGGCAACGCCGTCGATTCGAGCGCGCTCTTTCGGCGCGTGAGTTCGGCCGCCTTCTTCGCGGCTTTTCGGGCCTTTGCCGCCTCTGCGGCCTTTCGGACGATGGCCTGTGCCGTGTCGGGGTGTTCTTCGAAGTACGTCCCGAGACCCTCGTGGGTCGCGCTCTCGACGATCCCGCGAACCTCGCTGTTGCCGAGTTTCGTCTTCGTCTGTCCCTCGAACTGCGGATCGGGGTGTTTGACCGAGATGACCGCGGTCAGTCCCTCGCGAATGTCCTCGCCCTTCAACGTCCCGTCGAGGTCCGACAGCATCTCGTTGGTGGTCGCGTAGTCGTTGATGACGCGGGTCAGAGCGGTCTTGAACCCTGTCAGGTGGGTTCCGCCCTCGCGGGTGTTGATGTTGTTGGCGAAGGCGTGGATCGAGCCCTGAACCCCGGCGGTCGCCTGCATGGCGACCTCGATCCGAATATCGT
>JBNJGG010000016.1:0-28402 GCA_051747545.1 Halobacteriota archaeon | reverse complement strand
AGCGCTCGGCGGTCGTCGACTCGCCGACCGAGGATGCTGGCGTGGCCCCCCGTCGGCTTCAGGAAGCCGAGTATGAGGCGGATGGCGGTCGTCTTTCCCGCACCATTCGGTCCCAGAAAGCCGAAGAGACGACCGGCGTCGACACTGAAGCTAAGGGATTCGACACCCCGCACGTCGCCGTAGTACTTCGTCAGGTCAGTCGCCTCGATGACGGGTGCCGACGACACAGCCAACATGGGTTCGGCGCGACCTTATACCTTAGTTGCGGTGGTCGAAACGCGGTTGCAGCGACTGCAACTCCCGGTGTCGATCGGCGCTTCGACACAACGGATTTGCGTTTCACCGGTGAAGGGACTCCCGTGGTCCCTCCCAGTACGTCCGATACCGAATCGCGCAGGCGACCGCCGGTGACGGATCGAAACGATGCGCCCGACTGAGGGCGTCTCCGCGGTGTGTCTGCTCCTCTCGGTACTCCTCGTCCTCGGAACGCCCGCCTCGGTCGTCGGCCAGACCGCCGACACCGAAATCGTTCGGGGTCGTCCCGATGTCGAGGCGTACCTCCCGGAGAACGTCGTCACGCCGGGCGCTGAGACCTCGCTGAACGTCGTTCTCGTCAACGACGCGCGCCTGTTAGCCACCGGCCCGGCGAACTACGAGCAACTCGTCCAGACCGCCCGGACGACGCTCGTGGAGGTCGAAGCAGACGACGCCCCGCTGACGGTCCTGACGACCGAGACGCCGGTCGGCGACCTCCCCGACGGCCGAAACGGGCCGTTCCCGTTCCGCGTCCGGGTCGACCCCGACGCCAGCCCCGGAACCTACGAACTCCCGGTCACGATTCGCTACGAGTACACGAAGACCGTCAGCATCACCAACAACCGGACCCGGTTGACCGAGGTGAGCGACGTCGAGCGCACCTCGGTGACCGTCCGCGTCGACGACCGCGCCCGGTTCGAACTCGTCGATACCGAGTCGGACGCGCCAATCGGTGGCACCGGCCCCGTCACGCTCTCGCTTCGAAACGCGGGGTCCGATACCGCGCGCGGAGCGACCGTCACCGTTGGCTCGGAAGACCCCGAACTGACCTTCGGTGAGGGGACTCCGACGGCCGACAGTTACGTCGGACGGTGGGAACCCGGTGAGACCAGACGCGTCACCTATCGTGCCGGGTTCACCGACGACGCACTCGACCGTTCGTACGCGCTGAACGTCGCCGTCTCGTACCGGGGGCGCAACGACACGGTGGTGCGGTCTGACCCGCTGGCGGCCGGCGTTCGCCCCGCCGGTCGGGTGGCGTTCGCCTTCGAGAACCTCACCAGCGACCTCCGAGTCGGCGAGCGAGGGCGCGTGAGCGGAACGGTCGTCTCCACTGGCTCAGCGCGCGCCGACAACGCGGTCGTTGTCCTCGCGGCGAACAGTAGCGCACTCACCCCCGGGGAGACTGACTTCCCGGTCGGCGACCTGCCCCCCGGTGAACGACGACCGTTCTCCTTCGTCGTCGACACGTCGGACGGAGCGGACGCCGGACCGCGCAGGCTATCGCTCGCGGTCGAGTACCGGGCCGGTGACGGGTCGAGACGCGTGAGCGACCCCGTCGCCGCCGGCGTCGACGTCGGTCCCGAACGCGACCTGTTCGCCGTCGAACCGGTGAACGCGACGTTTTCGGTCGACTCAAGCGGGACGCTCGTCGTCAACGTCACCAACACCGGTGGCGAACCGCTGACGGACGTCCAGGCCCGCCTGAACGTCTCGGACCCGCCGCTGACCAGCGACGACCCGACCGCCTTCGAAGAAACGTTGACGCCGGGTGAGACCGTCTCGATGGCGTTCGAACTCACCGTTTCTGACGACGCGGTCCCGAAGAACCAGTCGGCGTCGCTGGCGTTCACCTACGAGGACGCCGCGGGCGACGCGCAGGTGTCCGAACCGATTGCCGTCCCGGTCGAAATCGTCCCGGAACCGGGGACGCCGGCGTCGACGGTCGCCGTCGTCGCGGCCGTCCTCGTCCTCGTCGGCGTCGGCGTCTGGTGGTGGCGCAGGCGGTGAGCAGTGGTCGCGCTCTCCTTCTCGCTCAGTCGTCGCTCGGCGCTTTCGCGGGTTTTCGGCGGTCAGACCGCGGTCCCTCTACGTCGACGTCGGGGAGCAGGTCGCGGAGGTACAGACCGGTGTAGGAATCCTCGTCGCGGGCGACCTCCTCTGGCGTCCCCGTGGCGACGATTTCGCCGCCGTTCTCGCCGCCTTCCGGGCCGAGGTCGATGATGTGGTCGGCGTTCTTGACGAGGTCCAGTTCGTGTTCGACGACGACGACGGTGTTGCCCGCGTCGACGAGGCGCTGGAGGACGGCGATGAGCTTTCGCTCGTCCTCCTTGTGGAGGCCGGTCGTCGGTTCGTCCAGCAGGTAGAGCGTGTCGCCGGTTTGCTTCTTTCCCAACTCTTCGGCGAGCTTGATGCGCTGGGCCTCCCCGCCCGACAGCGTCGTCGAGGGCTGGCCAAGTCGCATGTAGTCGAGGCCGACGTCGGAGAGCAACTGGAGGCGGCGGCGAATCTGGGAGTTCGCCTCGAAGAAGTCGAGCGCCTCCTCGACCTCCATGTCGAGCACGTCGGCGATGGTCGCGCCCTTGTAGGTCACGTCCAGCGTCTCGTCGTTGTACCGCGCCCCTTTGCACTCCTCACAGGGGACGTACACGTCCGAGAGGAAGTTCATCTCTATCTTGACGTTGCCCTGCCCGCCGCACTCCTCACACCGGCCGCCCTTGACGTTGAAGGAGAACCGACCTTTCTCGTAGCCGCGCTGTTTCGACAACTTCGTCTGCGCGAACAACTCGCGGACGTGGTCGAAGACGCCAGTGTACGTCGCCGGGTTCGACCGCGGCGTGCGGCCGATCGGCGACTGGTCGATGAGCCGAACGGTCTCGATGTCGTCGATGCCTTCGATGGCGTCGTGGTCGCCGGGATCCACGGAGGTGTTGTCGTTCATCGTCCGCGCGAGTCCCTTGTAGAGGATGTCGTGCATCAGCGTCGACTTGCCCGACCCGGAGACCCCCGTGACGGCGGTGAACGTCCCGAGTCGAATCGGCACGTCCAGGTTCTTGAGGTTGTGCTGACGCGCCCCCCGGATGACGAGTTCGCCGCCCTCGCCCTCGCGTCGGCTCTCGGGGACGGGTATCTCCTTTCGCCCCGAGAGGTAGTCCGCGGTCATCGAGTCGGCGGCGACGACCTCGTCGAAGTCGCCCTGCACGACCACCTCGCCGCCCCGCTTGCCCGGGCCGGGCCCCATGTCGATGATGGTGTCGGCGCGGCGCATCGTCTCCTCGTCGTGCTCGACGACGATGAGCGTGTTTCCGAGGTCGCGCAGACCGGCGAGGGTGTTCAGCAGTTTGTCGTTGTCGCGCTGGTGGAGGCCGATGGACGGTTCGTCGAGGACGTACAGCACCCCGACGAGACCGGACCCGACCTGCGTCGCCAGCCGGATGCGCTGGGACTCCCCGCCAGAGAGGGTCGCCGCCTCCCGGTCGAGCGTCAGGTAGTCGAGACCGACCTCCGTCATGAAGCCGAGGCGGGCGCGAATCTCCTTGAGAATCTCCTGTGCGATGGTTCGCTCTCGCTCGGTCAGTCTCTCCTCCAGTCCCTCGAAGTGGTCGAGCGCGTCGGCGATGCTCAGGCGGTTGACCTCGGGAAGCGTCGTCCCACTGACGCGGACGTGTCGAGACTGTGCTTTGAGCCGCGACCCCTCACACGCCGGGCACGTCGTCACCGCCATGAACTCCTCGATGTGGTCGCGCGTTCGGTCGGAGTCCGTTTCGACGTGCCGACGTTCGAGGTTCTCGACGACGCCCTCGAACGGTTGTTGCTTCCGGCGCGTGCCGTTTCGCGTCGTCCACTCGAACAGCACGTCCTCTGTCGTTCCGAACAGGAACGCCTCCCGGACGGCTTCGTCGAGGTCCTCGAACGGCGTGTTCAGGCTGACGCCGAAGTGGTCGGCCACGGAGTCGAGTTGCCGACGGTAGTAGGTGCGGTTGTAGCTCCACGGCTCGAAGACGTGTTTGAGCGGCTTCGAGGGGTCGGTAACGACGAGTTCGGGGTCGACCTCCTTGGCCTTCCCGAGGCCCTCGCACTCGGGGCACGCGCCGTGGGGACTGTTGAACGAGAACGAGCGCGTCTCGATTTCCGAGAACTGAAAGTCCGAGTTCGGGTTCCCCAGTTCCTCGGAGAACTCGACGACGAGGCGGTCGTCGCCATCACCTGCGAGCGCTCCGGTCGAGCGCGTGTTCGAGGCGAAGGGCACGTCATCGGGCGGATCGGGGACGATGAGTTTCAGCACGCCGCCGGCCTCTTCGAGTGCGGTCTCGACGGAGTCGGCGATGCGCGAACGCGCTTGCGCCGACACTTTCACACGGTCGACGACGACGTCGACGGTGTGGTCGTAGTTCTTGTCCAACCCGGGCGTCTCGAAGCTGAGGTCGTACTCCTCGCCGTCGACTTCGACGCGGGCGTAGCCCTCGCTCACGAGTTCCTCGAAGAGGTCCTTGAACTCGCCTTTCTGGTCTCTGACGACCGGTGCGGCAATCTTCGCGCGGGTTCCCTCGGGGAGTTCGAGAATCTGTTCGACCATGTCCTGGGCCGACTGCTCGCCCACTTCTTCTCCCGTTATCGGGTCGTACTGCGTCCCGACGCGGGCGTACAGCAGTCGTAAGTAATCGTGTAGCTCAGTGACGGTCCCGACGGTCGAGCGGGGGTTGTTCGCGCCGTTCTTCTGGTCGATTGAGATCGCCGGCGAGAGTCCCTCGACGGCCTCGACCTTCGGTTTGTCCATCTGCCCGAGGAAGTTACGGGCGTACGCCGACAGCGACTCGATGTAGCGGCGCTGGCCCTCGGCGTAGATGGTGTCGAAGGCGAGCGACGACTTACCCGACCCCGAGAGGCCGGTGACGACGGTGAAACTCTCGCGAGGAACGCGTACGTCGAGGTCCTTGAGGTTGTGCTCTTCTGCGCCACGAACCTCGATGTAGTCCTTGCTCATCTACCCCGTGGTATGGATGCAGCGTCCGTATACTCGTCGGTTCGAGAAGCGGTCGAGAAAACTAGCTCAGCTTCTCGCGGCTGATAGAGACGCCCGTCGGCGTGACGATGAGCTGGTCGTCGCCCTTCTGGACGATGTCGCCGTCGACCTCGCGGGCGACCTGCCGCAGTTCGTCGATGATGTGCTCGACGGTGCTGTCCTTGGTTCGGAGTCGCGTGATGTCAGCGATGACGAAGTCACCGTCGTAGACGGCGTCCTTGATTGCGACGACGTCCTTCTGCCCACCAATTTCGGCCACGTGGACCCGCATCCCCGACTCCCCACGCGCGGTGTCGAAGTCGTCGAGGTCCAACTCGACGTAATCCTCGGTGGAGCGACCGTTGCTCCCGTTGAGGATTTTACTCATGATTCCCATACTGTCTACACGAGAGACGGTGCGGGTTAGGTTTTACGTCAGACAACCATTTTTCCTCTGACACGTATTCCGTTCGTGGCTGTGTCGTCGGTCCCGACGGGGCCGGGGCGACGCGTCACTCACGGTCGGGTCACGTGCGTGCCGCACCGTCACGGCGTGAAGTTGTACAGGTCGTCGCCGACGAAGTGAATCGATTCGATGACCTTGCCCGAGTCGCCGACGAGGTCGTCGCCGTCAGCGGTCGCCCGGCCGATGGCAAGGACCTTCCCGTGCGTCTCCTCGGCGATGGCGACGAGGTCGCCCGCCTCGATGTCCTCGTCGGCCTCGACGATTCCCGGTCGCATCACGTCCGCGCCGTTGCTGACGAAGGAGATGGCCCCTGCGTCGACGGTGACCAGGTGTCGCTGTGGCGGGTGTTCGTTCGCGCCCCGCACCGTCAAAAACGGCTCGTCGTCCACGTAGAACACCTGCGGGTCACCGTCGACGAGCACGAGGTCGTAGGGCGACTCCGTGAGTTCGACAAACTCGAAACTGTCGCCGTCGAGGTCGACGCCCAGCGAGGACGACAGCGCCGTCCGGACTGTCCTGATTTCGTCGCTCCGGAGGTGGTGGCGGGATTTGACCTGCATACTCGTCGATAACGCACTCGGGGCATAAATCGCCTGTTCTCCGAGCGCGAACGGACCCGGGACCGCCTCTGTGAGGTACTGCTGGTCACCGAGACGTTTGGACCGTCCACAATTATATTATTTTTCGTTGTCAACTCTAGGGGAATTCACCGTTATCGGCGCTCCAGTCACGGCATTTTCGTCACGACGAACGTGTCGGCCGCTCGTCTGACGTGGTAACAAACGCTAAGTAATCGTGGTCCTTCTGAGGAGCCATGTGGCGTTCCCGGCCCAACCGGGACCGAAAGACCGTCGTTTGTATCGCCTGCGGAACCTCGGTCCTTCGGTCTGAGGCGCGCGAGTACGACAAAGAGGGAGACCGGTGGGACCGATACGGAAAGCAGTTCGAGCACCTCTGTAAGGAGTGTCACCGGGGCCTCTGTCACCAGCCCCGAGACGAGCTCGAACCGCTGTTGGTCGAACTCGAAGCCGACGGTGAACACCTCTCGCAGGAAGAGTTTCTCCGACGCTATCTCGGCGCGGTTCAGGAACGCTACGGGAAGCACGAAGAGCGATAACTCGACGCCCGATGGCGTGCGCTCGCCCTCTCCCACGTCGTTTCGAGTCTGATTTTCCGAGGTGGCCCCTGAGCCGCCCCCGACACGACTAACTACCCCACGCGTATACGATTGGATATGTCGAACGACGCCCAGGCGCAGGCCGGAACGGCCGAGGGGCAGGGACCCGTCGAAATCTCTCCAGACGTCGCCCTCCAACTGCAGGAGAAACGCGAGGAGTTGTTCGAGGAGTTCGAAATCCGAGACCGGTTCCCTAACCCGGTACTCAACGAAGCCCGCCGTCGAACCGAGGACGTCAACCAGGAGATCGAAGACGAACTCGAGCATCGCCGCGACCTCCGCGAGATGACGACGTGGACGACCGACCCCGCGGACGCCCAAGACTTCGACGACGCCATCAGCGTCGAGGAGCACGACGAGTCGTACACGCTGTGGGTCCACATCGCCGACGTGACTCACTACGTCCACCCGGACTCGGAGATGTGGGCCGAGGCGGTCAAGCGCGGCAACACGGTTTACCTGCCCGCCTACACCATCCACATGCTCCCACCGACGCTCGCAGAGACGGTGTGCTCGCTCGTCCCCGGCGAGGACAGACTCGCTCACACCGTCGAGATGCACATCAAGAAGGACACGCTGTCGTTCGACTCCATCGACATCTACAAGTCGGTCATCCACAGCGACGAACGGCTGACCTACACCCAGTGTGAAAACCGTCTCGACGACCCCGACGCGGCCCTCCACGAAGAGAACGCGCTCGCGTTCGAACTGGCCGACCAGATGCACGAACAGCGCAAAGCGGACGGGAGTCTCGTGCTCAATCCCCGGCGCGACCGTGCCCACACCATCATCGAAGAGTGCATGCTCAAGGCGAATAAGGCCGTCACGCACGAGCTGATGTGGAACCGCGGCGTCGAGGCGATGTACCGCGTTCACCCCCAGCCAACGCCCGACCAGTGGGACAAAGCCCTCAGAGAGATTGCCGAACTGGAGGGGGTCAAGATACCGTCGGACTCCTGGGACGACCCGCGGAAGGCGGTCAACGCCGCGCTGGAGGACGCACCGCCGCGGATGCTGAACAAGATTCAGCGCTCGGTGTTGCGGGTGATGCCACGAGCGAAGTACATGAACGACCCGTTCGGCGGCCACCACGCCCTGAACTTCGACATCTACGGCCACTTCACCAGCCCCATTCGGCGGCTCTCGGACCTCATCAATCACTGGATCGTCCACGAGAACGACGTGCCCGAAGACCTCATCGAACTGTGCGACAGGGCCTCGGATCGGCAGAAAGACGCCGAAACTGCGGAACGACTGTACAAGCAGTATCTGGAGGAAGCCGGGCTGAATCCCTACGACGTGAACAGCCGTGGGCTCGTCGTCGTCGACGACGAGGGCACTGTCGTCAGCGAGGACGGGACGCCACCCGAAGACCTCTGAGGTCGACCTCGTCGACTCGATACGGTCCCCGGAATCTCCCCGCCATCTCGAGTAAGTCGTGGCCGAGGACGTATCGATAAAAACGACGAATAGTTTATCGCCGCCTCAACGGACCCAAAACACGTTGTGTCCGACGCACACTCGCAGTCCTGCGACAGCACGTCCCTCCCGACCGACGAACTGATACTCGTCGAATACACGACCGATTACGACCTCCTTCGGACGGCACTCGCAGCGGGTGACGTGACGGTCGAACTCGACGCTATCGACGCCCGGGGTCTCGACAACGTGCGATTACTGCTGTGGGCTACCGGCGGTGACTTCGGCCGATTCGAGGCGAAGCTCACGACAGACGCCACCGCCATCTCCTCCAACCTTGTCTCGGTCGTCTCGAAGCGGCGACTCTACAGCGTCCTCGTCGACGGGGACTTGCGAGCGATATACGACGAACTCGTCGTCGCGGACGCCGCGATCTGCCAGGCGACGGGGACCGCCGACGGATGGTTCGTTCGGCTCCGATTTCCGGGCCGTAACGCCCTCGTCGGCGTGCGGCGGTGGTACGCAGACGAAGGCTACTCCTTTCGAGTCGAAACCCTCGGGTTCGCAGACCCATCGCCCAGAGACGCCCCGCTCGATTTGACGTCGACGCAGGCGAGCGCAATCGCTCTCGCCTACGAGTCAGGATACTTCGAGATTCCGCGCCGGGTTTCGATGGGCGAAATCGCCCAGGAGGTGGGCATCACCAGTCAGGCGTTCTCCGAGCGACTCCGTCGCGGGTGCTCGAAAATCATCGAGCAGAGCGGACTGGTCTGAGCCTCCTGAGCGAGCGTCGTCGACGCCGACGGCTTCTCGACGGTTCGAGACCTGAAAAACGAGGTGTTCGACCGGTTTAGTTCGGCGCGTCGGACCTGGCGATGACACTGGTCGACCCGCTGTTCGGGTTCGTCCAGATGACGCGGATGGTCTCGCCATCTTCGTAATTGCCGCGGTCCACCATGACCGACCCTGCGGTGTGCGGTCCCGGTTCGAGGGTGTACGGGGTGCCGGGCGTGGACGTGTTCTGGACCGCTATCGTTGAGTTGGTCAGCTGGTCGCCACCCTCGTGCGTCAGCGTGACGTTGTTGTCGGCGGTGTCGTACGTGAAGTCGAGCGACGCCTGCGGTGCTTGATCGCCCACCTGCTCGCCGAGGCCCAGCACGAACGTCCCGATGACCGCCGCGAGAATCACCGTGATTGCGACCATGAGGATGACCCCGATGACCGGGCTCACCGCGCGATTCGTCGTCAGTAGATCTTTCAGCTTCATGTTGTCTCCGTACACCGGTACGGTGGCGCAGATTCCACCCCCACTCGACCACGCGTCGTGGTCGCGGGGGATTCGTCGCCACCGACACGCTCGGTGTTAGCTCGACGATGAACTGATAGACCCATATCATATCACTGCCTTAGTGTTGTAAATCTACTATTTAGACGGATTAATACAGGTGTATAAGGCGGCTGTGCCGGCGACCCGTCCTCCCCAACTCGCCGTTTCCCTCGAGTACTCAGTTTTCGAGGTATCCCCGAACAGGCGCAATTCTACCATATCTTTATACACATATAGGCCGACTCACAAGTGGAAATGAGCCGAACGAAATCAGAAGTCCGCGACGGGATGCGGATCGACTGGGACGTACCCATCGAGATGGACGACGGCGTGGTTCTGCGCGCCGACGTCTACCGCCCACCAGACGATGGCGAGTACCCCGTCATCATGACGTATGGTCCCTACGGCAAGTACCTCACGTTCCAGAGGGGCTACCCGGACCAGTGGGAGCGGATGGCCGACGAACATCCCGACGTGCCGGCAGGTTCCTCCAACAAGTATCAGAACTGGGAGGTCGTCGACCCCGAGAAGTGGGTGCCGGACGGGTACGCGGTCGTTCGCGTCGATTCCCGCGGAGCCGGTCGCTCGCCGGGGCATCTCGACGTGTGGTCCCGGCGCGAGACAGAGGATTTCGCCCAGTGTATCGAGTGGGGAGGCGTCCAGCCGTGGTCGAACGGGAAGGTCGGTCTCAACGGCATCTCCTACTACGCGATGAACCAGTGGCAGGTCGCCTCCCTCCAACCCGACCACCTCGAAGCCATCTGCGCCTGGGAGGGCGCGGCCGACTGGTACCGCGACCTCGCGTACCACGGGGGCATCTACTGTACCTTCGCGCAGGAGTGGTACCAAAATCAGGTGGAGACGGTCCAGCACGGCGTCGGCGAGAACGGCTTCAGGAGTGACATGAACGGTGAGTGGGTCGCCGGCCCCGAGACGCTCACCGAGGAGGAACTCGGCGCGAACCGGGCGGATCTCCGGGAGGACATGATTTCAGCCCCGCTCGCGACGGACGAGTACTGGCAACAGCGCAAACCCGACTGGTCTCAGGTCGAGGTTCCGCTGCTGTCTGCGTCCAACTGGGGTGGCCAGGGCCTTCACCCCCGCGGCAACTACGAGGGGTACGAGCGCTCGGCCTCCGACGAGAAATACCTCGAAGTCCACGGTATCGAACACTGGACGGAGTTCTACACCGATTACGGCGTCGACATCCAGAAGCGTTTCTTCGGTCACTACCTCAAGGGCGAAGACACCGGCTGGGACGAACAGCCAGAGGTCCAACTGCAGGTCCGCCACCCCGGCGAGGAGTTCGAGGAGCGACACGAGGAGGCGTGGCCCATCCCGCGAACCGATTGGACGCGATACTACCTCCACCCAGAGGACAGCATGCTCTCGACGGACGCGCCGGACTCGGAGGGCTCGGTCACCTACGACGCGCTCGGCGACGGCGTCACCTTCCTCACCCCACCGCTCTCCGAGGAGACAGAGGTCACCGGCCCGATTTCCTCGAAACTGTTCGTCTCCTCGGACACCGAGGACGCCGACCTCTTCCTCGTCGTCCGCGTCTTCACCCCCGACATGGAGGAAGTCGTCTTCATGGGTGCACTGGACCCTCACACGCCAATCGCGCAGGGGTGGCTTCGGGCGTCGCACCGCAAGCTAGACGAAGACCTGAGCAGGGAGTTCCAGCCGTATCACACCCACGACGAGGAACAACCGCTCGAACCCGGCGAAATCTACGAGTTGGACGTCGAAATCTGGCCGACGAGTATCGTCGTCCCCGAGGGCTACCGCATCGGTCTCTCGGTTCGCGGGACCGACTACGAGTACCCGGGCGAGGTCGACACCGGCCTCGAAAGCATGGAAGGGGTCTTCACCGGGGTCGGCCCGTTCCGCCACAAGGACGCAACGGACCGCCCCGTCGACGTGTACGGCGGCGACGTGACGATCCACACCGGCCCGGACTACCCGTCCTCGGTGCTGCTCCCGATCATCCCCGACAGGGACTAATCCGACCGCGCCGCCGCTGTCGTCGCGCTGGAGTCGTTTTCGACGGTAGAGGGCGTCACTCGGGGTTGCACAATCTCTATACGGCTTCGTGTCAACTGTCGACTATGATTCCTCTCCAGGTCCCCGGTGGTCCCGAACTGCTGATTATCCTCCTGATATTCGGTCTGTACCTCGCAGTTCCGATACTGCTCATCGTCGTCGTCTACAACTTTTTGGACGGCAAGCGCGGCTACGAGGAACGTATCGCTGCGCTCGAACGCCGCATCGACGAACTCGAAAACGAACGGTGAGACACCGAATTGCTGGGACGTCGGTCGCCAGCCTCTCAATCTACTTCCACACCGACGGAAGAGGGTGAGGTGGGTGAGACCGACTTCTTAGCTGGTGATTCTGGTGTACAGTATCTTGGCTGGCGGGCCGACTAACGCCAAGATGGTTAACACCAGAAGGACGAGCGATAGCGTCGATTCCCAGAATATGGATACGTCACCCAACTGGAACGAACGATAGCCGTTCGATTCGATGACGGGGCCGAGAATCAACCCCATCACCAGGGCGACGAGGGAATAGTCGTACTTCATCATCAGGTAGCTCAGCAGGCCGAAGGCTCCCGCGGATATCACGTCGAGATAGTTCAAATCGAGGGCGAACGAGCCCACGATACAGAGGATGATGACGATCGGGACGAAGATGTCCATGCTGACTTTCGTCAGACACGACATCTTGGTGACCGTGAGTAGCCCGATGACTAACAAGAGGATACCCGCGGCGATGACGGCGATATACGTCGCGTACGTGATGTGGATGTTGTCGGTGAACAGTCCCGGTCCGGGTCGAATCCCGTGCATTATCATCCCGCCCAGGATAATCGCGGCGGTCGCACTCCCGGGAATGCCGAACGCGAGCAGCGGAACGAGCGACCCCGCGATGGTGCCGCTGTTTGCGGATTCTGAGGAGATGAGCCCTCGAATGTTGCCGGTTCCGAACGAGTCTGGGTCGTCCGACAGTTGCTTTTCGGTCGCGTAGGCGACGATGTTCGACACCGAGCCTCCGGCCGCCGGGATGAATCCGATGACGAGCCCGATCACCATCGACTTGACGAACGTCGCCGGGTTCTTGACGAAGATCTTCACCACGCGCCCCACGAGACTGGACTGGCTATCGATCGACTCGCCGAGATCCGTTTCGCCGTCGTCTCCCCCGCCGATAGAGCCCTCGTAAGCGGACAGCTTTATCATCTCTGAGACGGCGAAGACGCCGAGCAGAACCGCCACGATGGTGAGCCCTTCGGTCAGACCGAGCAACCCAAACGTAAAGCGCGGCGTCGTCGACATCGGTGCCATGCCCACCGTCGAGAGCAGTACGCCGAACGACCCAGCGAGGATGGATTTCGCCATCGACTGCTGACTGACGATCGGGATGATCGCCAACCCGAAGACGGCCACGAGGGCGTACTCCGGGGTTCCGACCATCAGGATGATTTCGACCAGAATCGGCGCGATAGCGATGAGGATGAGCGCGGCGAGGACGGTCCCGAAGGCGGACGCGAGCACCGATATCTCGAGGGCAGACCGCGCTTTACCCTGTCTGGAGAGGGGGTAGCCGTCGAAGGTACTCGCTATCGCCCCCGGCGTCCCAGGAACGTTGATGATGATGGCAGAGACCGCACCGCCGTACATCGCGCCGACGTAGAGCGCAAACAGCATCGCCAGCGCACTCCACGATTCGAACGCTATCGTCAACGGAAGGATGAGCGCGATACCGACTGGCGGCCCGATACCCGGCGTGGCACCGACCAGGATGCCGAGCGCGATTCCGATGACGATGAACACCATCACCTCCGGAGTCAGTATCAGGTCGAGCCCTTTGAGGATGTTCTCTATCATGATATCACTGTCGCGAGCGCGACGATGGTTCCCAGTTCTCCCTCGAATATCGGCGTTTCGAGCCACTGGCTAAACACGTAGAGGATGATCAGCGTCAGCCCGAACATCCCGGCAGCCATCTTCGGTTCGACCTTCGTCACCTTGATGTAGAGGCCCAAGAACACCAGCGTCGGAATCGCGAGGCCGATGTAGTAACCGAGTGCGACGTACAGGACCACCAACAACGCTACGACGTAGCGGTAGGAGATGAGCACGTCCGTAAACGGTACTGCGTACTTACGGGGCGTCTGCGCGATGCCGAAGGGGTCGTCGGTTTCCTCCTCGTCGACCATCCTGTCGATTCGGTCGGTCACACTCGACCCATCCGCATCTGCAGGTGTGATGTCGACGTATTGTTGGAGGACGACCGCGCCGACTAACGCCAGCACGGTGATTCCCGCGACTCGTGGCATCGTCGCCACTGTCGACGAAAACTCGGACGAGGTGTACACCATCCACCCAGTAACGGTACAGATTATTCCCAGCAACAGTTTCTCTTCCCAGTGCATAAATCGAGACCGAAGAGTTAGCCTCGGAGTTGGTCGAAGTCGATCTTATCCTGCAGGGTCGACACGCTGTCTTCGAGCAACTGTTGCGTCTCTTCGGGACCTCGCCACGGGCCGCTCTGGTTCCCGGTCTCTTCTTGCCACTGCTGGTGTTCGTCGCTTTCCATGACGGTCTGGACCGCGTCGGCGATGGTCTGACGCTTCTCCATCGGCGTCTCCGGCGGCATGTAGTAGCCCATGCGGTACGTCGCCAGAATATCGAAGGGTTCGTATCCCGCATCGTCGAGCGTCTGCTCTTCGGAGTTGACGTAATCGCTCAACGGAGCGCTCGGCTGATCCGCCAGCGAGCACACGAGATCGACCTGGTCCAAGAAGCCAGACCCAGACGCCGAGGAGTCCGTCGCGATACCCGCCGCGACTTCCCCAGACGCGACCGCTTCGAGCGTCGGTCCGGACCCTTCGTACTCGACGAGGTTCTCCCACGGGACGTTGTACTCGTCGTTATCCCGAAGCTGGTAGGCGATTGCGGATTCGAGCGAGCCCTGTGCGGCGGAGCCGAACGTGGTTATCTCTCCGGAGCGGTAGAGTTCGAACAGATCCTCGATACCTCCGAGTTCGAGGCTCGGGTCGGCAAAGAGCATCAGCCGAACCTTCTCGGTGAACATGCTCACTGCGGACATGTCCGCGATGTCCCAGTCGGGCTCGTGAGAGAGCCACGAGAGCGTGATGAGGGGGATGCTACCCGCCGTCATGGTGTAGCCGTCCGGGTCCGCGTTGTACGTCTGCTGGAAGCCGCGCATCCCGCCAGCGCCGCCGATGTTTTCGAACGCGACGTTCACGTCGAACTCACCAGCGACCAGCGGCGTCAGGTGGCGCGTCCACAGGTCGACTCCACCGCCAGTGGAGTACGGGATGATGAAGTCGATGTCGTCGGAGGGGTAGTCGCTGCCGCCGTCGCCACCATCTCCACCGGAGGACCCGCCGTCGCCACCATCTCCACCGGAGGACCCGCCGTCGCCGCCAGAGGACCCGCCGTCGCCGCCGGAGGAACCGCCGTCGCCGGTACATCCAGCTAGCGACCCGAGGAAGCCGACACCACTGACAGTACCGAGCTGTCGGAGGAACCGCCGCCGTCGCTGGGAGGTCGTTTCGTCTCGGAACTGCGTGTTGGTATCTTGAGTCACGCTCTTTGAAATTCAATAATTCCCAATAAAGATTCTGATGTCCAAATGCGAGAACCGATAGCAAAAAGGTTATTATGTACTTCATCACGGACGTTTTTTCTCATAAAATCTCTTCTATATATGAATCTTAAAATACAAACAACGAGAATCGATCGATGCTCTTTGGGGGCGTATTGATAGAGTTGAGCGAACTGGCCGAAGGTGAGTTCGCGGAGGGCCGACTCAACCCAGACCTGCCCGCGACGCTGTGGTCTGATCTGGTTATTTACTGTGGGGGCCCGTCTGGTTATCTACTTTGGGGGCTGGTTCTCTGCTGGACTCGCCATTCACCGGTTTTCCGACACTCGGAGGGCCATGGAATCGTCGGGGGTGCCTCGAGCGAAGTGAGTGGCACGTCGGCGAGGGAGTGAGACGAGTGGACTCGCCGGGATTTGAACCCGGGGCCTCTTCCTTGCGAAGGAAGCGATCTGCCACTGATCTACGAGCCCGTATCCAGACCCTGCCGGTCTGTTTACTTGTAGCTTCTGTTTCCACGCGCTTCGCGGAGGAACGTCGTAATGACGTCAGTTTCTGCCGACTCCGGTGGCTCAAGAGAGCGCAACGAATCCGGCGGAAACGCCTTAGCGCCGTGAGCTAGTCTTCGAGGACGATCTCGATGCTCACGTCGTTCGGCACCTGGATGCGCATAAGCTGACGGAGCGCCCGTTCGTCGGCGTCGATGTCGATGAGACGCTTGTGAACGCGCATCTCCCAGTGCTCCCAGGTGGCGGTACCCTCGCCGTCGGGTGACTTCCGGCAAGGGACTTCGAGCGTTTTCGTCGGCAGCGGGATCGGCCCGCTCAGGTTGACACCGGTCTTGTTCGCGATTTCGCGAACGTCGTCACAGATGTCGTCGAGGTCTTTGGGGCTCGTACCAGCGAGCCGAACGCGTGCCTGCTGCATTTATCGCTCTTCGACCTCGAGCACCTTACCGGCTGCGATGGTCTGACCCATGTCGCGGACGGCGAAGCTCCCGAGTTCCGGAATCTCCGAGGACGGTTCGATGCTGAGCGGTTTCTGCGGTCGCACCGTCACGATGGCGGCGTCACCGGACTTGATGAAGTCGGGGTTCTCCTCGGCGACTTCCCCGCTCGCGGGGTCGAGTTTCTGGTCGATGGACTCGATGGTGCAGGCGACCTGCGCCGTGTGAGCGTGGAAGACCGGCGTGTACCCCGCGGTGATGACCGACGGGTGCTGCATGACGACGATCTGTGCCGTGAACGTCTGTGCAACCTTCGGCGGGTCCGCGGCGGGACCGCAGACGTCGCCGCGGCGGATGTCGTCCTTGCCGACGCCGCGGACGTTGAATCCGACGTTGTCGCCGGGTCCGGCCTGCGGCACCTCTTCGTGGTGCATCTCGATGGTCTTCACTTCGCCACCGATGTCCGACGGCTGGAAGGAGACGTTGTCGCCGGGACTCATCGTCCCCGTCTCGATGCGGCCGACCGGGACCGTACCGATACCGGAGATGGTGTACACGTCCTGAATCGGGAGGCGCAGCGGCGCGTCCGTCGGCGGCTGCGGCTCCGGCAGGTCGTTGAGTGCTTCGAGCAGCGTCGGACCGTCGTACCAGGACGTGTTGTCGCTGCGGTCTGCGATGTTGTCGCCCTCGAACGCCGAGATGGGGACGAACGTCGCGTCGTCTGCGTTGAAGCGGACCTGTTTGAGGAGTTGGCTGACCTCCTCCTTCACGTCGTTGTAGGAGTCCTCGCCGTAGTCGACGACGTCCATCTTGTTGATGCCGATGATGAGTTCGTTGATTCCCAGCGTCCGTGCGAGGAAGACGTGCTCGCGGGTCTGGGGGGCGACGCCGTCGTCGGCGGCGACGACGAGCACCGCGTTGTCTGCCTGGGAGGCTCCCGTGATCATGTTCTTCACGAAGTCACGGTGGCCCGGGCAGTCCACGATGGTGAAGTAGAACGTGTCCGTGTTGAACTCCTGGTGGGCGATGTCGATGGTCACACCGCGCTCTCGCTCTTCGGCGAGGTTGTCCATCACGTAGGCGAACTCGAAGCCGCCTTTGCCCTTCTCCTGGGCTTCTTCACGGTACTGCTCGATGACGTGCTCCGGTACCGACCCCGTCTCGAAGAGGAGTCGCCCGACGAGCGTACTCTTGCCGTGGTCGACGTGGCCGATAATGGCCAGATTCTGGTGGGGTTTGTCACTCATTGGTAAGTCACGCGCTAAGGCGCTGTGGTGGCCTACCGTTTGGTTGAATCACCTAAAACGATTTCGATACGCTATACGGGCTATCTCGCCCGCGTATGGCGGTTATGCCATCAGTTGACATGGCTCCCAGAAACAGTCTCATCCAGCAGTCGATTCCACCCCGACGATCCCCGATGTCTCAGTCGTCAAACCAGTCGCTGATCGACGGCGACACGATTGTCGAAACGACCTCGGTCGCGGTAATTCGGTCGCTGACGGCCGGGGGTTAGCGTAACCGCCCGACGTCCGAAAGAACGGCCGTCGCCGTCTCGGGACCGCCCGCCCCGCGCCCGCTGACGTTCAGCCGTCCGGCGCGCGTCGTCTCCAGTTGCACGATGTTCTGCGTTCCGGTGACGGCGAGTACGCCGTGTTCCGGAACGAGTCGCGGCCCGACGCGAACGCCCTCTCTGGACGCTTCGCCGACCAGCCGAATCGTTCGTCCGTCCTCCATCGCCAGGTCGAGGGCGCTCCCGGGAATGTCGCGGATGCCCTGCACGTCCGCGTCGGCGAGGCGGAACTCTCTCTCACCGCCGCTGAGGACGTTTGCGAGGATGACGCACTTCAGCGCCGCGTCGGTTCCTTCGACATCGAACGAGGGGTCAGCCTCGGCGACGCCGAGGTCCTGTGCCTCCGCGAGGACGTGCTCGTAACCGAGCCCCTCCGCGGCCATCCGCGACAGGACGAAGTTCGCGGTGCCGTTGAGGATGCCTCGCGCGGCGGTGATGCGCTCCGGTCCCACGTCGGCGATCGTCGACAGCACGGGAATCGCCCCGCCCACGGCGGCCTCGAACAGGACCCGCCCCTCGCTGGCCCGTTCGAGCGCCATCAGGTCCCCGTACCGTTCGGCCACTGGTCCCTTGTTCGCCAGCACGGCGTGACGATTCGCTTCGAGTGCGGCCTCGACGTGGGAGAAGCCGGGTTCGGCGTCGCCCAGCGTCGTCGGCGTCGCCTCCACGAGAACGTCGTAGTCGGCCGCCAGTGCGTCCTCTGGGTCTCCCTCGCCGACGACTCCCTCGCGCTCCTTTCGCTCGGTGACCGCCGCCGCGTCGAGGCCGGCGTCGTCGACGACGGCGCTCTTCGAGTCGGTGACGGCGACGACTGTGTGACCGTACTCGCCCGCCAGTTCGACGACCGACCGTCCGACTGCGCCTGCACCGAGCACTGCGAGCCTCATACGGCACCCTCCGTCAGCGGTTCGATCATGTTCAACTCTTTCTCCTCGGCGATGTCGCGGACGTACGCGAGCGCCTCGGTGGTCCGCCCGGTTCGCGTCGCGAGTCGCAGCCGAGCGCTGGACACGTCGTCGGTCCCTCGCGGGGCAGACAGAGACAGGTCGTCGACGGAGGCGTCCGTACAGGACTCGATGCGACGGAGCGTGTCCGAGAGGTCCGTGTCGATGAGGTGACCAAGCAGCAACACCGTGACCTCCTCGCCGTAGCGTTCGGCACCCGCCTGCACGACGTTCACCCCTTCGTCGCGGAGCGCCTCGACGATGCTCTCGAATCGGTCGGGTGGGCACTCGATGTCGATTTCGACCGGGATGCGCCCGCGAGGCGTGATGTTCCCGCGCTCGTGGAATATCGACAGGAGGTTCCCGCCGTGGTCGGCGATTGGGCCGAGCGTCGCCAGCAGTTGCCCCGGTTCGTCGCGGAGTTCGAGCCGAATCGTGTGCGGTTGCGGCCGCTCGCCGCCGTCCGTCTGGGGGTCCTCGTACCCCTCGGGAACGCCGTCGATTCGACGGGTGTCTTCCGATAGTTCGGGGTCGTTGCCAGCGTTGGCGGCGTCGTCGCTCATCGGGTCACCCCCGTCGCACGTCCCGCCGCTGCTGTTGTCGGCCACGGGACGTGCTGACTCCATCGTTCCGTGTCGACTCGCCGAACGGCGGGTATCGTGCCAGTTGGCATGTGTACCAACCACTTGTTCGAGGGGGTATAATGCTTCGTCGATGGCACGGTTTGCCGGGTTCGACTCCTCGCTTTCCGGGTTGCGTCGCTCGCGGCGGTGAAAGACGGGTAGGGCGAATCGGACCCCGCACACCCGCACGGCGGGGGACAGTCGTCGCCCTCAGATGTAGTCGATGGCGGGCGACAGTTCGAGCTTCAGGCCCTTGCGCTCTCGAATCTCCATGATTTTCTCTGTCTGGAGATTGTCGACGAGGACGCGGAAGCCCGCGTTCTCGGTGTTCCACGAGGCGCGGCCTTCCGTCGCAGAGCGGATGTCGCTCGCGAATCCGATCATCTCCTCGACGGGTGCGATGCCCTCGACGACCATGAGGTCGCCCTCCTGGTACATGTCGTCCACGCGGCCACGGCGACCCTGAATCTCGCCGGAGGCGGCACCCATGTGCTCGGACGGAACGTCGATACGGACGTTCTGAATCGGTTCGAGCAGTCGCACCTCGCCGTCGATGAGCGCCCGGTGGGCGGCCTCGCGGACGGCGGGGATGACCTGTGCGGGACCCCGGTGGATGGTGTCCTCGTGGAGTCGCGCGTCGTGCAGTCGGAGCAGGCTGCCCTGCACCGGTTCCCCAGCGAGGGGGCCGTCGGCCAGCGCCTCCTCGATTCCCTCGATGACCAGTTCCATCGTCTCGTTGAGGTGCTGGATACCCTTTGTGTCGTCGACGATGACGTTGGTGCCGAAGATGTGCTCGATGTTCTGGGAGGTGTCCTTGTCCATGCCCAGTTCCTGGACCGCCTCACGGCGTTCGAGTTCCGGCATGTCCATTGCGATGTCGCCCAGTTTGATGGCCTCGACGATGTCCTCGTCGAGCGGTTCGACGGAGATGTAGAACCGGTTGTGGCGGTTCGGCGAGACGCCCTCGACGGTGTCGGAGGCCGCGGTGGGTGCCTCGCGGTAGACGACGATGGGCTCACCGGTGGTCACCGGGATACCGCGCTTGCGCTCGATACGCTGGGTGATGACCTCCAGGTGGAGTTCACCCTGCCCGGAGATGAGGTGCTCGCCGGTGTCCTCGTTGATCTCGACCTTGATGGTCGGGTCCTCTTTGGAAACCTGCTGGAGCGTCTCGATGAGTTTCGGCAGGTCGTCCATGTTCCTCGCCTCGACGGACTTCGTGATGACGGGTTCGGAGATGTGCTCGATGGACTCGAACGGCGTCATCTCGATGCTCGAGACGGTCGACCCCGCGATGGCGTCGCGCAGTCCCGTGACAGCGGCGATGTTGCCGGCGGGGACCCCGCGGTCGAGTTCCTCGCGCTCGCCGCCCATGAAGATCCCGACCGACTGGATGCGGTTCTTGCCCGCGGTGCCAGAGACGTACAGTTCCTGGCCCTTCTTGATGGTGCCCGAGAAGACGCGTCCGGTGGAGATTTCTCCGGCGTGCGGGTCGTTCGAGATGTCGGTCACCATGAAGACGACTTCGCCCTCGTCGTCGACGTCGCGCATCTGGATGGCGAGTTCGGACTCGGCGTCGCCGCGCCAGATGGTCGGGACACGCTGGGGCTGCGCCTGTAGCGGGTTGGGGAAGTGCTCTGCGACCATGTCGAGAACGACGTCCGACAGCGGCGAGAGCTCCTTGAGTTCGTCGATATTCTCGTTCTGGTTGTAGTCGATGATGTCACCGAAGTCGATGCCGGTCTCCTGCATCGACGGCAGCGAGACGGCCCAGTTGTACAGCGCCGACCCGAAGGCGACGGTGCCGTCCTGCACCGAGACCTGCCAGCCTTCCTCTTCGTACTTCTCCTCTGCCATCCCGCGGATGAGGTCGTTTACGTCCTGGATGACCAGCTGGAGACGCTCCTGCATCTCCTGGGGGCCTTCCTGAAGCTCGTTGATGAGTCGGTCGACCTTGTTGATGAACAGTGCGGGCTTGACACCCTCACGGAGGGACTGTCGAACGACGGTTTCCGTCTGGGGCATCGTCCCCTCGACGGCGTCGACGACGATGAGCGCACCGTCGACGGCGCGCATCGCTCGGGTCACGTCACCGCCGAAGTCGACGTGGCCCGGCGTGTCGATGAGGTTGATGAGGTGGTTCGTGTCGTTCCACTCGTGGGTCATCGAGACGTTCGCGGCGTCGATGGTGATGCCGCGCTCCTGCTCGTCTTCCTCGGTGTCCATCGCGAGCTGTTGGCCCGCGAGGTCCTTCGAAATCATCCCGGCACCGGCAAGTAGATTGTCGGTGAGGGTTGTCTTCCCGTGGTCGATGTGAGCGGCGATGGCGATGTTCCGGATGTTCTCCGGCTTGTCCATCAGCCGCTCACACTCTTGGACAATTTTCTTTCGTCGGCCCATTATACAGCCTCCTACCGGCAGGAGGGTCAAAAGGGTAGTGTTTTGTCCGGGAGAAACCCCTCGAATCCGGCGGGTTCGACCCCCTATGTGGGTTTATGACACAATCCTTCGAGTCGCTCTCGCGGGGGTTTCGACCGCTCGGAGGTGGGTCGACCTGCTCGGGTCGCCGCCGGCGTGTCCGTCTCCCTCACCATCGACGGCAGAAGAGTCTTGTCCGCCGAAACCGTGTTAATTAGACACATGGATTTGCGCGTATGTGGGACTGCCCCTGCGGACCCGTTCTTGAGTGCCATGGACCTCTTCGAGACCGAGTACACGCTCGACCTTCCGGTTCGCGTCCACGTCCGTTCGGACCCCGACGTGCGCACGTGGGCGGCGCACTACGAGAACCACCACGTCCTCAACATCTCGAAGCAGGCCGCGACCAGTGCGATGGCACGCGAACTGGCCCTCCACGAACTCTCTCATATGGCCCGCTACGAGGAGCGACACCCCTCGCACGTCCAGCCCATCGAAGAGGCGCTGTACCTCGCGCTCACGGGCCGTACTATCGAACGACGGACGTTGGTTCACTGTCATCAAATCGCCAACCACATGAAGGACATCTACGCCGACGACATCACGCTCTCTGTCGCTCCGGCGGAGAAACTCGTCCACTTCCTGGAATCCCAGCTCGCGCGAGCGCTCGCCGACCGTCCGGCCGCTCCACTCCGTCCCGGTTCCCGGCCCGTTTCTGGGGGCTCCGACCCAGACATCACCGCGGTCAACGCGGCGTTCGCCCTCGCGCTCGTCGAACGGCACGACCTCGTCGATTCGGACCACCGTCTGTACGACCTCGCGCACGCGGCCGCAAACGACGCGCCCGGCGTCAACGTCGAGGCGTTCACACACCGCTTCCGTTCGCTCGTCGACGACCCGTCCGAGAGCGACTACCGCAAGGCGTTGGTCGACGTTACCCGCGCGTACGCATCGAGTGCCGAACCGGCCGCCGACTAGAGCGAACCGGCCGCCAGCAGGCACCCGAACTGCGTTTTCGAGGTGGCACTCGGGCACCGATTTCGACGTTACAGGCGTCCCGTCCAGACACCGGCTGGTCCCAGTGCCAGACTGATTCTCACTCCGGAGTTCAGTACGCGGGTCTGGGCCGTCGAAAAACAGGAAAACGGACGTTCCAGAAACAGGCGTTCGTGCCGGAAACAGACGTTCGTGCCGAACGGCTCAGCGGGCCGCCGCCGCGACGCGCTCTTTTTCTTCCTTCTGGCTGATTGCGTAGGTCTGTACGTCGTAGTTGGCCGCGCCGATGAGTTGCTGTGCGAGCGCTTCACCGGGGCTGGTCGTCGACTTGTAGGAGCCGTTATGGGTCCCCTGGGCGAGGAACATGAGCGCCTGGTCGACGCGACGTTGCGGGGCGACGTCGACGGCCTGGGGGACGGAGATGCCACCGTACTTGAGGCGAACGGTTTCCTCGCGAGGTGCTGCGTTCTCGACGGCGCGCACGAGCACCTGCACGGGGTTCTCCTCGGTCCGGTCGTGGACGATGTCGAGTCCCTCACGGACGATTTTCAGCGCCTTCTGCTTCTGTCCGGTGTTCCGGTCGGTCTGCATCAGGCGGTTGGTGAGCCGCTCGACGACCGATATCTCGGACTTCTGGAACTGCTTGGAGGCGTGTCGCCCCATGGTGTGGGCGATGGGCGTTACGTACAGGTAGCGCTTGGTCGACGGGTCGGTGTAGTCGATGTCGGTGACGTCCCACTCGCCGAACAGGAGGGCGTTCTGCGTGGCTTCCTCGCTGTCGGCGGGTGCCTCGGGTTCGGGTGCGTCGCTCTCAGACATGATTATCGCACCGGTTTCTCTGCGTTCCCGCGGACCAGCTCGATCATCGAGACGCCGTTGACTTTGTCGACCTTGTAGTTCACGCCCGAGAGGTCGCCCATGGCGCGACCCTTCGCGCCACCGATGCCGGCGATGGTGACCTCGTCGTGCTCATCGATGAACGAGATTGCACCGTCACCGGGGCAGAAGGCAGTCACCTGTTTGCCGTTCTTGATGAGCTGGACGCGGACGCACTTTCGAATCGCGGAGTTGGGCTGCTTTGCCTCGATGCCGACTTTTTCGAGGACGATGCCTCGTCCCTGGGGGGCACCTTCGAGGGGGTCGGATTTCTTGCGCAGTCCTCGCTCCCGGCGCGCGTACTTCGAGTCGGACCACCGCTGTTTCTGGCGGTCCTTTTTCAGTTTTCGCGCGGCGTATTTGCCGTTGGCCATAGTGCTCAACACTTCCTGATGAAGCTACTTAAGCCTCCCTTTTCGTCTTCGCTGAAACGCCCGCAGATTCGATTAGCGGTACCTCTGGGCGATTCTGAGGCCGTCTCGTCGATTCGCGTTACGCATTCTCCGAGGCGTACATCCGTCGAGCGGCGACGAGAGGGCCTCGTTCATCGGCGGCCAGGGACCCTCATTCGTCGACCGTCGAGGGGCGTTCGTCGACCGAAATCTTCCCGGAAAGCGTCTGTGGGGAGGGTGGGGCGATAGTGATCCCCGCCTCGTCGAACAGTCGCTTGACCTGTCGTGAGTACTCGGATTCGATCTCCAGAATGTCGATGTGCGAGGGGTTGCCGAGCCAGTAGGCCGATTCCAGCACGACGGCGGTGTCACCGAACTCGACGAGCCGGATCAGCGGTTCCGGGTCGTCGAGGACGCCCTCGGTCTGTTCGGCGGCGACGCCGAGTAGGTTCATCGCCTCGTCGACGTCGTCGCCGTAGGCGATTCCCAGCGTCTCCGTCAGCCGATACCGGCCACGGCTGTAGGGTCGTGAGACGGCCGACGTGGCCAGTTCGGTGTTGGGGACGGTTACGACCTCGAAGTCGGGTGTCCGGACTCGCGTCACGCGGAAGGCGATGGATTCGACGACGCCCTCGTTGCCCTCCCACGAAATCCAATCACCCACGTTGAAGTTCGGGTCCGAGACGAGGAACATTCCGCTGACGAGGTTTCCGATGACCGCTTGTCCTGCGACGCCGATTGCGAGCGTCCCCGCCGCGATGATGAGCGCAGAGCGCGTCAGGAGGTAGCCGTATCCCGCGGCAGCAATTCCGACGACGAGCGAGGCAACGAGGACGCCAACACGCGTGTACAACCGGGCCGCCTCCTGAATCGTCGGGTTGTTCCGGTTGCGTCGACGGATTACCTCCGCGACTGACGGTTCGACGAGAAAGCGCCCCGCGAGGTACGTAACGAGAAACGCCGCGACAAACTTCCCCGCCTGAACGAGCGGGTTCACTGTCGCATCGACTACCTGAAGAGGAACTGACCCGGCGAGCATGCGTGGCTGTATCGGTCGTCCTGAATAAAAGTGGTTGAGGTCGCCCCGACGGGCGGGCGAGCGCCCGAGTCAGGTCAACTGGATGTCGTCGATGTCGTAGTGTCGGCGCGCCAGTTCCCTCGCCGTCTGGATGTTCCGACCCTGTCGCCCGATTGCGACGCCGCGGTCCTCTTCGGCGACCTCGACGTACGCGACTCTGTCGTTCTGCTCGGAGATGGTCACGTGCCGGACGGCCGCCGGGGCGAGCGCGCTCTCGACGAACGCCTCGGCCGTGTCCGCGTCCTCGACGAGTTCGACCGTCCGCCCCAGTTTCTCTTCGAGTGCGCGGACGTTACGGCCACCCGAACCGATCGCCGCGCCCATCTGTCCGGCGGCGACGAGGTAGACGACTCGGGGCTCATCACCGTCGACGACCAGACAGTCTCGCGCGGTCGCTTCCGTGTCCTCCTCGAAGACGGCGATGAGTCGGCGGGCCGCATCGGACAACTCGACGCGCATCAGTCGTCGGAGACTTGCGGTCGCACGGCCGACCCCATCCGAAGGTCGACGTCACCGGTGCCGATAGAGACGGGTTTGCCGACGATGACGTTCTCGATGACGCCGTTGAGGTCGTCTGCCTCGCCGTGAATCGCGGCGTCCAGCAGGTGGTTGACCGTGACCTCGAACGCTGCTCGGGCGAGTACGGACTCTTTTGCCCCCGAGATACCGTGGCGACCGATAGACTCGATTTCGCCACGGTTGGTCATGATGTCGGCGACGAGCATCAGGTGTCGGACGTTCACGTCGTCGAGGCCCTGCTCTTCGAGCGTGTCCATCGTTTCCTCGATTATCGCCTCGCGAGCAGCCTCGACGCCGAGTTCTCGGTAGACCTCGTGGATGTTGTTACACGTCGTCCGCGACGCGTCGACGCCCTCGATGTTGAGCGCGTCTCCGAAGGCCGACCCCTCGGTGTAGAGGACGAACTCCTCGGTGTCGTCGTCGATTTTCTCCTTGCGAATGACGACGCGCGTGACCTCCTCGATACCTTTGAAGACGATGTCTCGGAGTTCCTCGACCAGTTGGAGCAGTTCCCGGTAGCTCGGCTGGTTCGGCCCGAACTCGATGACCGTGTCGCGACGAACCGTCTCGACGCCGAGTGCGTCCTCGATGGTCTCGGCGATTTCGGCGGCCACCTCGTCGACGCTTTCGGCGGTGGGCCACCGCTCCATCAGCGTCTCCTCGTTCAGGTTTATCTGGACTATCATGTCTGCGACGTTGGTACTCACGTCACCGAGTGCGAGAATCTTCGTCGCCTCGATGGCCCAGACGACTTCGTGGGCCCGCTCGCGGTCGGTCGCGTACTCTTCGTCGAGGTGGACGGTCATCATCGGCGTGTCTGGGGTCTTTCTCGCGTCCACGAGTTCGATGAGGCGCGGCAGCCCCTGAGTCACGTCGATTTCGGCCACACCGGCGTAGTGGAACGTGTTCATCGTCATCTGCGTTCCCGGCTCGCCGATACTCTGGGCGCTGACCGTCCCGACGGGGTCCAGTGGGTCCACCCGCGTGTCGAGATACTGGGTTTCGACCGCGCGCGCGATCTCGTCCGCCTTCTCCGTCGTCACTCCACCGCGGATCTCGATGCTTTCGAGTACCTCGTTCTTGAGACGACGTGGGAGTTCTGTGTCCTCGACGACCGCTTCGATGTCGTCGGTGACGTGTTCGTACTCAGTCATCGGAATGCACCTCCCGTGGTTTCGCGTGTTCAGACAGGTTCGTCGGTCGCTCCTGTTCGCCGAGGAACGCCTTTCGCTGCGTCTCGCTCTCGAACTCGGACTCTAGCACGCGGTCGACGATGCTCTCGACGTCGATGGCCGACTCTGCGGACGACGACACCTTCACGGGGCTGGTGCCGTCTTCGCCGAACTCGAACTGGACGATGGTGTCCGACGTGTCGCGAACCGTCCCGTCGTACTGCGTCTCCAGTTCGGACAGCGCATTGATGAGCCGTCGCTGGAGGTAGCCGGACTTCGAGGTCCGAACTGCGGTGTCGACCAGCCCTTCGCGGCCACCCATCGCGTGGAAGAAGAACTCCCTCGGGGTGAGGCCGCCACGATAGGAGTTCTCGACGAATCCGTGAGCCTCTGCGGACAGGTCGTTCTCCTGGTAGTGGCTGAGCGTCCGTCCCTCGTACCCGCGGTTGATTCGCTCGCCGCGAACTGCTTGCTGGCCGACGCAACCGGCCATCTGCGTGAGGTTCAGCATCGACCCACGCGCTCCGGAGCGAGCCATGATGACAGCCGGGTTGTCGTCGGTGAAGTGGTCCTCAGCGATTTCGCCAGCGCTGTCGCGGGCCTTCCCGAGGGTCTGCATGATTTTCATCTCCAGCGTCTCGTCGACGGTGCGTCCCGGGAGCGACTCGAGTTCGCCGGCTTCGTAGGTGGCGATGAGGTCCTCGATGCGTTCGTAGGCGTTCTCGATGGCCTCGTCGACCATCTCGTTGGCCTCGTCCGGGATGGATTCGTCGTCGATACCGAGCGAGAACCCGAAGTGCATGATGGCGCGCATTGCGAGCGACGCGATTTCGTTGATGAAGATGCGGGCTCGCGTCTTCGAGTACACCTTCGTGATGGTGTCGACGATTTCGCCGCCGAACGCGCCGACGGCGTCCTCGTCGATGGTCCCTTCGACCAACTGCCCGTCTTCGATGACGACACTGTCGCCAGTGGAACTGGTGAACTCGATGGAGAGGTCGTCCGGGAGCAACTCCGAGAAGATGGTGTGCCCAGTCCAGTAGGCCGTCCCGTCGTCTTCGCCGTCCGGTTCGGGGAGTTCGTCGATGCTCGTCGCCCGCAGCAGGTCGAGCGCCTGCGTCTCGGTGAAGTGTGGGTTCTCGTGGGTCAGTAGGTACGTCCCGGAGATGTGGTCCTGAATGGCTCCGATGATGTTCTCACCGAAGCGCGGACTGAGAATTTGCTCCTGCACGCGCATGAGGACGCGCGCCTCGGCGCGCGCCTCCTCGTTCTGCAGGGCGTGCATGTTCATCTCGTCGCCGTCGAAGTCTGCGTTGTACGGTGGGCAGACGACGGTGTTCAGCCGGAACGTCTTGTAGGGCATGACCACGACTTCGTGGGCCATGATGGACATCCGGTGCAGCGACGGCTGCCGGTTGAAGATGACGATGTCGCCGTCGACGAGGTGGCGGTTGACCTCCCACCCGAGTTCGACCTTCTCGGAGAGTTCCTCGCAGTTCTTCTCGGTCACCTTCAGGCGCCTGCCATCGGGGCGTCGAACGTAGTTCGCGCCCGGGTGGCCTTCGGGCCCGTTTCGAACGTACTGGCGGGCCTGTTCGATGTTGCGCTCGGTGACGTTCATAGTCTGGGTCATCTCGCGGGCGACGCGCGCTGGGACGCCGACTTCGTTGAGCGAGAGCGTCGGGTCCGGCGAGATGACCGTTCGCGCCGAGAAGTTGACGCGCTTTCCTGACAGCGACCCGCGGAACCGCCCCTCCTTGCCTTTCAACCGCTGGCTCAGCGTCTTCAGTGGTCGACCCGA
>JBNJGG010000015.1:0-28924 GCA_051747545.1 Halobacteriota archaeon | reverse complement strand
GTCGAGAACGCGATGACACTCGCCGAACAGTTCGGCGCGACCGTCCACGCGCTGTACGTCGTGGACACGATGTCCTACGCGTCGATGGAAACGGGGTCACTGCTCGTGATGCAGGCCCTCGAAGACGAGGGGGGGAGCGCCGTCGAGAAGATCGAACACCGCGGAGGGGAAGCCGGCGTACCCGTCGAGACGAGCGTAGTCGAAGGACGACCGTACCGCGAAATACTCGACTACGTCGACGACCACGATGTCGACCTCGTCATCATGGGCACTCACGGCCGTCGCGGCGTCGACCGGTTCCTCCTCGGAAGCGTCACCGAGAAGGTCGTACGGAGTTGTCCCGCGCCGGTGATGACCGTCCGAACGAAGGAGACCGAGTGAGTCGGTGCGAGAGATAGACTGCGCAGGGTCGCACGCCGGAGAGACGGCACTAAGTAACGGGCCACCGAACCGTCGTCAATGCGCGCGTTTCGGCTGGCCTACGACGGTCGTCCGTTCTACGGATTCCAGCGCCAGCCGACCGTCCCGACGGTCGAACGGACGCTGTTCGACGCCCTCGGCGCGCTGGGTATCACCGGCGGCGAGAAGCCACCGGGGTACGCCGCGGCCGGTCGGACCGACGCCGGCGTCTCAGCGGTCGCACAGACCGTCGCGTTCGACGCACCACCGTGGTGCTCACCGGCCGCGCTCAACAGCGAACTGCCGGGGTCGATTCGCGCGTGGGCCGCTGCCGACGTCGCCGAGGACTTCCACGCGCGACACGCCCCCATCCGCCGCGAGTACACCTACTTCCAGCACGCACCCGACGCCGACCTCGACCGGGCAAGGGCGGCGGCGGCGGCGTTCGCTGGCGAACACGACTTCCACAACCTGACGCCAGATTCCGAGGGGACCCTGCGCGACCTCTCGATTGCCGTCGACCGCGACCGTGAGTTTCTCGTCCTCACAGTCGCCGGAGGGGGATTCGCCCGAGAACTCGTTCGTCGCCTCGTGACGGTCATCCACTCCGTCGCCGTCGACGAAGCGAAGCTTGAGCGAATCGAGTTTCTCCTCGGCCCGGACGAGGTTGACGGACCTGCGGGCGTCGCGCCGGCCGCGCCGACGCCGCTCGTGTTGACCGACGTCGTGTACGACGACGCGACCTTCGAGCACGATGGTGGGGCGGTCGACAGTGTTCACGAGGTGTTCGGTGAGCGGTACGTCGACGGCCTCGTCAGGGCCCGCGTCGCCGACGCGGTTTGTCACCGAGTCGATGGGGGGATGTGACTCGGTCAGAGTCGGGAACCGTACGACGGGGTCGACTCGTGAGACCCCCCGAGACCTCCTGAGGACACATAGCAAAGTCGATAGTGACGGCGCTACGTCCGACCAACATGCCTTACGACGCGCTGGTGTTCGACAACGACGGGGTGTTGACGATGCCAACGCCGATGGATCTCGTCCGGACGGCGATTCACAACACATTCGTCGAGTTCGGCGTCGACCCGTCCGAGGACGACGTTTCGGGAGCGCTCAACGGAAGCCTCACGCACCTCCGCCGAGTCTGTCGAAACCACGACGTCGACGTCGACGCGTTCTGGACGCGACGAGAAGCCCGCGCAGCGGCGATTCAACGCGAGGCCCTCGAAGACGGGCGCAAACCGCTGTACGACGACTTCGACGCGCTCTATAACCTGGACGCCGACCTCGGGGTCGTCAGCAACAACCAGCACGAGACGGTCGAGCACGTCGTCGAGGTGTTCGGTCTGCAGGACCTCTTCCGAACTACCTATGGGAGGGAACCGACGGTGGCCGGACTCAGACGAAAGAAACCGACACCGTACTACCTGAAGCGGGCGCTCGCCGACCTCGACGCCGACCGCGCACTCTACGTCGGAGACAGCAACGTCGACGTAATCGCGGCGACACGCGCGGGAGTCGACTCGGCGTTCATCCGACGCCCCCACCGCGCCGACTATCCACTCGCTGCAGAGCCGACGCATGAAATCGACTCTCTCTACGATCTCGACGGTCTCGCGTGACCGACCCGGACGCTGATCGACTCCAACACAGCTGATCGACCGTGGTTGCGCCGTCGCCACTCGCCTCCTCGCTTTCGTCACACGGATTGGCAAACTTTACCGTTCAGACACACTTGCGCTACGGTATGAGTACGGTTCCCGAGCGTGAAGACATCGCCCAGCAGTACAAGTGGGCCCTCGAGAGCATCTACGACTCCGAGGAGGAGTGGGAGGAGACCTTCGAGGACGTGAGCGAGCGAATCGACGAGATTTCGGCCTACGAGGGTCGGGTGGCCGAGAGCGCTGAGACCCTGCTCGAACTGCTGGAACTGGTGGAGGAGGTCATGCGAGAGGTTGCCACGGTCTCCTCCTACGCACAGTTGCGGAGCAGCGAGGACACCCGGAATCAGGAGTATCAGGCGCTGATGGCACGGGCACGGTCGTTATCGACGGAGGCCCAGAGCGCGTCGAGCTTTATCGAACCCGAACTACAGCAACTCGACGAGTCCGACATCGACGACTTCGTCGAGACCGAACCCGCGCTGGCCGAGTACGAACACTACTTCGACGACGCGCTACGGATGAAACCACACACGCGCTCTGCGGAGGTCGAAGAGTTGCTCGCGGACCTGAGCGAGGTGATGGGTGCGTCGAGCGACGTCTACTCGATGCTGTCCGACGCCGACCTGGAATTCCCGTCGGTAGAGAATCCCGAGGGCGAGACCGTCGAAATCTCGCAGGGTAACTTCACGAAACTCATGAAGAATCCGAACCGCGCGTTCCGACGCGAGGTCCACGAGGCGTACTACGACCGCTGGGCCGACGTCCGTAACACAGTGGGTGCCTCGCTGAAAAACAGCGTCAAGGCAGACGTGAAACTCGCTCGGGCCCACTACTACGACACCGCTCGGGAGTCAGCGCTCGACTGGCCGAACGTGCCAGTCGCGGTGTACGACAACCTCCTCGACACCGTCCGTGACAATCTGTCCTACCTCCACCGCCACGCGGAGTTAAAGCAGACAGCTCTGGACGTAGACGAGTTGCAGATGTGGGACCTCTACATGTCGATGACCGGCGACGAGGGGCCGGAAATTCCGTACGAAGACGCCTGCGAGTACGTCGTCGAGGCCGTCGCCCCGCTCGGCGAGGAGTACCAGACGAGAGTCGCCGACGGCATCGAGAATCGCTGGGTCGACGTGTACGAGAACCGGGGCAAACGCTCGGGGGCGTTCTCGGCGGGGACCTACGACACCCAGCCGTTCATCCTGATGAACTATCAGGACGACATCACCTCGATGTTCACCCTGGCACACGAGTTGGGTCACTCGCTCCACTCGGAACTCGCGAAAGAGGCTCAACCGTGGCAGTACAGCGGCTACGACATCTTCGTCGCCGAGGTGGCCAGTACCGTCAACGAGACGTTGTTGACGCACTACCTCCTGGAGAACACCGACGACGACGAGTTGCGAATGCACGTCCTCGACGAGTACCTCGAGCGCTTCCGGTCGACGCTGTACCGACAGACGATGTTCGCTGATTTCGAACTCCAGATTCACGAGGTCGCCGAGGCCGATGGGGCGCTGACGCCAGACCGATTCGACGAACGCTACCGGGACCTCAAGCAGGAGTTCTACGCCCCGGCCGTGGTCGACGACCGAATCGCCCGCGAGTGGATGCGGATTCCGCACTTCTACTACAACTACTACGTCTACCAGTACGCGACCGGAATCAGCGCGGCAGTCGCACTCGTCGAGCGCATCTTGACGGAGGGCGAGCCCGCGGCGGCCGACTACCGTGAGGCGCTCGCTCTCGGTGGACACGGCTACCCACTTGAGGTACTCGAAACCGCGGGCGTCGACATGACGTCACCCGAACCAATCGAATCGGCACTGGGTGTCTACGGCGAGTATCTCGACGAGATGGCGACGCTCGCGGGCCTCGACTAATCCCCGTCGCCGCGGCCGACACACGCAGTGTGTCCTGAGCGCGGCGGACGAGAACCCGACGCCTCTCGAGTTCGAGAGACAGTCCGCGACCCAAAGGCACATTTACACCGGTCGCCAAGGGCGACCAACGAATGTCACGGAGCCCTTCACTTCCAGACCGACCGCGGCTGGACCTGGACCCTGATATGTCCGACTCCGAGCGACTGGACGCAATCCGGCGTCACTTCGAGCGAATCGTGCGGGTGAATCGCGAACTCGAATCGCGACTGGACGAGGCCGCCGAGCGACAGTCTCAACTCGTCGACGAAGTCGACGAACTGAAGAAGCAAAACGACGTGTTGAAGACCTCCTCCCTGTACGTCGCAACGGTCGAAGAATCGACAGACGACGGCATCATCATCAAGCAACACGGCAACAACCAGGAAGTGCTCACCAAGGTTTCCCCACACCTCGACACCGCCGTCGAAGCGGGGGACCGGGTCGCCATCAACGACTCCTTTACCGTCCAGAAGGTGCTCGACGACGAAACCGACGCTCGTGCGCAGGCGATGGAGATACAGGAGTCGCCGGCCGTCACCTACGACGACATCGGCGGCATCGACGAGCAGGTGCGAGAGGTCCGCGAGGCGGTCGAAGCACCGCTGGTCGCCCCCGAGCAGTTCGAGGCCGTCGGCGTCGAACCACCGGCGGGTGTCCTCCTGTACGGGCCGCCGGGGACCGGGAAGACGATGCTGGCGAAAGCCGTCGCCAACGAGACCGACGCGACGTTCATCAAGATGGCCGGGTCGGAACTCGTCAGGAAGTTCATCGGCGAGGGGTCACGACTCGTCCGCGACCTGTTCGACATGGCCGCCGCGCGGGAACCGGCAGTTATCTTCATCGACGAAATCGACGCCGTCGCCTCCAAGCGCACCGACTCGAAAACGTCCGGAGACGCAGAAGTCCAGCGGACGATGATGCAGCTGCTCTCGGAGATGGACGGGTTCGAGGACCGGGGCGAAATCCGCATCATGGCCGCGACCAATCGCTTCGACATGCTCGACGAGGCCATCCTGCGACCCGGTCGGTTCGACCGCCTCATCGAGGTGCCAAAGCCCGACGAAGTCGGTCGCGAGCGGATTCTCCGCATCCACACCCGGGACATGAACGTCGACGACGACATCGACTACACCGAGTTGGCCGCGTCGGTACCGAACTACAGCGGGGCCGACATCGCCAGTCTCGCAACCGAGGCAGGGATGTTCGCCATCCGCGACGAGCGCACGACGATAACGCGGGCAGACTTCGAAGCCGCCCAGCGGAAACTAGACGAGAGCGCAGAGAGTCACCCGGTCGGAGAGTTCACCGACTACCAGTACTGAGTCCCGGCGGCTTTTCGAACGAGGCACGCGGTTCGATACGACAGTGGTATCGCCTGAGCGAGTGCGTCACTGTCGGGAGGAGAGCGAATCAGGCGGGCGAACAGACGGTGCATGCGTACGCCGAAGCGGTGCACCGTACGACCGCGTACCGCTTCGGGGTCTAACTCAGGTCACACCGGGGGCTGGCCCCGGCATCACACCTAAACCTGCGGCGTTCCCACCGCACCCGCGCCCCTCGATGCCTCGGCTTCCGTAACCGCTTATTGTCCCGAGCGTCTTCCTCCGCTGATGAGTACCATCTACATCGTGCGGGGGACCGCCAGCGCGGCGACGGAGTTGGCGGCGTACGACGCTGCGCTCGCCGCAGCCAACGTTCACAACTACAATCTCGTCTCCGTCTCATCGATCATTCCCGCCGATGCGGAACTCGAAGTCGTCGACACCGCGCCGGACCTCGGTCCAGCGGGCAACCGACTGACAGTCGTCGAATCGCGCGCGACGACCGCCGAAGACGAGTCAATCTGTGCCGGCCTCGGGTGGGCGGCCGGACCGGGACCGGGACTGTTCTACGAGGTGACGGGCTCAGACGCCGACGCGGTCGAGTCCGAAATTCGCCGCGGGCTCGGCGACGGGAGAGCACTCAGGGACTGGGAGTTCACGGAGGAATCCGTCGTCGTCTCGACAACCCACGGGAGCGACGAGGCGTTCACCGCCGCCGTCGCGCTCGCGGTGTACGGCGAGAGCGAACCAATCTACTGACACCGGAGCAGTCACGGGCGCGTCTGACGGTTGCGACGGCTTTTTACCTGCGCTCTGCCTACCCTCGGCGACGTGGCTTTATGAACGGAAATAACCCCTACGCGGGTGCTCCCGGCGTCGTGGACGCGGGTCGCCCCTCCCAGAACCCGGAGTTGACGCCCGAACAGGTGCAGACGCTCCGCCGCGCTGTGGCCGGGATCGTCGCTCAGACGCGGACGTATCTGCCGGACAGCTACGCCATCGGCTCGGACCTGTCCTACGGAATGAACGGCCCGCGAGCGACCGTGGCGGTCCATCCCCCGGTCGGTCACTCGGTCAGTGCGGGGTTCACGCCCGAGGACGACGAACTCGACGGTGGACTGGAGGCAGCCGAGTGCGACGAAGTCGCCCGCGGACTCGCAGCCAGCGCCGCACTCCAGGTGATGACCGCTATCGGCGGTGACTTCACCCCGACGGCCAAGTAACAGTTCGTCAACGACGCGGCGACGGACTACTCGCCATCGACGAGGCGTTTTTTACATCCCATCGACGCGGGCCAGCAGTGAGATGGAGCCGAGGCCGCGTCGGGGCGTACCACGCCGGCTTACTTCGCCCAGAACGGGTCTCTGCGGCGATGTTTGTCGAGGTAGCTCTGGAGCGCTTCGAGTTCGTCGGCCGGAATCTCGCTGGAGAGCTCCTGTTCGAGAATCTTGGCGTGTTTTTCGGGGAGTTCCACCCAGAGGGTGTCCCCCTCGTCTATCTGGCGGCCGACGGTGGGGCCCTCGATGGCGATGCTTACGCGCGTTCCAGCCCGGGCCTGAGAGATGTCCTCGCCCTGTTCCTGGATTCCGCGAAGTTGGCCGACTCGTTCGGGCTCGTCCTCGTCGAACCGCGCCACGGCTCGATTGTTCTGGAGCGTCCCCGCGAGGACCTCCACGCCGACGACGGCGGGGTTGCTCTGTCGGAAGACGTGGTCTTCGAGGATACGGAACCGCGCGGGCCGGACGATCTTCTCCAGTACGGTCTCCTGCTGGGCGCGGTTTCGTTCCTCGACGAACTCCTCGTACTCCTCGATGAGCTGATAGATGACGTCGTCCTCGAACAGTCGGACGTCCGACTCGTCTAGGTCGTCAGCGGCGGCGGGAAGAACCTCGACGTTGAACGCGAGAATGACCTTGTGGTGCGGTTCGTGGGCGGTGCTGGCGACGGCCACGTCCCGGGGTGCCACGTCACCGACCTCGGCACGGAGAACGTCCACCTCCGCCTCCGCGAGCGCGTTCGCCATGGCTTCGAGACTGCCGAGCGTGTCGGCTTTGACGACGACGCCCTCTTCGCCAGTCGTCACCTCGATTTCGGCCAGTTCCTGCTGGACCTCCGTCACGACTTGGTCGACGGCGTCGTCACGGACGACGCGAACCGGCGCACCCGCCATCGCGTCTTCGAGGTTTGGTGCGGCGATTTTCACCCCGGCGGCGGCGGACACGGAGTCGACGCGCTCGAATCGTTTCTCGGTTCGGATTTCGGCGAGCGGACGCGGTTGCAACAACGCCCGAACCTCGGTGACGATTGGGCCATTGGCACCGCCGACGACGACGGTGTCGTCCTCGCGGACGGTGCCGTCGTAGAGCACGACGTCGAGGGTCGCACCGAATCCGCGCTCCTCTTTGACCTCGAGGACGGTCCCGGCCCCCGGACCGGTCACGTCGATCTGCATCTTCTCCTTCATGTACCGCTGGGAGAGACCCATCAACACGGCGAGGAGGTCGGGGATGCCCTCCCCCGTGAGCGCGGAGAGGGGCACGACGCCGACGTTTCGCTGGAAGTTCTGGACGCGCCAGTAGAAGTCCGCAGAGAAGCCCTCCTCGGAGAGGTTGCCGATTATCTTGTACAGGCTCTCGTCGAGTCGAGAGCGGGCCTGTTTGCTCTGGTTCTCGTAGGTCACCTGTATCGGTGCGCCGGCGGTCGGGTTCCACCCCGGCGTCGTGTCGATTTTGTTGGCCGCGACGACGAACGGCGTGTTCGTCCGCCGGAGGATGTCGAGCGCTTCGACCGTCTGGGGCTGGAAGCCGTCGTTGACGTCGACGACGACGATGGCGATATCCGCCAGCGCCCCTCCGCGAGAGCGCAGCGTGGTAAAGGAGTGGTGACCCGGCGTGTCGATGAACAACAGGCCCGGGAGGTCGAAATCGTCGGCGTCGACGAGTTCGCCAGCCATCCCAGATATCGTGTCGAGTGGAACCGCCGTCGCGCCGATGTGCTGGGTAATCGCCCCGGCCTCACCTTCGCTGACGGCGGAGCCACGAATCTTGTCCAGCAGGCTCGTCTTCCCGTGGTCGACGTGGCCGAGGACGGCGACGATGGGGGTCCGTAGTGTGTCTGTCGTCTGTGTCTCGATGTCGGACATGAAATCACCGGGAGAAAGTCTCTTATCGGATTTGAGCGGTGGCGATAAGTTAAGTCTTTCAAATTCCCCCACGAGCGCGACCCAGCGGCGGAGAGTGAGCACGAACCCGGACCAGTTGAGAAAGTACCAGGCAGTGGATGTGGCCGTCGGCCCGTGGCGTTTATGTAATACGCCGCGATAGAAGTCGTCATGGCCGACATACTCGCTGAGAACCTCTCCGGAAAAGCCGTCATGGGCTCAGACGGAACGGAGTTAGGGATGCTGTACAACATCACGCTCGACCTGAAGACGGGGGCGCTCGCAGACCTGCTCGTCACGCCGAACGAGAACGTCTCTGCGGCACAGGCTTCCTTCGAGCGCGACGAGGCCGGACGGATTCGCGTGCCGGTTTCACAGGTGCAGGCAGTCAAGGATTACATCGTCATCGAACGGTAAATGCGCGTTCTCGATTCCTCTGCGTTCATCCACGAGTACCACACGGAGAACCGAACCGCGTCGATTCCGCTGGTTCGAGAAGAACTCGAAGCCGAGAGCGCCTTCCGGTTCGACGCGATGGAGGGGTCGGGGATGCACATCCACATCCCCGCCTCGGGAACCGTCGAGAAGGTCCGCCGAGCGGCCGCAGAAACCGGCGACCGAGAGGTGCTGTCCGACACCGACGTCCGTCTGCTCGCGACGGCCTTCGAGTTGGACGCGACGCTCGTCACCGACGACTACGCGATGCAGAACGTGGCAGACCACCTCAGCATCGACGTGGAGGTCATCGCCCAGGACGGCATCACCGAAACGCGTCACTGGAAGTTTCAGTGTCAGGGCTGTGGCCGCGAGTTCGACGAACATCGAGCGCGATGCCCAATCTGCGGGAGCGAGCTCACTCGCAAGAACCCGTCCTGACCGACCACGTCCGGAGGGCCAGGACCCCAATTGAGGGGAGATGAAATCAGATCCGTCGCCGACGCTGTGGCCGAGTCAGACTCAGAATCAGAATACCTACAAAACGATTATTGAGGAGATGTGACACAGTGTTCTACATGAAGAGGGCACTGTGGGTGAGTAAATGCGGATAGTCATCGTCGGTGCCGGTGAAGTCGGTTCGAGTATTGCCGCCAATCTGGCCGAGAACCACGATATCACCGTTATCGACGTTGACCCGACAGTGGTCGAGGAGCTAACGTACGCGACTGACGTGCTAGCGATCGAAGGTGACGGGACGTCCTCGGGAACGTTACGGGAGGCGAATATCGGAGACGCGGACATACTCGTCGCGAGTACAGACGACGACGAGACGAACCTGGCAATCTGTGGCACGGGCAAAACCCTGAGCGAAGCGTTCACCATCGCACGCGTCAGACACGCGAATTTTCTCGAAACGTGGAACCGGTCTGAGAGGGCCTTCGGGGTCGATTACATGGTCTCGACGAATCTCCTCACCGCGAGTCACATCGTTCGAATCGTCGGACTGCCGGCGGCCGTCATCGTCGACCTGTTCGCTGGTGGACTGGTGCAGATGGCCGAGTTCGAGGTGTCTGCGGACAGTGCCGTGGCGGGGCACTCGGTCGCGGAGGCGGACACGTTCGAGGCGCTGACGTTCGCCGCACTCGTCCGAGAGGGGGACGTGACGATTCCCCACGGCGGGACGGTCATCGAAGCCGGAGACAAGGTCATCGTCATCGGCCGTCCGGACAACGTACAGGAGTTTGCTCGGGTCGTCGCCCCTGCCGACACGCCGGATGCTGCCGAGAACCTCGTAATCGTCGGAGGAAGCGACATCGGATACCACACCGCGAGGTTACTCGAAGAGCGTGGCTACAGCCCCCGGTTGATCGAACAGAACCCGACTCGTGCCCGCGAACTCGCCGAGGAACTCCCCGGGACGGTGGTAATGGAACACGACGGGACGGACGTCGAGTTCCTCGCGGGCGAGCACGTCGACCGTGCAGACGCCGTCGTCGCGACAGCAGACAGCGACGAGCGGAATCTGCTCGTCTCGTTGCTCGCGAAGGACCTGGGGGTCAAACGAACGGTCGCGATAGTCGAGAAGGGCGAGTACTCCGAGTTGTTCGAAGCGGTCGGTGTCGACGCGGCGATTAACCCGCGGGAAATCACAGCCGAGGAAATCACCCGATTCACCTGGGGAGACCAGGTAGAAAATCTCTCACTCGTCGAAGGGCGGCAAGCGGAGGTCCTCGAAATCGAAGTCGACGAAGAGAGCGCACTGAGCAATCGCACCATCCGAGAGAGCAGTACCGACCTCCCATCGGGTGTCGTAATCGGTGCCATTACGCGGAACCGCGAGTTCGTCACTCCCCGTGGTGAGACGACAATCGTCCCCGATGACCACGTCGTTCTCTTCGTCGCGACAGAAGTGCTCTCGGACGTCATGGCAATCGTATGAAACTTCGAGTCAACTGGCGTGTCAGCTGTCGTCTCGTCGGGACGATTCTCAAGTGGTTGTGGGCGCCGCTCGTCCTCCCTCTCGCAATCGCCCTCTATGACGGCACGGACGTCGTCCCGTTCGTCCTCCCGATGGTCGGGACGGCCATTCTCGGAGTCGGCCTCGAACGACTGACTGGAGAGCGAGACTTGCGGGCACGAGAGGCGTTTTTGATGGTCTCGTTGACGTGGCTGAGTATCGCGCTCGTGGGAGCGACGCCGTTCGTCCTCGCCGGCGATGGAGTGCTCGCACACCCGGTGAACGCGCTGTTCGAGAGTATGAGCGGGGTGACGACGACGGGAGCGACCGTCATCGTCGACTTCGAGGTACACTCGCGGGCAATCCTCATGTGGCGAGCGGTTCTGCAGTGGCTCGGTGGACTGGGTATCCTCGTGCTGGCGACGGCCATCCTCTCTCGGCTCTCGGTGGGGGGCGCACAGCTCATGGAGACCGAAACGCAGACGCGAGACATCAACAAACTCACCCCCCGAATCTCGGAGACTGCAGCGTTGCTCTGGAAGATTTACCTGGGACTGACCGGACTTCTGGTGGCCGTCCTCTACGGGTTACACCTGGTCGGCCTCGCGCCCGAGATGACCCTGTACGACGCCGTCGCGCACGCATTCACGACGATTTCGACGAGCGGGTTTTCACCCAGACCGGAGAGCATCGCGGCCTTTTCGCCGGCCGTACAGTGGGCCATCATCCCGTTCATGGTGGTCGGCGCAACGAGTTTCGTACTGCTGTACTTCGTCCTCCAGGGGAACGTCGACCGGCTACGGAACAGCGACGAGTTTCGCTTCTACATCGGCCTCCTCGGGCTTTTCACGCTCGGCGTCGGCGTCATGCTCGTCGCCGATTCCCCCCCGTACGGGAGTCTCGAAGAGATCGCTCGCCACTCGCTCTTTCAGGTAGTCTCGATTCTCACGACGACTGGCTACGCGAGTACGGACTTCAACGTCTGGTCGGCGGGGGCCAAGCACCTCCTGTTCGTGTGTATGTTCATCGGCGGAATGGCGGGCAGTACCACGTGTTCGATCAAGACCCTGCGGTGGCTCGTCGTCCTGAAGGCGTTCCGTCGCGACCTCTTTACGGCGACGACCCCGAGTGCGGTTCGACCGGTTCGCCTGAGCGGGAACGTCGTCGACGAGGAGACGATTCGAGACATCTACGCGTACACGCTCGTGAGCCTCGTGTTCTTCATCCTCGCGACGATTTTCATCGTAATCGACGCATCGCGCGTCCGATTACCAGTGACCGAATTCGAGGCGATGAGCGCGGCGGCCGCGACGTTCTTCAACATCGGGCCTGCCTTCGGTCTGGCGGGCCCGCTGGAAAGTTACGAACCGTTCCCCCGGTCGACGAAACTGTTCATGATATTCCTCATGTGGATTGGCAGAATCGAGATCATCCCGGTACTCGTGTTGTTGACGCCGTCGTATTGGCGGTCCTGAGGCGGGCCCGCGAGCGAATCGACCGAGAGTCTGGGTACACCCCGACGAGACTACGCGACCATACCGGTCGCCACGGCGTACTGCACACTGAATAGCACCGCGTTGTATCCGCCGTGAATCACCGACGGGACGACGAGATTGCCAGTCCGTTCGTAAGCGACACCGAGAATGAGGCCGAGGACCGCGGCGACGGCGACGTACGAGAGTCTGCTCCCCGTTCCGGTGAGCGCGACCAGATGGACGAGTCCGAAGAGCGTACTCGCGAGTGCGATGGCAACCGCCGGACCGAACGACCGGCGAAGGACGCCCTGGACGGTGCCGCGGAAGACGAGTTCCTCGAAGGGGCCGACGAACAGCAGCGAGACCGGAATCATGTAGAGGAAGAACGTCGGGTTCTGTTGCCCGGTCGTCACCACCTGATTCTCCGCCACCGAGACGCCGAGCGTCGAGAGCAGTTGACCGACGACGGCGGCGGCCAACAGGATGACGACCACGCCGCCAGCAATCCATCCGAGGTCTCGCATCGTCGGAACCCGAACGCGGAGCAAATCCCACTGGTCGGTGACGGCGAAGTAGCCCGCGATTCCGACACCGAAGCCGACGAACTGGAGGACTGAGACGGCGACGTTTCCACCGACCGAGTCGGTGGTCACGACCCCGAGAGAGAGCAGCAGGTTCCCGCCGAGACTGGCCACCACGAGTGCGGCGGCGAAGGCGACGAAGATGACCACGACGGCCTGTAACAGGCTCGACAGGTGTGCGTCGTCGTTGACGGAGACGTCTGACATGGCTCCGATTTCGGCCCCAGACCGGTTAGACCCTGCGGTTCGGCCCATCAGGGGGCCTCGCAGGTCGGCACCCCGTGGTCCCTACCCGATTTCGAGGCGCTGTTTCGCGCTGACTGCGTCCGCTTCCGGAAAGTCGCCACCGCCGAGCAATCCCCTGGCGGCGCGCTTGCCCCACTCGACGGCTGGTTGGACGAACGTGTCCACGGCGGCGAGTTCGCCGTAGAGGACGCAGGCAGCTTCCATGCCGTAGAGCAACTCGCCGAGACCCCGCTCGTCGACGCGGTCGATTTCGACCCGGACGTTCGGTTGGGCCGCGGCCGCGAGGCTGGCCTCCGTCGCCTCGAACTCGGCGTCGAGGAGGGTTCCGAGGCTGGACCCTCCGAGGTAGGACAGACCGTCGAGGTCCGTCTCCGGAATCGGCACGTCCTCGCGCTCGCGCGGGCGAACGAGCGTGACGAGCTTGTCGTGCGGCCCGGCTCTATACAGTTGGAGTTGGGAGTGCTGGTCGGTCGCCCCGAGCGCTCGCGCGGGCGTCTGTCCGAGACCGTCTTTGCCCAGGCTTTCGGCCCACAACTGGGCGAACCACTCCGCGAAGTATTCCAGCGACTCGGCGTAGGGCATCATCGCGTTCACGCCAGCCCCGCGTTCGGCCAGTGCGTAGGAGGCCGCACCGTAAGCGTACGCGGGAGACTCGAACAACGACCCAGTCAAGCGGTCTGCCTCGTCTGCGGCACCTGCCAGCAACGCGTCGAGGTCGTGACCCTGCAGGGCGGCGACGGCCAACCCCACCGTCGAGAGCGCAGAGAAGCGTCCGGGGACGCCGTCGGGGACCTCCAGCGCCGGCAGGTCGTGTTCGTCGGCCATCGACCGCAGGTTCCCCTGGGGTCCGGTCGTCACGAGCGTCCGCTCGGTCCAATCGACGCCGACGCGGTCCATCGCGTCCTGGACGACCAGAAAGTTCGCTAACGTCTCCGCGGTCGTCCCCGACCGAGAGACGACGTTGACGACGGTCTCCGAAAGTGGCAGGTCCTCGAGCAGCGCGGCGGTGTGTTCGGGGTCGACGTTGTCGAGAAAGTGCGCCGAAACGTCGCCGCCGAGCGCCTCGGTAATCGTCGCCGCACCGAGAGCGCTGCCTCCGATGCCCACCGTCAGCACCGCCGCGGGGTCGTCGAAGCGGGCCGTCGCGTCGTAGATCGTTCCCGAGTCAACCGTCTCGGGGAGGTTCAACGCCGCGTAGCCGTGTGCGGCGTTTTCCCGTCTTGCCTCGATGCGTTCGTGAGCGTGAGCCACGCACTCGTCGAGTCGGTGGAGCGCTTCCTCCGAGATACCGGGCGTCGAGTCAAGAATGTTTCCGAGGTCGACGTACATGGAGCAGTGAGCGTGGGGCGACCGTAAAACGGTTGTCGTACGCGTGGCTGACGGCGAGACTCCGACGGGGCCGTGGACGCGGAGGGGGGTGGGAGACGACAGCCGTGTTTCGTGGTGGTTAACTTCACACAGGGTAACGATTGTGCATGGAAGAGGGCTATCGCGGCGTCTTCGGGGCTTTTCCCTACGCCTTCCGTCACAGCGACTCGTGGTTGTTCCGCTCCTACGTCGCAGTGAGCGCGCTGACGACGCTCCTCATCGTTGGCATCATCGGCTTCGGGCTGGTGGTGCTCATCGCCCAGACGGCCGCGATCGCCGGCGGATCGCTCACGCTCTCGCGGGCGTTCTACGTCGTCGTCGGCCTGCTCGTGGGGCTACCCGTGATGGCACCGACGCTGCTGGTCGCCCGTCGCCACCGCCGAGGGTACGACGTCGCCGACCGATACGACTTCCTGCTTGCGGTCGCTGGGTACCTGTTCATCGCCTCGCTGTACGTCGGCCTCGTCATCACCACCCCGGAGAACCAACAGCAACCAGTCTCGGGCACCCTCGCCCCCGCGATACGCTTGCTGTACGACCTGCCGCAGCTGGCGGGTCTCGTCCCGCCGCTCGTCTGTGCCGTGCTCATCTGGGCCGTCCACCGGATAGCGGGGTGAGAGCCGACACCGGACGCGTCGCCCCCGGTCGCAGGACGAAACGCCGAAGAGTGACCAACTCCTACGAATCGGCGATGAGCGAACCCAACGCGAGCGAGGTGTGGCCGTGACCGACGCCGAACCGATCGGAGACGAGTCGCGCAAGCGAGGGACGTTCCTCGTCACGGCCGCAGACGACGACACCGCCGTCCTGAAAGACGTCGACGGCGGGCAGGTACACCCGCTCTCGTCGAACCCCGGCGTGGCGGTCGGCGACGCCGTCGAGGGCGTCGTCAGCCCGGACCCGCCGCTGAACGTCTCGTGGCAGTTGACCGAAATCGAGACTCGCCGCTCACTGCGCGTCGAGCAGAGTGGCGAGTCGCCCACCGTGCAGGTCCGAGACATCGCGGCCGATCAGGCAGTTGGCGAACTCACGCGGACGCCCCGGGCGGGAGCCGGCGAACTGCACGTCGTCACCGTCCCAGAAGCCGAAACAGAACAGGCCGTCGGCGACATCCTCGAAGACGAGGAAGGACTCCTCGCCCGCGCGGCACGTCTCGGCGTTTCGCGGGTCGAAATTCGCAGCGAACCGGGGGTCGTCAGCGTCCGGTACATGCCCTGAACGCGCGCTGACGACGTACCGCTGGCGTGGCTCCCGAGTACTGCCGGCGTGGCTCCCGGGTGCTGCCGGCTGGCGCTCGTGGGCCGTACAGAAGCACGCGAGTCAGTTTTCGGACGTTTCAGACGCAGTAGCGCTCAGACGAGGGCTCTCAGTTACTCTTCCGACGGTCCTGCGGCGCTCTGGACGCGCCAGCCACCTGCGACCGTTCCGGGTCGCTCGGTGAACTCGATGCCTTGACAGTGGTGACCGGTCGCAGTTTCGCACCTCGTCCCTGCGACGACGGAGCGCTGTGGGTCGTCCGAGGTTTGAACGACTTCGAGTGCTTCCACAAAGAAGAAGGCTTATTCGGGCCGGAATCACATCCGCTGGCATGGTCGAGTTCGAAGTACCGAAGGTCGACTACACCCGGTACACGAATCGCCAACTCGCGGCGGTCCCTCTCGCGGTGCTAGTGGTGGCACTCATGATCATCGCGGGGTGGTACGTCGCGACAGGCGCGCCGGTGAATCCAGGTCTAGACTTCACCGGCGGAACGGAGTTGCGAATCGCGGTCGACGCGCCGGATGACGCCGCACGCGAGCAAATTCGTACCGCGTTCTCCGTGCAACCGGAGTCCATCCGTGCAGTGTCCTCCGACGGCACGTACATCGTGACGTTCCAGACCGACGAGGTCGGGAGTCAGACGTTACAGCAGGAGGCAGAGACGGCCGGCTTCGACGTTCGGTCGAGCGACTCCGTCTCTGCGAGTTTCGGGGCCGGAACCCAGACGCTCGCGCTCGGAGGAATCGCAGTCGCGTTCTTCGGGATGAGTCTGCTCGTCTTCGGGATGTTTCGAACGTTCGTTCCCTCTATCGCCGTCGTCATCTCTGCCTTCTCTGACATCGTCATTCCCCTCGCCATGATGAATCTGCTCGGCATCGAGTTGTCGCTGGGCACCGTGGCCGCTCTACTGATGATTATCGGATACAGCGTCGACTCCGACATCCTCCTCAACAACCACATCCTCCGACGCTCCGGAGACTTCTACGAGTCGACGTATCGGGCGATGCGCACGGGTGTGACGATGACGCTCACCTCGTTGTCAGCGATGATCGTGATGACTATCGTGGCGACGCTGTTCGGCATCGGACTGCTGGCAGCCATCGGGACGGTGCTCGTCTTCGGCCTCGCCGCCGACCTGATGAACACCTACATGCTCAACCTGAGCCTGCTTCGCTGGTACAAATACGAGGGGGTGGCCCGATGAGACACTCACCGACGACTCGGAGGCTCAATCCTGAACGGAGGTGGACAGCATGAACGTCCGAGAAAACTGGCGAATCATCCTGCTGGTCGTGGTGCTGTTGGCGAGTACGTTCGCACTGTTCAGTCCCACGCTCGCCGACGACTCCGCAACCGGGGCGACCGCAGCGAACGGAACGGACGTGACAGCAACCGACGGGATGACCAACCTGAAGTTCGGACTCCAACTGTCCGGTGGGACGCGAATCCGCGCACCGCTCGTCGGGGTTACCGCCGAGAACGTCGTGTTCGAAGATACCGACCCAGCGCAGGTCGAACGCGACGTGGCCGACCAGTTAGAGGGGGTCACCGCGGCCGACGTGACGGCACGTCCACCGGGACAGTACGATGACGTCACTCAGGAGGGCGCCACCGTCGAGGTGCTGGTCGAGGGAACGACGACCGACGAACTCAGCGCGGCCCTCGACGAGGCGGGCTACGCCCACGGGAACGTCCGACTCGGCGTCACCGACGTGACGGTCGAGCAGACGGTCGAAGTACTCGGCAACAAGATCAACGAGGCGGGTCTCTCCGGTGGGACCGTCCAGCGCATCGAATCGAGCACCGGGGGCCGCGACTACGTCCTGCTCGAAGTACCGAACAGGAACACGTCGAGCGTCATCGACCTCGTCGACTCGCGCGGAACCGTTCGCGTCGACGTCTACCACCCGGTCGAAGAGAACGGGACGAGAACCTACCAGCGCGACCAGGCGGTCCTCCGCTCGGAGGACTTCCAGAACATCGGGACGGCGACGGAGTTCGAGGACGGAACGGTCGGTGTCCCCCTGTCGGTTCGACCGGAAGCAGCCGAGCGATTCCAGGACAAGGTAGTCGAGACCGGAGTCGCACAACCCGGCGGCAGTCGGTGTATGTACATGGAGAACCCGAACGCGACCGACCCGTGCCTGTTGCTCGTCGTCGACGGCGACGTCGTCAACGCCTTCGGCATGGACCCGACCCTCGCTTCGAGTATGCAAGGGGGAACGTGGTCGAGAGACCCGAGTTTCCGGCTGACCACGCGTAACTTCTCGGAATCGCAGGAGCTGGCCATCAACCTCCGTGCCGGGTCGCTGCCGGCGAAGCTCGACATCGGTCCGGGCGGCGGCGGCACCTCTTCGTTCGTCTCCCCCACACAAGGACAGAGCTTCAGGACTGATTCACTGCTGACCGGAATCATCGCGGTGCTGGCGGTCAGCGGCGTGGTCTTCCTCCGGTACGGCGAAGTGCGCGTCGCCGCGCCGATGGTCGTGACCGCGCTCTCCGAAGTGGTCATCCTCCTCGGCTTCGCCGCGGGCATCGGCTACCCGCTCGACCTGTCGGTCATCGCGGGCTTCATCGCCGTCATCGGCACGGGAGTCGACGACCTCATCATCATCGCCGACGAGGTGATGCAAGAGGGCGACGTCCAATCGCGACGCGTGTTCCAGTCTCGGTTCCGGAAGGCGTTCTGGGTCATCGGTGCCGCGGCGGCGACGACCATCATCGCCATGAGTCCGCTCGCCGTGCTCTCGCTCGGAGACCTGCAAGGGTTCGCCATCTTCACCATCCTCGGCGTCATCGTCGGCGTCCTGCTCACCCGTCCCGCGTACGGTGACATCCTGCGGATGCTCCTGACGACCGACCGCTGAAGTCCGCCTCGACCTTCTAGCCCTTCCCCTTTGGTGGCGACGGACATCAGCAGAAATAGTACGACGATTCATGTGCGAAGCCGCGGCCAGACCCGCTCATGCCCTGACGAACGGTTACGGAGTGTGCCGACCTGCGCGGTGCAACACTTCGTGAAGCCAGTTCTGTGCCGCCTGCTCGCCAACGCAAACCGGTCACCGAGCCGAGGTGACGTGTTAAAACTCCGATAGTGACGACTGTTCTGCGGCCGCGAGCACGTCCCTGCAGGTCTGCCACGACGCCCGGGCGCACGCCGGGAGGGCGTCATGCTGGCGGACGTACTCGCGCAGGAAGTTCCGGGTCGTCGGATCGCTCGGATAGCCGCTTCCCACGTCACCGAACTCCGCGGCAACGGCCTCCATTCGAGCGTCCCGCTCGACCTTCGCGACGACGCTCGCCGCGCCGACGAGCGCATGCGACTCGTCCGCACGGTGCTCTGCGGTTATCGACACCGAGTAGCCGCGTTCGCCGACATCGGCCTCGACGCGGGTGCCGAAGCGCGACTCGTCGACGTCGCCGGCGTCGACGACGACGCTGTCGCCGTCGCGGGCGACCGCAGCGATGGCTTCGGCCTGTGCGAGCACCGTCAGCGTGTTCATGTCCGTCTCCGGGCGGTCGATGCGCGCCGGCGTGATGACAGCGACGCCGATCATCACGTCTTCGTGTGAACGGAGTGTCCGAGATAATTTCTCACGCCGAGCGGGCGTGAGTCGCTTCGAGTCGTCGATGCCCACCGAAAGTGCCTCCGAGGGGGCACGCACGGCAGCGGCGACCATCGGTCCCAACACCGGCCCCTTCCCGGCCTCGTCAGCACCGATGTCGTACATGACGTGGTAATCTAACCGATTCGGCAAAGGCGTTTCTCTCGGGCGACAGTCACCAGTTGCCGGCCGCGAAGCGTCAGCGGAAGAAGTCGTCGTCTTCGAACGGTTCGTCCTCGCCCTCGACGGCGAGAACGTCGAGGGCGGTCACTTCGGCACCGACACCCAGAAGCCCCGCGAGACTCGGGTCGGTTCGGCCTCCGTCACTGGAGACGAGTTCCTTGATGTACAGCCCCCCTTCGCCGTGTATCTCGACGGTCGCGTGTCGAGCGTCACGTCGTTCACCGGACGCCTCGTACACCTGACGGACGCGGGTGAGGTTCGCCCGGCGGTGGTCGACGCGGGCAGGCGTGAACTGCTCGATGGCTGCGCCGTCGAGTTCGTCGAGCGCAGTCCGCAGCGCGTCGGTCGTCACTTCGGCGTCGAACTCCACCTCGGCGCGGTAGGTCTTGCTCGCGTCCAGTTCCTTGACTCGTTCGACCATGTCGTAGGTCGCGAGTCGAAGTCCTCCGACTTCGACACTTCCCTCAGCCATTGCGTTGATATCGGCTTCGAGACGGTCGACGTCGACGTTCCGTCGTCGTGGCTCTTTGACCTCGACCACGAATGGACGGCCCGTCCCGATCATGCGTGCGTCGACGTCTTCGCGGCCCGCACCGTGGAAGAGCGCTTCCGTACCGTCCATCACGTCGCAGACGACGGGTGCGACGAATCCCTCGACGCTCCGCTCATAGAGGTAACCAGTCCCGTCGCAGTGGTCACACGGTCGCCGTCCGACGTACCCGCTCCCGTCGCACTCCCGGCAGGGCCACTCAGTCTGTGGAATGTCCCGCTCTAGCTTTCGGTACCGTCCGTAGACGAACGCGGAGTTGACGGTGGTCTCGACGGCATCGGCGTCCAGGTCGAGAATGAACTGTACGTCCGGCCGGTCGAAGTCGACGCGGGTATCGGTCAGGTGGCCGATGCGCTTGCCGACCTCGCGGTTGAACTCCGATTTGAACAGTTCGCCGGCGTCTTCGGGGAGGCCAGCACTCTCTCGAAGGAGTATGTCGTTCTCCTCTATGAGCGGCGGTGTCCGCGTTCCGACCTGATACGTGTCGAACTCGACGCCATCGACCGATGACGCCGCCCGGTCGGCCCACTCGTCGTAGGTCCCACAGTAGCCTTCGCACACCCAGCAGTCGGCTGGCTCGACCGGTTCGAACGGATCGTCGTCTTCGAGCGCGGCAGCGACCCTGAGCGCTCGCCCCCGCTCGTCGTTCGTCAGCCCATGGCTTCGGTCTGCGAAGACTCGTCCGAGGCAGGCGTCACAGACGGGCCCGCTCACCACGAGAGCCCGTGCGTCCTCCAGGATACTCATACCGGGTGCAGACGCCGACGGGATAAACTGTCTTGCCTTTCGAACCTCACACGCCGAACGTCGAGACGGTCCACCAGACGACCGCACCTGTGCTCGCGATGGTAATCAGCAAGACGCTGACCAACACGGCACCGACACCGAGCATAAACAGCCGATCGCTACGGGTCCGCTCTGGTGACGCGACGCGTTCGTCGAGCAGAGCGACGTTTCGGGCGTTCGCCTTCCAAACTACGTCGACGAGCGTCCCGAGAACCGGTATCGACCCGAAAACGGCGTCGACGAGCAGATTGAACAGCATCCGGAGGAGCGTCGCTCTCGGCGCGCCGAGTCGGGCCGCCTCGACGACGATGTAGGCCGACATCAACGTCGCCGGTGCGTCCCCTACCACCGGGACGAGTCCGAGCAGCGGATCGATCCCGACTCGATAGTTCGTTCCGGGGACCCGAAACGCGTTGTCGAGGACGTGACTCACTCGGTCGAGTCGGCGCATCACCTCGTCGGGGTTGTCGGCGAAGACGGCCTTTTTTTGCGAGGTGACGGGTGCCTTCGAAGTATCACTCACACCCCGTCTAACGCCCCCAGACATCATTAGCGTCTCGGCTCTCGGGGTCGAGTCGTCGGCGTCGACAGTCGGCTCCGACACCACGAACAGACGTTGACAGATGGTAGCATAGACCACTGTCTGACGATGTCAACGCGCTTAATCACGTTGGCCCCTGACCTCAGTGTAGATGGTTGCCGCGATAGAGACACGAGACCTACGAAAGCGCTACGAGGGGGTCCAGGCGCTCGACGGGGTGTCGCTCACTGTTCCGGAGGGGTCGTTCTTTGGATTACTCGGCCCGAATGGCGCGGGCAAGACGACGTTCATCAACATTCTCGTCGGCCTCGTGCGGCGAACGGGGGGAGAAGCGTCTGTCTTCGGCCACGACGTTGAAGCGGACTACCAGCAGGCCCGCGACTGTATCGGACTCGCTCCACAGGAATTCAACGTCGACCGCTTCTTCCCCATCCGCGAGGTACTCGAACACAAGGCAGGCTACCACGGCATCCCGGCTTCGGTTGCTCGCGAGCGAGCCGACGACGTACTCAAGCGGGTTGGCATCTACGACAAACGAGACACACGCTTTACGTTCCTCTCGGGCGGGATGAAGCGACGGTTCATGTTGGCCCGGGCGCTCATCACCGACCCCGATCTGCTCATCTTGGACGAACCCACGGCGGGCGTTGACGTGCAACTTCGTCACGACCTCTGGAATCTCATCACCGAACTCAACGAGAGCGGGACGACGATTCTGCTCACCACGCACTACATCGAGGAGGCAGAACGACTCTGTGACGAAGTGGCCATCCTCAATTCGGGACGCGTCCTCGAAGTTGCGACGCCGGACGAACTCACAGGCCGCGGCACCGACCGCATCACCGTCACGTTTCGAGCCCCTCTCGACTCGGTTCCGAGGCTTACCGCTGGACAGAGCCACATCGAAGCGGTCGAGGTAGTCGACGGTCGACTCGTCGTCACGGCACAACAGGGTGGCGTCATCGCACCGGACCTCGTCCGCGAACTCGACCGCGCCGGCCACGAAATCGTCGACCTCGACATCTCACGGACGTCGCTCGAAGAGGTGTTCGTCGAGATGACCGGCACGGACGACGACCCGTCCGGCCGCGAGGAAGCGTCCGAGGTGCACACCGTCGACGCCGTCGCCGATGGAGGTGCGTCCGAATGAGCGTCGTCTCCTGCGGGTTCAGGACGCTCGTTCGCAGGGAAGTCCTGCGTTTTTTGCGTCGCCCCGGAAACACCTTCGCACCACCGCTCATCACGAACGTGCTGTACTTCTCGGTGTTCGGGGTCATCCTCGGCCGCCGAATCAGCGAGGTCAACGGCATCCCCTACATCCTGTTCATCCTCCCGGGGCTCGTCGTCCTCGGAGCAATCTCGAACGCCTTCGAGAACGCCTCCTTCTCTATCTTCCACGGGCGGTGGAACAAGTACATCCACGAACCGCTCACGTCGCCGCTGTCGTACACCGAACTGGTCGGTGCGTACACGACCGCCGGGGCGACCCGAGGGCTTCTCGTCGGCGTCCTCATCGCCGGCGTCGGGGCCGTGTTCACGACCGTCGGCGCGGCCAAACCGCTGTATCTGGTCGCCTTCGCGCTCGTCATCACGCTCCTCTTTGCCAGTCTCGGTCTCGTGGCTGGGCTCTGGGCGTCCGACTGGGACGACCTCACGATGTTGACCCAGTTCATCCTTCGCCCGCTGGTCTTCTTCGGCGGCGTCTTCTACTCGATCAACGAACTCCCGTCGTTGCTCCGGACGCTCTCGTTGCTGAACCCGATGGTGTACATGGTCAACGGGATTCGATACGGATTTCTGGCCCAGTCCGAGGTCAACCCGGACGCCTCACTGGCCGTCCTCGCGGTCATGACAGTCGTCGTGGCCGGCATCAACGTCGTATTGTTCCGCCGCGGCTACGGACTGACCGAGTGAGGCGAAATCGTCGCTGACCTCGTCGGGCTGCAAACGACCAAAACAGGATGCGCCGACCGGGAATTGAACCACGTCCAGACGATCCGGGATGCTCGCTACGCTGCGCTTCCCAGCTGCGACTGGTCTGATTCAATTCCGATGTGGCGCATTCGCTCCTCACGTTCGTTCGAAGCAGAATGCGCCGACCGGGAATTGAACCCGAATCGCAGGCTTGGGAAGCCTGAGTCTTACCATTAGACCATCGGCGCTCAGCCCACGGTACCATACGGTCGCACTTCAAGCTAGCGTTTCACTCAGTCTCGTGAGGAGTGGACGTGCGTCCAGAAACGTGCCGCAGACGGGTGATTATTAGTTCTCGAAGTGCGTAGCGACTTCCTGATGAGCACAGGATCGTCGGTGTTGAGCGACTCGGCACCACTCGACCTTCGACTCTCGGAGGCAGAACTCGAAGCGACGCGGGAGCACATCGTGGCCTTCATTCAGGACACCGTCGCAGCGGCGGGAGCCGACGGGGCCGTGCTGGGCCTCTCCGGCGGCATCGACAGCACCCTGACGGCGTATCTCGCGGTCGAGGCGCTGGGTACCGACGGCCTCCACGGCCTCGTCATGCCGAGCGAAGTCAACACCGACGGGAACATGAGCGACGCCGAACGCGTCGCCGAGGGCCTCGGAATCGAGTGCCACGTCGTCGACATCAACCCCATCGTCGACGCGTTCGTCGAGGCGTTCCCGGGCGAGGACGTGGACGAGCGAATCGATGTCGACCCGCTCCGAACCGCACTCGGAAACGTTCGCGTGCGAACGCGGGCCGTCCTCGAGTACTTCGTCGCCAACGACGAGAACCGAATCGTCCTCGGCACGGGCAACCGAAGCGAGGCGCTGACGGGGTACTTCACCAAGTACGGCGACGGCGCGGTCGACTGCAACCCCATCGGCAGCATCTACAAACAACAGGTACGCCAACTGGCCGCCCACGTCGGCGTACCCAGGGACCTCGTGATGAAGACGCCGTCGGCGGAGATGTGGCTCGGCCAGACCGACGAAGAGGAGATGGGCATCTCCTACGACACGCTCGACGCGATTCTCGCGCTGCACGTCGACGGCCCGTTGTCGACGAGCGCGACGGTCCGGGCACTCGACGGTGTCACGACCGACCTCATCGCCCACGTCGAGAACCTCGTGGCCAAGAGCGAACACAAACGACACACGCCACCCGCCCCAGACCCGCTCCAACTCTGAGCGAAAAACTCACCGGCGAGACGTGAGTGAGGATCCACGTACCGGGACACTTTCCAAAGGTCTTTGCCCTTGCCGCCGCTAAGCCACGTCGATGGATGACGCCGTGCTGGCCCGCGATGCCGCGCGCGAGGCACTCGCTGATGTCGAACCGCAGCGACTCCGGTCAGTCCTCGACGGTCGCCTCGCGACTGCTTCGATGACTCCGGGGGTGCTGACGGTGCTGAGTGCGCGCGCCCTCGACCCGGGGCTGTCTCTGGATGGAGTTGTCGAACGGGCCGCCGGAGTTCAACTCATCTACGAGGGATTGCGCCTGACTCGGACGCTCGCACACGACGAACCGTGGACGGTCACAATCGACGACGACGCTATCGACGCCGATATCGAGATACTCGCCGCAGACGTGCTGGTCGCCCGAGGATTCTACCTCCTCGCGCGAACCGAGGCGGCGAGTCGGGCAGTCGAAACGGTTCGAGCGTTCGGCCGCGACCAGACCCTGCGGTCAGCGCAGGGCGCGGATGCGGCGATACTGGACCGAAACCTCGAATCGAACGTTTGTGCGCTCGCCGTCGTCGCGGGGACGACAGCCGTCGGTGGCGACCCGCCGAGCGCACTGGTCGAGTACGCCGAGAGTCTCGCGCGCAACTCCGCCGGGGATCTGCCACCGGTGACGGCCCTCACGGAGGCCGAAGCCGAGCGAATTGCCTCGCTGTCGACCGGGTCCAGTGACCGGGTGCCGTCGTCGGCGACCGACCCGTAAATCGAAACGCCTAAAGAACACTCCGGCCAACGATTCGTTGCGTGCCTGGGTAGCTTAGCGGTAAAGCGCGTCCTTGGTAAGGACGAGAGCCCGGGTTCAAATCCCGGCCTAGGCTTTCTGCGAGGACCAACGTGACGAGCGAAAGCTGTCTCTCGGATTCGAGCAGAGAGCAAAAGATGCGCGAAGCGAACGGGAGCGACCGAGTTCAAATCCCGGCCGACACGCTGCTCACGAACGAATATCTGAGAACAGACGTACCATCGCACAGCCGCCGAGAGGTCTGGTTACTCAGTAGTAGCCGGTGCCGTCCATCAACCGCCGCACCGTCCGATAGACGGTGACGCTTTCGACGGCGGGCTCGTCCTCGTCGACCGCCGCCGTCATCATCATCGTTCCTCGCGGATGACCGAGCGTGACCGTCCCCTCGTCCGGCGTGGCGACCTCTGAGACGATGGTCCCTGGGAGGTTCGCGGCGGCGACAGTGCAGGCACCGCCGGTCACGCCAAACACGGGGTGCATCTTGCCCATGCTCATGTATCGCGCGACGAGGTCGATATCGTCCGCGCTCACGGTGTCGCCATCGACCGTCTCGTAGTCGGTCGCCGGGGCGAAGAACACGAGTTTCGGGTTGCCGGGGGACTCGGACTCCGCGTCACTCGGGTCGTCGACGAACCCGAGTTCGGCACAGACCGCACTGCGAATCTGTTCCAGTTCCGCCAGCAGGTCGGGATTACCGTCGATTTCGGCGGGCGTCTCGGTGCCGGTGAGTCCGATGTCCGCCGCACGAACGAACACGATAGGCTTGGTCACGTCGAGGACCGAAAGCTCCAGGTCCCGGTCGCCGACGGTCAGTTCGACCGTCGGTTCACCGAGCGGGTAGAGCGCGTCGGTCTTCGACCCGGCGGGGTCGAGAAACGCCGTGTCGACGCGAGCGCCCGAGCCAGGGACGCCGTTGACCACGAAGTCGCCCTGGGTCGCCGCGGCACCGTCGGCGATGGGGACGCGCTGTTCGAGTCGGGCACCAGTGTTCGTGTTGGACAGCGCGAGTTCGACCTCGTCTGCGTTCTCGGGCACGTCGACGATGCCCTCGTCGACGGCGAACGAGCCGATGGCACAGGAGAGATTACCGCAGTTTCCACTCCAGTCGACGATTGGGTCCTCGACGGCGACTTGGGCGTGAGTGTACTCGACGTCGACATCGTCGTCTTCGGCCGATCCGACGACCATCAACTTCGATGTCGTCGACGTCGCACCGCCGAGGCCGTTTATCTGGCGGGCGTCGGGACTGCCGAAGAGCGAGAGGACGGCTTCGTCGCGGTTCTCGTCCGGGAGTTCGCTCCGGCGCATGAAGACGCCTTTGCTGGTGCCGCCCCGAACGAGGGCGCATTCGAGTGACTGTTGATCTGACATAGGGGTGGCTTCACAGTTCAGGTACTTGTTTGACCCGTTCTTCGGCAATCCTTCACAGCCGAAGAGAATGGGCCGGAGGAGCGGCCCCATCGACCGCCGAGAGTGTGACGATGGGTGAACTCGATCGGGGATGGGTCCCCGTCACTCAGAGCCCCGTCTGAATCGCCACCTCGGCACGCCCAATCGCCTCGCGGATGCGTGGGTCGAGTCCGGCCACGGACGCGTTCGTGTACCCGCCGGCCGCGTCGCTCAGCAGAACCTTGAGAGCGCTCTGGAGGTGAGAGACGACTCCGGAGAGATGGTTGTTCGCCGCACGAGGGTCACCGCGCTCGGCAACCGTGGCGGCGGCGGTCGCCTCCTCCAGCGCGATAGAGACCCGGTCGGGAACCTCCCCGCTGGCCCCGTCTCGTTCGGCGAGTGTTCGGGTCAACTCCCCCAGGTCGACAAGAAACCCACGGAGAGTTCTGCTGAGGGCGACTTTGCCGGTTTCGGCGTCGTCGAAAACCATTTCGGACTCGTCACCGAAGTCCCCCGGGCCGACTCTGTAGGTTCCGGGCCGTCCGTCCGCGTCGACGAGTTCGACGGTGTATCGACCGTCGCGGTGGACTGCCACGGCGAAGCGATCCGATTCGACCGGTCGGCCCACGTAGACGACTCCTGCGAAGTCTTCGACGATGCGGACGCGGTCGATGCCCGTCGTCGCTCGACCGTCACCGCGAATCCACGCGGCGTCCTCGCTGGCGACCACGGTGAGGTACCCGCCTGCGCCGGCCCGAAAGAGTCCCCCCTCGTGAACGAACCGCTCGGCGAGTGGAGCCATTCCCGGGCCGTTGACGACGAGGAGGTGGTCGCCGGGAGCGACGCGCAGGAAGGCGAACAGACCCGACCGCGTGACCGACGTGACCGGATTCTCGCTGGCGAGTCGCGTGACTGCTTCGACCGGCAGGCTGGAGAGCGAGACGCTGATGGTCCCCTCGAGAGCCTCGCGTGCCTCTGTTGCTACCCGGTCGAGAGCGCCATCCGCCCCCGACCGGAGTTGTCGAACCCGGCCGACGACGCGGTTCTGCAATGCCGAGGGCGTCCGCCCGTCGATTCGGTGACGATGAGCGGGATCAGTGACGTCGTCGAGGGGGTTCGTGAAGCGGGACTGCTCCCAGGGGATACCGACAGACGTGATGTGACCGGCGACCATGTCCTCGACGAAGCCCGGGATCACGAATTCGAAGCTCAACTGCGGACCAACGAAGTCGTCGACGAGGTCGCGAACGACGGCAATCGACCGGAGGTCGTAGGTCGCGTCCGCCGCGGTCGGACTGTCGGGGTGCGCCATCACCAGTCCGGGTTCTCGAAACGGGAGTCCCGTCGGTGGGCGCGGGAGCCCGTACCAGGAGTCGACGGTTACCGACTCGTGGATGAACGCCTCGCGGCCGACAGACAGCGCCGGATGCCGGTCGAGTCGGGTCCCGTCGAGTTCCAGCATGACGAACGGGAGCCTCGCCCCCTCGTCGCGTGGCAGTCCGTAGGCGAGAGGTTCGGTTCGCTGTGGGGTGGCACCGACGAAATCGTTGGATACGTCCGACTGCCAGGTGTCGACGGGCACTCGCTCGAAACTCGGGACGAGACCGTTGACCTCGCTGGCGCTCGAGTGCGACCCGACCTCGGCCAGAATACCCGGCCGCTGGTCGCCGGAGATGTCGGGGTCGAGGAACTCGTTGTTGGGTACCGAGCGCGAGTGGGCACTCGCCGACAGCAGGAGTGGATTCCCGGTCGAACGCTCGACGAACACCTGAAGCAGTTCCCAGTCGTGCCAGTGGAAGTTGACGGTGAACTGGTCGAACACCGAGTAGAGCCAGTACTGAATGGCGTCGACGCCGTCAGCCGCCTCGACGACGTTGTAGAAGACCGTCGGCGTCGGCGGGTCGCCCGTCTCGACGAAACTCGCCGTGTACGCGTCGAGCGCAGTGAATCCGTCTACGACCGACCCCGAATCCGTCTCTCGGACGTACTGTCGAGGGTCGGTGGGAAACCACTTTTCCAGTCGGCCGAAGTAGAGGTCCGGCGCGTATCGCCGGACGAGTTCGGGCACGTCGTCAGCCGACGGTCGGGTCGGCGTGTCGGTCGGTTCCGATCTGGGCGTCGAGGTCGCA
>JBNJGG010000014.1:4783-29156 GCA_051747545.1 Halobacteriota archaeon | reverse complement strand
GACGACGCCTTGCTCGACGAGTTCGGAATCCCGGTCGAACTGCTGGCCGAGGTCCGACCCTCCAGTGACGACGACGCCTACGGCACCACCGACTCGGACGGGTTTCTCGGCGCTGCGGTGCCGGTTACGGCGGCACTCGGTGACCAGCAGGCGGCGCTATTCGGCCAGACCTGCTTCGAACCCGGGACCCTCAAGAGCACGAATGGGACCGGCTCGTTCCTCCTGTTGCACACGGGGACAGAGGCTCCAGCGAGCGAACACGGCCTCCTCACGACGGTGGCCTTCCAGCGTTCTGGTGAACCCGTTCAGTACGCCCTCGAAGGAGCCATCTTCGCAACCGGTGCGGCCGTCCAGTGGCTCGAAGACGCCGGACTCGCCGACGGCCCGACGGAGGTCGAGCGCCTCGCACGACGCGTCGAAAGCTCGGACGGCGTCTACGTCGTGCCAGCGTTCACGGGCCTCGGCGCGCCACACTGGAATCCTCGGGCCCGCGGAACTATCGTCGGCATCACTCGCGGGACGCGCCGGGAACACCTCGCACGTGCCACCCTGGAGTCGATCGCCTACCAGACCCGGGACGTCGTGGACGCGATGGTCGCCGACAGCGGACTCGACCTGACCGCCCTCCGCGTCGACGGCGGCGCAGTAAAGAACGACTTCCTCTGTCAACTGCTGGCCGACGTCCTCGACACGGACATCGACCGCCCAGTGGTGGAGGAGACGACGGCCCTCGGCGTCGCCTACGCGGCCGGTCTAGCCGTGGGCTACTGGGACTCGCTGGACGACCTCCGTGACCACTGGCGCATCGACCGGACCTTCTCGCCGAATCCGACGACGCGGGCGGGGAGACAGAATCGCTGGCGGGACGCCGTCGAGCGCTCACTCGACTGGGCGAACTCGGAGTAACTGGGGACCCATCGGCTCGACCGGACACCGCCGTGGTTTTTCCGCTCGCCTCCGTAGGCCGGCTATGGTTCCGCCTCTGGCTCTCGACATCGACGGGACGCTCACGACGCCCGAACACACCGTCGACCCACGACTCTTCGACGTGTTGCCCGCGTGGGACGCGCCGGTGGTGCTGGCGACCGGCAAATCGTTCCCGTATCCGATTGCCCTCTGTCACTTTGCGGGCATCCCGGAGGTCGTCGTCGCGGAGAACGGCGGGGTGGTCCACGTCGACGGCGAGACGACGTACACCGGCGACCCAGAGAGCGCACGGCACGCCTTCGAGGAGTTCGTCGCCCGCGGTGGCGACCCCGGATGGATGCTGGACGCGACGGTCAACCGGTGGCGAGAGACGGAGGTCGCAGTCGACCTCGACGCCGACGAGGAGTTGCTCCGTGCAGTCGCCGCCGACTTCGACCTCGAAGTCGTGAACACCGGCTACGCCTACCACCTCAAAACGCCGGGCGTCACCAAGGGCGTCGGACTCGAAGCGGTCGCCGACGTGCTTGGACTCGACCCGAGTTCGTTCGTCGCCATCGGCGACAGCGAGAACGACGCGTCGACCTTCGAGGTCGCCGGTCGCTCCTACGCCGTCGCGAACGCCGACGACACCGCGAAAGCCGCCGCCGACGCCGTCACCGACGAGGGGTTCATGGATGGAACGTTGTCGGTACTCGAGCGTCTCGGTCGAGACGACGATCACTTCCACGGCGCGTTGTAGATTCGATCACTGTCGAACGGATTCGACGGCCTGTCGGCCGCGGTTCGCCTCCATCTGGAAAAGGGATAAAAACGGTGGGCTACTCTTCGAACGGCAGGAACGTCCCGTTGATGTCCCACTCGTGGATACAGTAGACGCTACCGGATTGTTCCTCGCCGTCGGCAGCGAGACGCCACGTTCCGGTTTCTTCGTCCCAGGCCTCACGGCGCTCGCAAAGCTCACAGATACGCTTCGTCGGCTTCCGAAGTTTGGCACCAGTCATGTGTACACAGGGGTGATGCAGGGATTTAACGCTGACTCAGGCGGCAGGCGTCTCGGGGTCGACAGTCGATTCGCCTTCCGGGACGTGTCGAACCGGTTTCGAACGGAACACGTCCAGTGTCTTCAGCGTTCGGTGTGGCTGCGCTATCGAGGTATGACGGCTGTCCAGCGAACTTATAGGCGCGCCCGAGGAGGTTCCCCTATGGGCTTTCACACGTTCGACTCCGACCGGGCCGACGTACTCGAAGACGAATCGAGGTACCGATTTTGCTCCAGAGAGGAGTTGCTCGCGCTGCTTTCTCCGGCCCCGACGGACACCGTCGCGGATCTCGGGAGCGGTACCGGCTTTTACACGAACGTCGTCGCGCCCTTCGTCACCCGACTGTACGCCGTCGACGTACAACCGCAGATGCACGATTACTATCGCGAAAAGGAGGTCCCCGAACCTGTCGAGTTCGTCACCGCCGAGGTCGGCGACCTCCCGCTGGAAGAGGACTCGCTCGACGCCGCCTTCTCGACGATGACCTATCACGAGTTCGCCTCCGAGGAGACGCTCGCCGAACTGGCGCGAGTCCTCCGACCCGGCGGCCGACTCGTCACCGTCGACTGGTCCGCAACCGGCGACGGCGAGGACGGACCCCCGATGGACGAACGCTTCCATCTGGGTCACGCCGTCACTCATCACGTCGAGGCCGGCTTCGACGTCGTCCGCGCGGAGACCAGACGCGAGACGTTCGTCTGCCTCGCCAGACGTCAGTGAGAAAAGGGGAGTTCAGTACGCGACGCCGTCGGCGACGTACTCGAGCGTCACGACCAGTCCGGCACCGACGAGTGCGGGGCCCGCGACGATCACCAGCACGTCGGGCGTCCACGTCTGCCCAGTCGCGGCCAGTTCGGTCTCGATTCGAAGCACCGGCGCTCTCAGCGCGCCGACGATGAGGCTGACGAGAAACACCAGCGTCGCTCGCCGGTAGGTTTCGAGCGCGTACCTGACGGCGTGGGCGATGGTGAACAGTCCCAGGAGGGCCCCCGCGATGAACACGATTGCCGTGGCCGCGGGTTCCACGACGGCGTCGATACTACCGCCGCTGACAAGGTCGGTGACGGCGATTCGGAGGTCGGTCAGCGTGCCGGTCATGTAGGTGTACTGTCCGAGAATCAAAAGCAGAAGCGACCCCGAGAGCCCCGGTAGAATCATCGCGCTGATGGCGACCGTTCCGGTGAGAAACGTGACGACTGGACTGTGGCCCAGACCCGCCGTCGCCGCTCCGGAGACCAGAAACGCCATGGAAAACCCGGCGATGCCCGCGGCGACCCGTCCCGGGGTGTCGACGCGAACTGCCGACCGCAGTACCACCGCCGAGGCGGCGATGAGCCCGAGGAAGAAGCCGAACGTCGGGACCGGGTACGCCTCGACCGCGAAATCGACCGCGCTGGTGATGGTGAGGATGGCGGAGAAGATCCCCAGGACGAGCGTCACGACGAAGAGCGCGTCCATCTCTCGAAGGGCCGACCACGCTCGCTCTCTGTTCGCGGGTCGAACGCCAGAGAGAACGTCGACGATTCGACCGAGCGTCACCTCCGTGATTGCGTCGATGAGTCGCTCGTAGATGCCCGTGATGAGCGCGATGGTGCCGCCGGAGACGCCGGGAACGGCGTCTGCAAGACCCATGCAGAAGCCCTTCAGATAGATGACGACCCACGAGCGGGGACCATCGCTCATAGGGTCACAATCGGACTCGCGACGCGTGCCGCATCGACGGCCGTCGTCTGCGTCTCGGCCGTTGCGTCGGAATCGACCGTCTCGTCCGAGCCGAGGTCTGCGGAGCGAAGATCGTTGCTACTGCCGTCGTTCGAGCCGCCGTTCTGAACCTGCAACTGCTGGGCTCTCCGTTCGAGCGTCACCTGCTGGGGCCCCTCCTCCGCGCCGACGACCAGCCCTTCGCTGACGTCGACGTTCGCGCCGTACTGGACGATGTACCCGCTCTCGTTCATCGTTCCGGGCGTGCTGATGACGTATGACCCGTTCGCCTGGACACTCGGACTCGTGTAACCGTTCGATGGGCCGAACTCGTCGTGACCCGTCGTCGAGTACGGCAGAACGAACGTGAACTCTCCGTTCTCGTCCGCCGTCGTCTGCTGGCGGTAGGTGAACGACGAGTTACTCGTCGGGACGTTCATCTCGACGGTCGCCTCGACCGTCGCGTTCGCTGGCGCGTCGCTCCCTTCGACGGTCGCACCGGGGACGCGTTCGAACGTCTTCACCCACGACGGACTGTTCGCCGTGAGCGACTGCACCGGGATGCCGGTCGTCTGCGCCTGGCCCAGCAGGTCCTGTTGGTACCCTGAAGCACCTTCTGCGGACTCCTGACTCACTTTGACGAGTCGGTAGTGCTGGAGCGCCGGAACTGGCTCCGACGGGTACGGGCCGATGCCGCCCACCTGAGCGGTTCCGTCCTGTTCGACGTAGTCGCGGGCCTCGCTCATGCTGTCGAACGTCTTGATCATGCTCTCGTTACCCTGCGGACCGGCTTTGACCGTGACCGTCTCACCGCTGGCCGTCTGTGCTTCCATCGGTTCCCAGTCGACGACGACCGGTTGCGGGTCCATCCGACTCCCGTGGGACTGGTACAGACGGACCATCATGCTGTCGTAGTATCGCTGGTGTCGGTGGAGGAAACTGTTCTGTAGATCCTGTCCGTAGACGCGGTCGTAGAAATCACTGCGAGCGACGTCGGACTCGTCGTACCAGGTGATCGGCGCACCGAACTTCGAGGTCGGCGTCGCCATCTGCCAGTCGACCATCACGTACCGCGTCTGCCCGCCTTCGGTGCTCTGCGCCTCTAGAACCGATGCGGCGTCCTCCTCGGAGGGTGCGAGCAGGACGTTCGCCGACTCTGTCGCACCCTGCTGGAACGGATTGGCGTTCGGGATGCGCTCTCCGAGAACGGTTATCCAGTGTCCGTAGTCCCACCAGGAGAGGACACCGTACGACCCGTCCGGATAATCGAAGTCGCTCGTGCGCTTGTACGTCCCGTAGTAATCGAGTTCGCCATTCGCCCCCGAGAGCTGACCCTCCTGCGGCGTGTTCTCACTCATCCACTCGAGAGAGCTTTCCCATCGAAGCACGTCAGAGGGGCCGGTCGAGCTACCGACCTCCCACGCGGTCGAACTCTTGTCGAACGAGGGATTGCCCGTCGACCGCACGTCCATCGGGACGAGGAGCACCGGTGTGATGACGAGCATCACGACCGCGACGAAAATCATGACCTGATAGCCCTCGACATCGGAGAGCGCGTCGAATGAGTCCAGATTGAGCGCCACGACGAGCTCTCGGAACAGGTAGGCGTTCATCACTGCCACCGTGACCGCGAGGTAGTAGTTGAATCGAACCTGCGTGAACGCGGCCGAGGTGATAATCGCCGCCCACACGATGACGAAGAGGTGTTCCGAACGGAAATCCGCGAGCATCGTCGCTCCGACGAGCAAGCCGAAGACGACGGCCAGTCCGACGAGTTCCGGCGCGACGCCCAGCAGTCCGCCGATTCCGGCGGGGATGGCGGGCAACAGGAAGAGCAGGCCGACGATGGCGACGCCGCCACCGACGAATCCCAGGCGCTTGCTGTCTCCCTTTTCGACCAGGGGCTTTGCGACCATCCAGAGCGCCCCGACGACGCCGGTGAAGAACGTCAGCCCGTACTCGCTCATGATGCGACCGATCTTCGAGTAGCCGGTCTGGGCGAGGAGGTTCGGGTCGAGGAAGGGTTGTGCCTCTCGAATCGTTCGGGTCGTCGCCCTCGCGCTGAACCCGACCGTGTCGAGCAGGTTCGACTGGATGGACCCCCACAGTCTGGGGGCGACGACGGCTACCAGGGCGGCACTGAGCAGTACGAGTCCGAACACCGCGACCGGGTAGGCGCGCTGGTCGACATCGCGTTCGTCCCACACCCGCGCGAGGCCCGACAGAAACGCCGCACCCACGGCGACCGCGAGTGCGAACGTCGGTTGGATGAGCGAGAAGTCGGTCACGTTGAACCCGAACTGGTAGAGCGGGATGAGTCCCATCACCGTGGCGACGAGCATCGAGACGACGCCGACGAAGCCGACGTGCTCGGGTGCGACGCCGCGGACAACGTCACTCGACTGCTGGATGACGAGGTAGATGCCGAAGATGCCGATGAGGAGGACGCCCGGCGGCCAGACCCACAGATAGAGTCCCACGGCGATACCCGCGACGAGAGACCAGATGAGCGGCTGTTTCAGCCCGTCGACGTCTCGGTCGAGAACCTGTTCCAGCACCGGTTTCTCTCGCTGGGCCACCGAGACGGCGACCATCAACGCGAGCACCGCGAACGCCTGGAAGAACGGCTCGACGACGTTGTGGTCGGCGAAGCCCACGAGACCGCGTTGCAGGAACGACCCGGGCACCAGCATCAAAATCGCCGCGCCGAAGAGGCCACCGATGCGGCCGCCGAGTCGCTTGCCGACCAGGTAGGTCGGGATGAGCGTCAGACTGCCGAAGACCGCTGGTGCGACGAGTAACGTCTTCGACACAAGGTCAGCCGACGGCGACCCGAGGCCGACGACCAATGCGGCGGTGGCGACCAACTGGTCGTACAGGGTCCCGAACTGCCCTGCGCTCGTCCCGAACGGGAACCCGGTCCACGGGTCGAACGGCATCGTCGCGGGCCAGTTCCTGACGGTGTAGTTCACCTGCCGGAGGTGATACCACGCGTCGTTGCCAGCGAAGTACACCCTCCCGTCCCTGATGAACGAGCCGTAACTCTGCAGTCGAATCCAGAGCATGACGACGAACATCGCCGCCAACACGGGGACGTGATACCAATCTCGGAAGAGAGCTAACACGGATTTCGAGTCCGTACTCTTCGCGTCGGTCATTGCAAGAATCGACAGGTAAAACGCTGATAAGCCTTGTGATACCTCGCGTTTAGCGTTGCGAAGATCAACTGGACTCTGCGCGTCGGTGTCGGGTCACCGGTGTGAGAGCGCTCCGCGCGTCGGTTCGAAACGAGAGCGTGGTCGAACACCGTCCGTCGGTATCGAGTCAATGTCGTGGAGTGGCCACTGCGCCGAAGACAAGGAAACGCTTATTCGCGTCACACCGGTACGTCGCGGCGATGAAGGTCTCGGTCGTTATCTGCACGTATTCGATGGAGCGGTACGAATCGTTTTCCGAGACCGTCGAAAGCGCGCTCGCACAGACGTACGAACCGCTAGAGGTCGTCATCGTCGTCGACGGCAACGACGATGTGTTCGAGCGCGTCCGAGCGGACTTCGGAGACGAGGACGGCGTTCTCATCCACCTCAACGACGAGAATCGAGGCATCTCCTACAGTCGGACGAAGGGTGCGAAGTTGGCCACCGGTGAGGTCGTCGCGATGATAGACGACGACGCCACGGCCGAACCCGACTGGGTCGAGCAACTCGTGACGACGTACGAGGAGACCGACGCCGTCGCCGTCGGCGGCACGGTCGTCCCAGACTGGGTCGCGCGCAAGCCCGACTTCTTCCCCGAGGAGTTCTACTGGCTCGTCGGCTGTGACGAGCGCGGGTTCGGCGAACACGGCGAAGAACTTCGCAACACATACGGGTCGAACATCTCGTTCCGCCGTGACGTCTTCCTCGACGTCGGCGGTTACGACGAGCACACCGGGCGTAAAGGTGACCGCCACATCCAGGCGCACGAAGCGCCCGTCTGCATCCGAATCAGAAAAGAGACGGGCAAAGGCGTCATCTACAACAAGAAGGCCGTCGTCAATCACAAACTGTTCGCCTACAGGACCGAACTCCGGTGGCTGGTCTTTCGCTCGTTCTGGCAGGGCTACTCCAAGCACGTGATGGACCTCCTCTTACCGGAGGCCGCCGCCGACAAGAACGAGTACCTGAAAGACCTGATGCTCGTCTACGTACCTGACCGTCTCGGAGATCTGGTTCGCAACCCGTCGCTCGCGAAGGTACAGCAACTGGTCATGATATTCGTTTTCACCGCGGCCGTTGGGCTCGGGTACCTGTACGCGATACTCACCCCGAATCTGCTCGACGAAGTGAACAATTGACGTCCTCGCCGCCCTGAAGGGCGAGAATTCCCGACCCCGTAACAGTATTGTGGTTTGCGACGTGGCCTGTTCTCGCGGTGGGAAGCAGCCACCCTCTGCGTCGAACGGGGACGTCGGTGGCTGTAACCAGCCGTCACTCCTCGTCACCGACAGGCCCGGTGACCTCGATATACTTTCTGCCGAATGTTCTCAGTTCGGTTCACGTCCGCGTTCGATGTCGCACCGCACTCATCGCGGACGTACAGCCCGCTCTCAAAATTTCTATGATAGATTCGAGCGAGTTGAATGAACAGTACGACATTGATGAATCCACACGACCTAAACAGTAATATAGTCACACCACAATACAAATTGTGGTAAGCTGACATGAGTGGACGAAGTGATATCATACTCGACGGGGACGAGCTCCAGATAATCGGTGACGTCCGACTGAAGCACGATAGCGGTCCAGGGCACAGGCTGTTTCTCGAGACCCAACACGGAAATATCAGGCTCGGTGGCGACGGTTCGGACGGCGACGTCATCCTCATGGACAACGACGGAGACGACAGAGTCCACCTCGACGGCGACGGCGGACCCGTAGAGGACACAGTGCGCGTCTACCTCGACGGGCGACACGGCAACATTCGGCTCGGTGGCGCAGGCTCCGATGGCGACGTACTCGTTATGGACACCGACGGGGACGACCGGATCCATCTCGACGGTGAAGGCGGACCCGTCGCAGATACGGTTCGCGTCTATCTCGACGGGTGGCACGGAAACATTAGACTCGGTGGCGACGGGTCCGACGGTGACGTCCTCCTGCGCGAGGAATCCGGCAACCAGACGGTCCACCTCGATGCGTCGGTAGGGAACGCGACGCTCGGGGGCGGCGGAACCGACGGCGACCTCCTCGTCAGGGATGGCGATGGAGTCTCCCGCATCCATCTCGATGGCGAACGCGGTCCCGTCGGCGAGACGGTCAGGGTGTATCTGGACGGGAACGATGGAACTGTTCGCGCCGGCGGTGGTGGCGCGAACGGCGACCTCACCGTCGCCGACGCGGAGGGAACGACACGCGGCAGGGTCACTGCTGCGGGTGGGTCGACCGACGATGCAGCGAGCGACGGCATTCGATACACTGTTGACGCCGCTGACGGGAGCGTTCGCGTCGGCGGCGACGGCGTCGACGGCAACCTCGACGTCGCCGACCTCCTCGACGAGACGCGGATCAGGATCGGTGACTACCGCACGCCCGACGATATGGCGGCCTCGATTGACGATCCGGCGACGCGCGTCCGCATCTCGACGTGGGGCGACATCGAACTCGGTGGCGACGGAGAGGCCGGGTCAATCGCCGTCGAGAACGACGATGGCGAAGAGACGATCACAGCCGACGGGGAGTACGCAACGGTGTCCGTCGGACACGCTGGCGAGGATGGGGAATCGGGCCGCATCGTCGTCCGCGACGGATTCGGGCAGGCTGGCATCGCACTCGATGGCGATCGTGTCGGCGTCGGTGCGGCTGACCCGGACGCGTTCCGGCCGAAGAACCGGATCGAACTCGAGGGGGCCGATTCGAAGATTGAACTGCGAGACGGCGCGTGGACGAAACGCGTGCGGGCACACGGCGACCTCGGCCAGCTCGCCGTTGCTGACGACGCTGGTGACGAAACGGTCCTCCTCGACGGACAGGCGGGCGACATCACGGTCGGCTCGATTCAGAGTCTCGTCGATACGATCGACGATCTAACCCAGCGCGTGAGTGCACTGGAGGCCCAGCTCTCCGCCGCACAGAGCAGCGGGGACTGAGGGATGCCAGATACGTTCACGCTGTACGCCGTCGGCGACTCGGTGACCTGGGGACAGGGGCTCGAACACCACGAGAAGTTCGCGTCCCTCGTCTACGAGGAACTCGCGGCCGACGGTGACACACTCGACCCGGCCCACATTTACGCGCGTTCGGGCGCGATAATCGGCATCCATCGTGCGGCCGATGCTGAACCGCTCGCCGACGTTGCTGATAGCCCTCTCTCGCGGACGGCCGAACACGAGGTTCCGTGGAGCAGACCGACCGTTCGCGAGCAGGTCGACGAACTCGCGGACGCCGTCTCCGAACCGAGCGATGTGGATCTCCTCATTATCGGCGGTGGCATCAACGACGTCGACGTACGGACGCTGATCGACCCGTTCACTGAAACCTACGACGGGGAGGTCGATTCACTTCCGAACGCGAGCGAAAACGATCCGATCCCCGCGGAACCGGATTACGAACTGGAGGATCTGATTCGAACGTACTGTTACGACGACATGCGAACACTCGTTCGGACTGCACGCGATTGCTTCCCGGAGTCGGTCGTCGTCGTAACCGGCTACTTCCCGGTCGTCAGTCCGCTGACCGACTTCGACGTACTCCGGGATTGGCGATTGCTCTTCCACGACGCGTTCGACTGGCTCGCCGCCGAGTTCATCGCACAATCGTTGTATTTCAACCGGCGAGCCCTGTACTGGCTCCGACGCGCAGTGGCAGAGCTCAACGCCGACTCGGACGCCTGTGGCCCGGGCGTGGCCTTCGCGCACCCGAGCTTCGGAATCGAGAACAGTCTCGAAGCACCCGACCCGTGGTTATGGGGCGTCGACGCCGACGACCCCGTTCGAGCGACGCGCATGGAAGGGTGCAAAGCCATCGGTGCTGACGGCGCGACGGATAGTTGCCCGATCGCATCGACCGGCCACCCGAATCCTGCGGGCGCTCGGCAGTACGCCGACGCGATCGTGGATCGATACCGTCACACTCGCCGGTCGTCCCTTCGGGACTCGCTCAAACAGTTCGGCGATGCTCAGTCCGGGAACAGCGTGACTCTCAGAACGGTGATAGAACGGTACGGATTCGACCCGAAACGCGGTGCTCGGTCGTTCCTGGCTCACGACCTTATCGACTCCGTTTCGGTGACGATCACCACCGCGGACGAAGGGACCAACCGCGACGTCTTCCTCTCGTTGACGCCCGCACGACAGTGGTACCTCGATCACGCACACTACAACGACTTCGAGGCTGGTGACGAAGACAGCTACAGCGTCGATCCGGCACTGGATGGACTCGGTCGGCTTCGCCTTCGGGACGTCGAGCGCGTCAGACTGTCCAAGGAGGGTATCTTCGACGAGTGGACCATCGAACGAGTCGTCCTCGAGCTCAACGGCGTTGCCGTCTTCGAGTGGACCGGTTCGGCAACACTGGAAGGGTCCGACACGGTCGTACTCCCCGGGTACCCGAAACAGGAGGTGGCGTGACGATGCCGACGTCGTTCCGTGAACTTGCGGAGTATATGGATCCGGTTCGACCGCCAGACCGTCTCCGTGGAACGCCAGTGAGTGACGACCTCGAGTGGCTCTCTATTTCGGGGGAGGAAGGGGGTGAGGGGAACGAGGGCGCGGAATTCCTCTACGAGTATCGTCGATCGAACGAAGCGAAGATTCGCACCCTCGTCGGCGATGCCGGCCTTGGGCACAAGTTCGACAAAGGTCTCAGACAGGTACACCGCTTCCAGCCCGACCAGCGCGACCTCGGCGCGAACCGGTCGTTCAGGACCCTCGTCGACCGCCACCAACGCGGTTCGACACACAAATTCCTGTTCTACAATACGTGGCTTCTCAACGTTCCGATCGACTCGCAGGACAAGCCACTCCTCGACCAGCGGAGTCGCGAAATCGGTCGAGCACTCGACCGAGATGGGTACGATATCGTCGGCCTATGTGAGGTGTACGACGACGCGGAGAAAGACGCGATATGCGACGAGATATCTCGTCCGTTCGATGTCGAGGTGGGACCGGACCAGGCCTTCCAGGAGAGCAGTGGCCTGGTGACGATTGCGGCAGGCGGTCGGTCAGTAACACACCGTCTGGCCCACGAGTACATCGACCAGGGCGACTTCTTCGAGTCGGATTACCACGCGACAAAAGGCGTTCTCTACACCGAGATTCAGCTCGATTCGGACGACGATTCGATGCGACTCGACCTCTACACGACTCACACGAATGCCGCGAACAAACGCTCGCGATTGAACCAAATTACAGAACTCGCCACGTTCGTCGCAGAGACGACACAGCCACAGAATGTGACGATTATCACCGGCGATTTGAACGTCGACTTCCGTCGCTCCGAGTACGGGGAAGCCCTCGAGACACTCTCGCAGATCGACGTTCCCGTCGTCGACCGCCGAGGCTATCCGGAAAACCTACATCGATACGTCGACGAACACCGCGTCGAGATTGCCGAACAGTTGCTCGAAGATGCAGGTGTCGAGGCGAGCGACGCCATCGACGAACTCCTCGAAGGAGACCTCGAGGGCGCACTTGACAGTGTGGGAGACGCCATCGAGAGCTTCTTTGGAGCCGCCGAAGCGGCTGACGTGGAGCTCCCGTTCGACCCGTTCGACGCCGACGCAACGACGATTGCAGACCACTTCGACTGGCAGGTCGAGACGCACGAGATCGAATTCGATGACCTCTGGCTCGTTCGAGGCGGGCGTGCGGGGGCGACTCACGAGGTGCAGAACTACGATGCCGTGTGCGCGCTCGATGACGAGCACTCACCTGATGGACACGCGTACTGCAGGGATTACGATGTCCCGGAGATTAAGAGTTCACCGCCGTCCGATACCATTCCCGGGTACCGCCTGGATTACGTGTTCCTGCAGGCTCCCGCGAACCCTCACACGTTCAATCTGGACGCCACGCGAATTCGTCGACGCCCGTTCTGGCGGTCTGAAGACCCGGACGTGGAGTACCTCGACCCAACTGCGTTCTCACACACGATCGACCTTCCGGATGACGTGCCCGACATCTTCCCCGAGGTAGTGATTCCGCACTTTATGTCCGACCACATCGGGCTCGAGGTCACGTTCATCGCGAGCCACGACGACTCCGAATATCGGACGCGACGTTTCGAATGAGCTCACGGACGTCACGACCCGGTCCTGCATCGTGGCGATACCTGCGTATTCACTAGTGACCGGCCGCCGTTATTCCCACCTCTCGGAGGTGCGTCTGTGACGGGACTCCGGAGTGGTGTACCGCCGGTGGCTGCTGATTCAATATTCGTCGGTCCTCGTGTACGCGTCGTCTGTGAGAGGTACGGCGTCGCCCATACTTCGGATGATTGACATACTTTGGATGGTTGAATAACAAACGGATTCCTCTGGGCGCGTTTCGTCTAAAACTCGTCTGAGACGCGCTTTCCAGTCCGTAGCGTAACTGTATTACAACTCAAACGTCGATGAGGCCGTCCAGATCCGTGTATTTCGGGGATAGAGAGTTCTCCTGAGACTATTTCTCTTTCCACACGGCACTGTTCAAAGTGATACATTGAGTTCAGTAGATGGCGATATATTGAACCCTCCAGGCATCACTTGGTCAGGTATGTCAACCCCGTCCAGCGTGTTACAGTCGAACCACGTACTTCTCGTTGGGGCGACCGAGTGGGTGCAGGATTTCGCTGACAGGCTGGAAACCCGCGTCGAGGCGCCCGTCCACTCAGCGCCAACCGTCGACGAGGCACTGGAGATCTTCCGGACGGAGTCAGTCGACTGTATCGTCACAGAGTACGAGTTGGACGACGCGACGGGAATTCAGCTACTCGAGTCGGTTCGTGCCGAAACCGCAACACTCCCCATAATTCTCTGTACAGCCGCTGGAAGTGAGGCTGTCGCGAGCGAGGCTGTTGCGGCCGGTGTCACGGATTACGTCGCATTGGGTGACTCTTCCGCTCACGATGAGCTGCTCGACGAATTGCTCGAGCGAACTGAGCAGAGCGTTCGTTCCGCACAGCGAGCTATCACGCGGCGCGATCGAGCACGACAGTTCGATGCGATCTTTCACGATACGCGGACGGCAACGTGGGTGGTCGAACCGGATGGCGCGCTTGCCCGCGTGAATCAGACCGCCCGTGACATGATCGACGCCGACGTCGACACGCTGGTGGGGGAATCGTTCTGGGCGCTTCCGTGGTGGAGCGAGACGGACGGCCTGCAAGCAGATGTCCAACGGATCATCGAACAGGCTCTCGAAGGCACGTTCGGAAACGCCGTCGTTACGCAATCGTCTGCTGTCGAGGAACCACACGTCATCGACCTCTCCGCTAGACCGGTGCAAGATGAGCGTGGTAAAATCGTCTCCATCGTCGTCGAGGGAGTTGACATTACCGAGCGGGTTCGCCTCGAACGAGACCTCCGCCAGTCCGAAGAGCTCCATCGCGTCACGCTCAACAACATGACCGACACGGTCCTCATAACGGACGAGGCGGGCGAGTACACCTACGTGTGTCCGAACGTTCACTTCATCTTCGGCTACACTGCCGACGAAATCCACGAGCTGGGTACGATCGATGAACTCCTCGACGAGGACCTGTTCGATGATGAGGAACTCGCCGCGGACGGCGTTTTGAAAAACATCGAATGTACGGCGACGGACAAAGCCGGACGGGAACACACCCTGCTGGTGAACGTCCGGGAGGTGTCGATACAGGACGGTACCCTTCTGTACAGTTGTCGTGACATCACAAAGCGCAAACAACGTGAGGAAGCGCTAGCTACGCTCCAGGAAACGGCGCGGGATTTCCTGTACGCCGAGACACAACACGAGATCGCCCGACACATCGTCGATGACACGCCAGGCGTTCTCGACCTCGAGGCGAGTGCCGTCTATCTCTTCGACGCGAACGAGAACAATCTCAATCCAGTCGCCCAGTCATCCACCATGGAACGGCTGAACGGACCCCTCCCGACCGTCCATGCCGACGTGACTGGGCTCACTGGATACAGTTTCCTCGAGGACGAATCGCTCTTTTTCGACGATGTTCACGACTCCGATCGACTCGAAAATCAGGCGACAGATATTCGAAGCGCAGCGTACATCCCGCTCGGGGACCACGGTGTCTTCGTCGTGGGGTCACCCGATGTCGGCAAATTTGATGCCGTGACACGAGAACTCTCGGATCTTCTCGCTGCAACCGCCGAAGCGGCGCTCGACCGGGTCAGCCGAGAGAGTCAACTGCGTGAACAGGATCGAGAACTTCAGCAACAGAATCGCAAACTCAGTGCCGTGAACCGTGTGAACGAAATCATTCGGGAAATCGATCAGGCACTCGTCCAAGCAGAGACACGGGCGGAAATCGACCACGCGGTCTGTAATCTCCTCACGACAGACGACCGATTTTGTTTCGCCTGGATCGGTGTTGTCGACTCGATTACGGAGACGATCGAACCGCGGGCTTGGGCTGGTGCAGAACAGGGCTATCTAGACAGTGTCTCGATTGCTGTCGACGGTTCGGGAACGGAGCCGGCGGGTCGAACCGCAGCATCCCGAGAGGTGACGATGGTGACCAACGTCGCCGCTGGACTCCGAGACGCAGCGTGGAGAAAGGAAGCCGTCGCTCGGGATTACCTCTCAGTGCTGAGCGTTCCACTCGCATACGACGAATTCTCGTACGGCGTCCTCACCGTGTATGCGAAAACGCAGGACGCCTTCGACGAGATGTCTCAAGAGGTGCTCGCCGAACTCGGCGAGACGATCGCCTCGGCGACGAGTGCGATTGAGCGGAAGAACGCCCTGCTCACCACGTCGGTGACGCGATTCGAATTCGAGATCGACGATTCGACGTTCGTTCTCTCGCGGCTGGCCGAAGAAGCTGGATGTACGCTCTCGTACCAGGGGGGTGTCCAGCAGACCGACGTGGGAAGCTACGTCTTCGTGACCGTCGACGGGGCAGACATCGGTGTCGTCGAGCGGGTCGCAGCGGAACTCGTCGCCATCGACGAGGTGCAGCGGATCAGTGCAGACGGGACCGAGAGCGTTCTCCGTCTTCGGCTCTCGCAACCGTTTCTCGCACTCGAATTGGCTGACCACGGTGCGGTCCTCCGCAGTGCAACGGTCGACGAGACGGAAACTGTCCTCGTTATTGACGTTTCGGAGAGTGTCGATGTCCGTCCAATCACGGAACTCGTCACTGAATCGTTTTCGGCTGTCGAACTCCGGTCGAAACAAACTCTTGATCGTTCGTCGACAGAGGATCTGTATTCGAAGTTCCTCGACCAGTTAACCGACCGCCAACTCGAGGTCCTTCAGACGGCGTACTACAGTGGCTACTTCGAGTCGCCACGCGAGAGTACGGGTGAAGAGGTCGCGGCAACACTGGGAATCTCACCGCCGGCATTCTATCAGCACGCTCGAACGGTCCAACGAAAGCTGTTTTCGACGTTGTTCGACGATATCGGGGTGCCTACTACGTCGGCGGCGAGATAAGCACGATGCCGAGTTGTTACATAACAAACCCTCCGGTACAGAGTGGCCTTGTTATTCAATAGAGAACGTGATTCTCTCGTCTCTCGTAGCTGATCGTGACGGATGAGAGACGTTGATTACGACCCCAAAGGAGAATCGGTATACGAGTGCTTCAGCTGCGGCACGATAGTCATCGCCGAAACGAACCCTGGCAGTTGTGATGACTGCGGGGGTCCCGTGCGAAACCGGCTGATGCCGATCGAATAACCGATAGCAACGCATCTATCTCACGACCGAGAACGGAGCGAACCGGGGTCGTGTCACTACAGCAAAGAGACGGTCTACTCCCTGGGAACACTAAAACCTGTGACCGGCGGTCGGCAAAGGAGAACCACGATACAGCAACGGCCTAATACCAGTTGCAGTTCGGTATCTCACGTGTCATGGGGACTTGTTCAATTTGTGTAATCCACCATCGTCCATCACAAATTCACGTGAAGTGGCAGTGTCGGTCTCGAAATGCTTGCTGGCGTTCTCTGTCTACACTCACGAGTACCTCGCTGCGCGGGCAGGCGCAATCTGGCTATCGATTCTGTCTTAGTTCATCAAGAAGGAGGGATACCCCATCATCGCCACGGATTGGTCGGAGTCATCCTGTCCAATCAGAGAAACTCTTCGACACCCTCCTCAAGATTCTCGGGTCGTACGTTATCCGAGGATGTCGGACACCGATCTCTCGTCGAGCGTACGATTGCGTCTTGGAAGTTCATTCCCGCTTCTAATTCAACGACTCCAGACCAGAGATCAACCGTTTCCTCCTCTCGCCGAATATATTCATACTGCAATAAAATCTCGTACTGAATTTCTTCGATCCCACGATCAAGGAGGCGATCGACAGCTTGGCTGAATGGGAGTATCTCAATCTCTGTGCCGACGGTTGCATCTTCAGGGTCAAATCCCTCAGGGAGCCAGAAAGTGTTCATCGTGGCCTTGAACTGGTGGATTTCCGTGTCCGGGACAAGAACGTTAGCTGTCACCTCGTCTCCATCGGTGTCGTGTTCCAGACTAAATGCACCCCCTACCTCGAACTCAGCCTGATTAGCATAGATCGTGGTGGTGCCGGGTGGGACTATTCGGTAATTTACGGTAAGGTCCCGCGCGACTCCGTTCCCAAGGTTCGTCAGAAAGAGACAGATCTCGTCATTCACTGCCTGCCAGCTTTGAATATAGATCTCTGGTGCATGTTGCGCTTCCATCCACTCTTCCTGCTGTTCCATTATCACCGTCTGTTGGTTCTGAATATCCGTGACCCGTTTCTGGAGGTCGGCTTGGCGTTTCATTTCCTCGAGTTGGTCTTGCTGAGTGTTCGCCTGCCGTTGTAACACGCGATGTTGTCGGAGATAGAGTCCCGCGAGAATGAGCGTTCCCAGTCCACCCAGACCGGTCAATATGGGGGCCCAAATGGTGCTATTCTCTATCATCAAACTGGGAAGGATTCGAACGTAGTCAGCGTGGCCTGATAGAACGCCGACTGCGACAAGCGTGAAGAAAAATATCATTAAAAAGATGTATTTTGTCCGGGGCAAGCTTTCAGATACAGTCACTGTGAATAACGACCGTCAGCAGATTATTGAATCTTTCCAGACAGCAAATAAACTCCAACTACTTCTCACAGACCCCGATCTCAATCCAGGACCCTCTCACCCTGGTAATGCTTCGGTTTGCCCCGTTTGAGGGTGCGGGATGCAGACAGGCCACCTCGAAAGCTACCGATGGCGACGAGGTACATCCACGAAACTGGCTTCGACGAGGGCGTAGAGGACGACAGCCCAGAACGTGCCCCACCGATCTCACCACCGGAAGAGCGTCCGGAGGCCAGGCCACGGTCTGTACGTCTGTCCGCGGTCGGCGAAGTAGGCCCGCGTCCGGCGTTTGCCGTCGACGACGAACCGAATGCGGTCCCTCGGGGTCCGATTCCGCAGGTGGAACGAACTACCGGGGTCGAACGACAGACCGTTTTCGTCCTTCCGACACCGGCCACGGATAAGTCGCTGCTCGAGCCTCGTGAGGTCCTCGTCGTGCCAGTGAACGAGGACGCACGCAGGCTGACCGTCCGCTAGTGACACGTCTTCCGGCGGCCTCAGTCGGAGGCGACCGTCACGGACGGTCGCGGGCGAAACCGGCCAGCTACGGGGGTAGCCAGCGTCGTCGGTGACGGTCGCGACCACCTGGTCGTACGTCCCCGCCTCTGTCCTGCCGATGCCGGCCGCTCGCCAGGTCGGCACCGTCGTCGTGCCATCGTAAGAGTGGTCGTCGAGTGCTGTCGGTCGAATCTCGACGAGAATTCGAAGCCCATACCAGTCCAGAAACAGCAGTCCGAGCCGCGTCCCGAGGAATTCGGCAGCCGCGGTCATCGCCCTCCGTTTGGGTGACCGTGGTTCATCGCGGATGAGTCGCTCGACGATGGCGGAGTTCGCCTCCAGATCGGTGTCTCGAACCGTTGCCCGTCCAACGAGGTGCAATCGGCACCCGTCCTCGTGGAGCAGGAGCGATACTCGTGGGTTGGCGGCCGCTCTATCGGCCTTCCCAGCGAACGCTGGTGCAGCCGTCACGACGACGACTTCTCGCTCACGGTCGAAAAAAGGCGTGACCGGCACCGTCGCCGGTCGGCCGTCGCGGGTCGTCCCGAACTCCGCTGTGAGCGAGGCGTACACCGCATCTCGAACCCGCTCGGAAGATAGGGACGTCATCACGAACACCTCCGAGGGCGTGGCGACCGACCGGTCGTTCCCGAGGCTTCGAAGTCGACAGAGGGTGGCCACACGGTCAGTCTTCCAGCCCCGAGATCTTCGTTCGCAGTCCCCGAAACGTCGTGCGTATTCCTCGCTCGGTCTCGCCGGGATGTGGAAGCCCCAGCCGAAACGCGATCTCGTCCTGCCGCTTCGGCGGGTCGAACAGTAGGGGTTCTGATAAATTCCAGACGGTGGGGGTTGGAGCGCCAACTTTCGCGTGCTCGACGATGCCGCCGACGGCCCGACGTGCAGCCTCGTTGGCGCTTTCCATCGTCGCCAAGTCGGAGTCCGTGCGGACGTAGTCGGCCGCCAGCACGAGGTTCGGTGCCGCGGTCACGGCCGGGGGTCGGTATCGGAGCGAGTCCACTGTGTTGATCAACAGCGGTTCGTGGTTCTCCATCCCGTCACCGGTCTCGACGATTGCGGGGTCAAGCACCCAGTCGTACAGATACTCCGTCGAGAGCCGTTCCGCGCCCCGATTCAGGTGAGACGTCAATTGATGCCATACCTCGGTTTTGATCTCCTCGCGGCTACACTCGCGGGCCGGCCTGTCGTACACCATCCCCGGTGTCTCCCAGTCCGAGATGATCGCAGAGAGGACCCCTCGAACCGTCCCGTCGCCACAGATCTCGATGTCGAAGGGACCGTCGTCCCAGAACTGGCGCTGAGAGATAGCGGTCAGTGCCCACGGCGAGTCGGTGTATGCCTGGTGGCCGCGCACGAGCGGAAGGTCCTCCGTGAGGTAGAATTGAATACCGTTCATCCACGCGGTATCGAGCCGACTGACGTTCGCGAGCGACGGGGCCGTCCGCCGGAGCGCCGGGGTCACCAACGACGCCATCACCTCGACCGGGAGCGCTGCCACGTAGTAGTCTGCGGTCACCCGTTCCCCATTGGCCAGTTCGACGCCGGTGACGCGACGACCGTCGGCGTCGATTCCGGTAATCGGCGATTCCGTGCGGACGGACACCCCCATGGACGTCAGATAGGACAGCCAGGGCTTGATCCACACCTCGCTGGTTGGGCCGTTGAGCACCGCCTCAGTCGGCCGGTCGGGGTCGAGTTGATCTAGCATCAACTGCACGTAGATTTGCCCGATGGTTCGGGCGCTCCCACGCTGGGGTTTCAACGCGACTAGCGCCTGCGTGCTCTCGGCGAGGTGCTTGCGGTAGGCCGGCGACTGTGCCTCCGCGTCGACGAATTCCCACCACGACACGCGGTCAAGTTCTCGTTCGCGGCGTGCCTGACAACTGGTCAGCAACACCAGTAGGCGTCGTAGGAAGTAGTTCGTCTCCGCGACGCCGAGTTCGCCGCCGCCAATCGTCGGTTTGAGCGCGGCAATCCACTCAGAAATCGTGTTCGGCGTTCCCGTCTCGGAACGCATCTCGTGGCCCGTCGTCGTCGCGATGAGCGTCTCGTTCGTTTCGACGAGGTTGTCCGCAACCGTGCCACCGGACGGTCGCGGGATTCGACTGAGCGTGTCTCGGAGATTCCGGTAAAACCCCGGGAAGAACCGGAACCCGTGTTCGGCCGGCAGCGAGGGGCCACCGTCATCGGACGGAACCGAGAAGCTCCGAGCTTTTCCACCCAGTCTCGATTTTGCCTCATAAACGGTTACTTCAAAGTCGCGTTCTGCGAGTTCGTGCGCTGCGCTCAATCCGCCCACCCCTCCCCCGAGGACGGCGACCCGACATCTGCCCGTTGACATACCCCATCCGTGGCGCGAGAAAAAATAACTATTTGCACTATCAGACAGTCTTCCTTCGCCGGGTGACCGTAGGTGCCGATGGCGGTGGGATCGCACAGTGAATCCGTCGTCCGACTGCGGAACGACGACACACGGTGTCCCGAATGCCGCGGCCACGTGAGAACGACTACGTTCAAGACGGTCTGTGAGGACTTCGGGGTCCCCATCGACGACCAGAACTGGACTACGGATCACCGACACGATGTCGCTGACGATATCCGTGGTGCGGTTTCTCGGTCGCTACTTGATCACCGGAGAAGAAACCGAAAGCACCCTTGCGTCTCTATCAAAGGTGCACACTCATCGGTTGCTCTTCGCTCGTGCGAACGACATCACAAGCTCGATAACTCGGTCAGTACAGTGGGACCGACAGGTCGAAGCGAGCCATCACCAGTACCCGCATCACGCGTTTCATCTCCAGTTTCTGCGGAGGTCTCGCTGGCCGCTGCTTGGATTCGAGTGGGGACTGTCTTGAGAGTAGCCACTGACGGCTTTCGATGTCTCTGTGAACACTGACCACTGTTATTACTCTTGGCTCGACGATGTGGTAGTATGGAACTCACCGTGTATGGCCCGCTCCGGTCAGCGACTGGCGAGAAAACCGTCTCCGTGGACCCGGACGGAGAGACGGTTTTGGACGTTATTGAAGCATTCGTCAACGCGCACCCCCGGACGGCGTCGCAGTTACTGAATGAGAGTGGGGCAATTCGTCCGAGTGTCCGCGTGATGGTCAGCGGTGAAAAGGTCGCTGCCGAGGATACAGTCTCGAACACGGAATCGGTGAAACTGTTTCCTGCGATGCGCGGCGGGTGAGTCTCATCCTCTGTCGAACGTGTTAGGATGTCGGACGGTGAATGGGCGTGTCGCGTCGTGAAACGACTCTCAAAGCCCGTAGTGGTCCCGTACCGTACCGGCGAGACCGACATCTTCGAGTAACTCCATCGGGGTGAGCATCGACAGTTGTACGACACCTGGGAGGCGAGCGATTTCCACACCGCCAGTGAACGTACACCGAGAGCGGACCTCCCCTTCGCTGATTCCGAATAGCGAACTCGCCCGGTCGAAGGCGTTTTCGGTCGCGTCGTTTATCGTGGCACCCGAGCCAATTATCTGGATCGGTCCAGCATCATCGAGTGCCCCGACGCCATACTCTTCGGCGAGTACGTCACCGGTTTCCCGCTCAGTCTCTGTGTACGGTTTCGCGATGTGTGGGAGGTCCTCCTGGTTCGGTAACAGAAGCGGACCGGGAAGGTCGAGACCTTTTATCACCTCCACTTCGAGTTCGGTCTTCCCGCTGACGTCGGTCGTGTGCAGGGAGAGTTCGCCGTCACCTTGATTCGCATGGAGGTCACCGACGTACAGACCGGCCCCTTCGACTCGCACCGGGCAGATCAGCGTCGCACCGGCTCTGACCTCGTTGGAGTCGAGGTGACCGTCTGTGCGAGCCTCCAGTGCAGCTTCGTCCGGCAGTCCCCAGTCGTGTTCGGCCCCGATGAGGAACTGACCGAAGTCACCAGCGTTGTGCGAGTCGGGGAGTTCCACCGCGGGAGTCGTACCGATGTTGCCGATGAACGGTCGTAGCCGACCGAGTGTCCCCGGCATCTCGTGCGGTTCGTACAGCAAGATGGGGTGTTGGCGAGAGTTTTCCGGAAGCGCCATCGCCTCGTCTGCACGCTCTGCGAGGTCATGCGCACCGTCGGGACCGACGGTGATACCGACGGATCGGTCGTCGTCGAAGACGACTGTGTACCCATACTCGAAGCCGAACGACGAGGCGTTTTCGCCGCACTCGGCACACCGAATCGAATCCTCACCCGTTCCTTCGACAACCGTCTCCGGCCACGGTGTCCCGCACCCTGGACACCGGTGATCGACGAAGGGGTCGTCACCAAACGCCCCGTCTCGTTCGGCCATGCTCCCAGTACTGGTCGCGACGCTCGTTACCTCGACGTCCTTGATTCGGACGACTAACGCGTCTCCGGGTTCAGCCCCATCGACGTATATCGGGCGTGTGACTTCGTGTCCCCCACGGAAGTTCGGGGTGATCATCGGCCCCCAGCAACCTGCCGGTGTGTGGGTCTTTACCGTTCCACCGTCTTTGACCGTGCCAGCCCATTTTTGCTCTGGCCCGACGAGGCCGAGCGTAAACTGATCTACTTCCAGCGTGTTCGAGATCTGTTCGGACATCCATGTACTAGGTCCTTTCACACCCAGTTAGCTATTTGGGAGCAGAAGGCTAGAACACTCACCTGAACGTATTCGCAGGGTCGAAAGAGGGGCTCAACAGCAGCCCAACGACGGTTACGTTGCCTACACCTCGAACCAGTCGCCCTCGCGGTTGGACGAGCCCATCCAGTTCTCCCCAGCAGTTTTCCCGAGTTAACCCTCTCACTAGACAGTCGCCTCTCACACGTCGCCCAACTGATTTATGCAGCGACTCACCACTGTGTAGGCGTGTCTAATCCAACCTTCGACGATTTCGACCACGATGCACATATGCGGAAGGCCTTCGAACTCGCTCGTGAGGCCGCCGATCGTGGTGACCGACCATTCGGTTCAGTCCTTGTCCGCGACGATTCAATCATCATGGTCGACTCGAATCATGTGATCACAGGGAACGATATCCGGCACCACCCCGAACTTCACCTCGCGTATCGTGCGTGTCGAGAACTCGACCCAGACGAACGTGCCGAAACGGTCATGTATACGAGCACGGAGCCGTGTCCGATGTGTGCCGGCGGGATGGCCAAAGCTGGTTTCGGACGGGTCGTCTTCAGTGTCGGCAGCGATGAAATCGCAGAGATCACCGGGAATGACCCGTCGATACCATCGGGGAGAATTCTCGATGGAGTCAGCGAAGTTGTCGGTCCAGTGTTGAACAATGAGGGACGGCAAATTCACCACGACATCGACTGGTGATCCTGATTACAGAAAGTCGAGGAGAAACCCCACGAGCGCCACACCCGACGGAATCGAAGAAATCGAGTCCCCCGGAAAGGCGGAATTCCACGACCGATTCTTGAACGAAATCCAGGACCTTCCATGACCGCAAACACACTCAAAATCACATGCGAACAGTGCGAGAATACCCCGCGAGCCGCTCGCGAGCGACTCCATCGAGCGGAAACTGGCGAGGCGTTCGACGAACAGGAGGGCAGCGTTCATCCTCAACTTCGAGGAGCTTGACGACGTCGAACGACTCATGCGTCGGTCGAACCTCCAACTGCTCGACGTCGTCGCCAGTGAGCGCCCAGAAAGTATCCGCGAGACTACTCGACTCGTCGACCGCGATTACAGAGAGGTGCACCGGAATTTCGAGGAACTCGGAGCGCTCGGTGTCATCGAGTTCACGACAGATGACGACGCAAGCGTCCGGTCCCCCGCGGTGGAGCCGAGGCAACCGACCTCTCAATTAGAATGTCTGCTGACAAAACGGGTTTCCAAAACTATCAGACACCCAACTTTTTATGGTGTCCCTGATACTTTGTGGTAATGAACAGACGCACGTTCATCGGGGGGATCGCAGCAGGGGGAACTGGAAGCTTCGCTGGCTGTCTCTCGTCAAGCCAGGATG
>JBNJGG010000014.1:0-4683 GCA_051747545.1 Halobacteriota archaeon | reverse complement strand
CCTGATACTTTGTGGTAATGAACAGACGCACGTTCATCGGGGGGATCGCAGCAGGGGGAACTGGAAGCTTCGCTGGCTGTCTCTCGTCAAGCCAGGATGGTGGTGAAGTTAGAGGCGAGTACACGGCCGATCCGGCGACGACCGAATTCGACTACGAATGTCAGGAGTCGAAACTCTTCGAGGATACCTTTGGACTGGAGGGGAAGGTGACTTCTCGTGTTTTCGGCACCTCGTCGGCTGAATGGCGTATCAATATCGATGCCGACAGGATCCTCAATGTCGCCGTCTACAACACCGAACCTCGCTCGAAGGATCAGGCCCAATTCCCAGCCGTCGAGATCATCGACCCGGACGGAGAAGTCGTCCTTGACGGTCGGGATTCATCGAATCTCTACGATATCACGACGGAGACCGACGGCCAATACGTACTACAGGTCCATAGTAGAGATTGGACACAGGGGGACAGGTGGCGTGTCGAGGTTTCGTGGTATCAGCGTATCGATTGCGATTGATACACGAGTGGAGTGGGCTGCCCTCAGGTGGGGAATGTCCACGTAAATGACCAACGTCACGTACATTCCTAACGATGTTATAGATGAGAGAAAGCCGATGCAGCGAAATATATCCGAACAGGAAGACACACGTGTAGGCCAACAGAGTACCTGTTCACCCCGTCTACGTCAGTATATCTAACCGTATCAAAAACTGGTATCGACTCTTACTGCTCGTCCATGTAGGCTAGAAGCATTTGCACAATGGCGGGTGGGAGGTCAGGACCGTACGGCATTCGTCCTTTTCCCTCTTTCCAGGCCCACCAACGATACATCCCGTCACCTTTCTCTATCAATGCTTTGTAGTATGTATTATTCTCAACCACGCCGATGTGGTGGTCCGTATCGGATGGTAAGTCAACCCAGGCCGGTGCCTCGGTTCGGAACTCCCAGTTGTCCAAGGAAAGGTTTGGAGCGGACATTGCAATTTCCACTTAACCGCCACATATATAAAATACCCGTTCATAGACTCCCACTAGTTTAGTGTAAATTAGACTAAAATACACAAGGTATATGGCCGAAGTGCACTAAGCTTCGAATGTAATGGCGAACTACGAGGTGATTTCGAGAGAGGTTGTGGATCGGTGGGGAGAGGAGGAAGGTCGGGCGGAGGTACAGGCGGTTCACGAGACAGAAGCGGACCATTATACAGTTCGAGTGTGCTATTATCAGGACAACGGGCGATTCGGTCAATCAGCCCCGACGATTGATCCCGATGAGGAAACAGCAGAGCGAACAGCAGATGCGATTCTAAGGATGGCAGACGAAGCTCGTCAAGCACGACGACGAGCCCGCCTCTCCGACATCGAGGATCTCGTTAACCAGATGGGCTACGAACGGGCAAAGGAACTCCTCTCGGACGAAGCACACAGAGAAGACTGAGTTCCGACGACGACTAGAGTAACGGTTTCGGTGTTATTGGAATTCGCGGATTCTGACACAAATGGAATTGAAGATCGGTTCCTAACGAATCACTCGTGAACCCGTCTCGGTAGATGTAGCTCTCACCTACGTCCTCATCTACTTCGACAGTTCCCAGCTTTTCGATTCCTCCACGTGTCCTGGTCGAAGACTCGAGGTCTACGCGGATTGAATCTGGGAATACGTCAGCTTGGTGAATCGTCATCTCCATATCCCAGACGGGGTCGATTCGATGTACGACGGATACAGAACCGTCCTCGGTGTCGACCTCGTGATCGGAATCGTGGGCACCACTGGTCACTGACGAGAATCGCGATGGCGGTGTCGGCGACCCAGATAGATTTCGCGTCAAACGGTCTCGAGAACTCAAGGGCCAAGAGTGAGGTGAGTACCCAACACGAAGTCGATAGCTCAGCCGTCGTTGGTTCCCCTATCAGTCGTCGGTGAACGGACTCTCACACTCACAGTAAATCTCTGACAGAAGGCTTCTTCCGGGGGATTACGCCGATTGTGAGTAAACGTGAGACAGCAGACAGCGTCTGAGAATACCAACCAAGACAACCGATACCAGAAAACATGTCCGTGAACCCGATTCGCAGACACAGACGGAATCGAAACGGTGCACTATGTGCTCAGGAGGACTCGGAATCGACGTGACCGGGACGTCCAAGTAGATTTGACAGTGTGTGTCGACCGAACTCCGTGAAGTAGCCGATAGCCCGTGTCACTGTTGTAACTCCCGATAACACCTTGAAGACGACTCGTTCTGAGAGCGGGTCGCTCGCGTCTGCCCCGTCGGTATGCTTGACGCCGCTCGGTCGTGGTGGGATGCCCGGGCGTCCGTACCGTTCGGGGTAGTACTGCTGGCGCTGACAGAGCCCCCGACCGACGCGGAGTTCCTTCTTCAGCAGTGAGGAGAGCGAATCGCGGGTGGGGTGATACATCGTCACCTGGTCGGTAAAGCGCAAGTCGCGTCCGGAGTCGGCCACGCGGTTGCCAAACTCCGAGTCGCCACCCGAGATCAGTCGGGAGTCGAACTCGCCGATCTCGTCGAACACCGACCGACGAACGACGAGACAACAGGTCGGCGCGTACCCTTGCTGTTCGACGTACCGCTGGACGGGAAATCCGGTGAGCCGGTTGTACTTGCCGACCAGCGTCTCGGGTGAGGACGAGTACAGTTCCACGTCGCAAGCGAGGTACGCACCGTCCTCTAACTCCTCGACGACGCCTTCGAGCCAGTCGGGGTCGACCGTCATGTCGGCGTCGACGAACGCGAGCACGTCTCCGCGCGCTGCTTCAATCCCCCTGTTGCGCGCGGCGTAGGAACTCTGCACGTCGCGCTCTACTTCGAGTCGGACCCGGTCGTACTCGTCACAGAACGACCGGACGACTGCTCTCGTATCGTCGGTGGAGTTGTTGTCGACGACGACGACTTCGTGCTTGTCGCCGGGGTAGGTCTGCGCGACGAGCGACTCCAGCGTGTCGCGGACTCCCTCGGGGTCGTTGTACACGGGGACGACCACCGAAACGAAGGGTCTGTCCGTCTGTTCGCCCTCCCGCACCGTCTCGTCTGGGACGCACCCACGTTCGTCGGCACCCTCGGTTCGACCGTCGGCTCCGCTATCGCCCCACCGGAACGTGGGGTTTGCTGTCGACACCGCGAGTTTCGAACGTGCAGGGAACACCGTCGGTCGACGACCGTCGAGTTAGGACGACCCCGTTTCGGCGGTCGCCGCCTGCTCTTCTTCTTCGAGGATACGTCGCTCGGCCTCGTCTCGGTCCTCCGGGTAGCCGATGTCCATCCGCCACCCCTGCAGGCCGATGGCGTCGATGGTGCGGCCACTCCGGATGAGGAGGTCGATGGCCTCGCTGATTTCGTACTCTCCACGGCCCGAGGGCTGTACGAGCTGACACGCGTGGAAGATGGCGGGCGAGAAGGTGTAAAATCCCGTCATCACGAGGTTCGACGGCGGGTTCTCGGGCTTTTCGACGACCTCGGTTATCTCGCCGTACTGGTTGGTCTTGCAGACGCCGTAGCGACTGGCCTCCTCCATCGGCACCTCTTCGACGAGGAAGGCGGCGTCGGCGCGGTCTTCCTGCTGGCGTCGAACGACGTCGCGGAGGTTGGCACGGAAGACGTTGTCGCCGAGCATGAGCATGAAGTCGCCGTCGATGTGCTCCTCGGCGCAGAGGAGCGCGTGCGCAAGCCCACTCTGTTCGCGTTGATGGGCGTAGGTGATGGGAACGCCGTCGAACTCGTCGCCGTAGTGGCTGATGATATCCTGTTTACGGTAGCCGACGACGACGACGAGCTTCTGTGCGCCGAGGTCGACCAGTTGCTCGAAACAGTGGGTGAGAATGGGCTTGTCGGCGACTTCGACCATCCCCTTTGGTTTGTTTTCCGTCAGGGGCCGAAGGCGGGTTCCCTTGCCTGCGGCCAGCACGACTGCTTGCATGGACTGGAAGTTTCTGTCCGACCGATAAATATCTTCAGGCTCCGCCATCGCAACGATAAAACCCGTTCCGAAAGCAGGGTACACCCAATGAACGTCAGCATCGTCGGTAGCGGGTACGTCGGGACGACCATCGCCGCCTGCTTCGCCGACCTCGGACACGCCGTGACGAACGTCGACATCGACGAGTCGGTCGTCGAACGCATCAACGACGGTGTGGCCCCGATTCACGAACCCGGTATCGACGACCTGATCGCGACCTACGGCGGCGACCGACTCGTGGCGACGACCGACTACGACGCGGTCTGCGACACTGCGGTCACGTTTCTCGCGCTCCCGACGCCATCGCGCGAGGACGGGAGTATCGACCTTTCGCTCATCGAGGCGGGTGCAGAAATGCTCGGTGAGGCGTTGGCCGACAAAGACGGGTACCACCTCGTCGTCGTCAAGAGCACCGTCGTGCCCGGGACGACCGAGGACATCGTCGCGAGGGAAATCGAGGCGGCGTCGGGGAAGACAGAAGGAGGAGAATTCGACGTGGCGATGAACCCCGAGTTCCTCCGCGAGGGCAGTGCCGTCTCGGATTTTCTCGACCCCGACAAAGTGGTTCTCGGGACGCGCTCAGAGCGTGCGGAGGACTTGCTTCGTGGGGTGTTCGACCCACTCGTCGACGCCGCGGGTGGCGACGTGCCACTCGTCGAGACGGGGGTTCGAGAGGCGGAGATGATCAAGTACGCGAACAACGCCTTCCTGGC
>JBNJGG010000013.1:0-31474 GCA_051747545.1 Halobacteriota archaeon | reverse complement strand
CGTCAGCCTCACCGACGGAGTCGGTCGAAGAAGCTCATTGAACCCACTCTATGGGGCGGTGACTACAACGTTCTGTTTTCGACGGTTCGACGACCCCGTCGGTGAGGCTGACGAACGGATAGACGACGCTCAGTCCTGGGCGCTGGGCGACGCTCAGTCTTGGGCGAGGCTCGTCTGCATCTCCGCGCCGGTGATGGCGAGTCCGGCACCCTCGTGGTCGAGGACGATGACGCCGGCGGCCGACCCGGTCAACTCGTCGAACTCCTCGATGGCGCGGTCGGCCGCGGTCTGGGCGTCGTGGCCGGCTTCGAGGTACTGGACGGCGCGGCGCGTCAGCGTGGTTCGGGCGATGTCCTCGCCGGCACCCGTCGCACTCGCGCCACCGGCAGGTGAGCAGTAAAAGCCCGACCCGGCCTGGGGAACGTCGCCGACGCGACCGGCCAGTGCGAACATCCGACCGCCGGTCGAGGTGCCAACGGCGAAGTCGTCGCCGTCGCGGGCGACCGCACCGATGGTGTCGTGGTCGTGGCGGTTCTCGCTGCCGAAGCGGTCGAGAATCCAGTCCAGTTGCGTCCGAACCGAGTCGGTCGGTGGGTTCGCCTCATCGAACTCCTCGCGGACGGACTCACTCAGGAGGTCGACTTCGGTTTCGACGCCGAACGCCGACGCGAAGTCGACGGCGCGGTCGGCAGCGAGACAGACGTGCGGCGTCTCTTCGAGGACGAGTCGGGCCACCGAAATCGCGTCGCGTACGCCGGTCATGCCTGCCGCCGCGCCGATACGGCGGTCGTCGGTCATCATCCCGGCGTCGGTTCGGACGACGCCGTCAGACTGGATGGACCCGCCGAAGCCAGCGTTGAATCGCTCGTCGGCTTCGAGGATGTTGAGTGCGGCCTCGACGGCATCGAGGGGTGAGGACTGCTCGATACCAGTCCGGGCCGCATCGTCGAGGACGGCCTGTCGCGGTTCTGGAACCTCGGGGATACCCACGGCCCCGCCGTGGACGATGATTTGCATAGTGGTCGCTTCGACGCACGCCACTTAATCGGTTCGCTCGTCTGGCGCACGCGCTGGTCAGAGCCGAACAGTGGAGGGCAGTCACACCCACACACTCGGGCACGACGACCCACGCCGGAAGAACGGCAAGCATTTACCGTTGCTATAGAAACCGGGGATTGTTCATGAGCTACGACAAGGTTTCTGTCCCGGAGGAGGGGGAGCGGATTACACTCGCAGACGAGGAAACTGGCGAACTAAACGTACCCGAGACGCCGATTATCCCGATTATCTACGGCGACGGCATCGGGAGCGACGTGGGTCCCGCGACGCAGAAGGTGCTGGACGCTGCCGCCGAGGCAACCGGCCGTTCCATCGCGTGGATGCGCATCTACGCGGGCGAGAGCGCCCGTGAGAAGTACGGCGAGAACCTCCCAGAGGACACCACCAAGGCCATCCGAGAACACCGGGTCGCAATCAAAGGGCCGCTCACCACGCCCGTCGGTTCGGGCTTCCGCAGCCTCAACGTGGCACTCCGGCAGGGACTCGACCTCTACGCGAACGTTCGCCCCACCTACTACATCGAGGGCACGCCGTCGCCCGTCAAGGAACCCGAGAAGATGAACATGACCATCTTCCGTGAGAACACCGAGGACGTCTACGCTGGTATCGAGTGGGAAGCCGGTACCGACGAGGTCGAGCAGGTGAAGTCCTTCATCGAGAACGAGATGGGATACGACGACGTCATCCACCCGGGTCCGCTGGGCATCGGCGTCAAGCCCATCACCGAATTCGGCAGCAAGCGACTGGTCCGACAGGCTATCAACTACGCTATCGAGAACGACCGCCCGACGGTGACGCTGGTCCACAAGGGCAACATCATGAAGTTCACCGAGGCGGCCTTCCGTGACTGGGGCTACGAACTCGCAGCCGAGGAGTTCGGCGACATCACCATCACCGAAGACGAACTCTGGGAGGAGTACGACGGCGAGCGTCCAGAGGACAAAATCGTCATCAAGGATCGCATCGCCGACAACATGCTCCAGCAGATTCTGACGCGAACCGACGAGTACGACGTCATCGCGACGATGAACCTCAACGGCGACTACATCAGCGACTCCGCCGGTGCGCAGATAGGCGGCCTCGGTATCGCACCCGGCGGCAACTTCGGCGACGGTCTCTGTCTGGCCGAACCCGTCCACGGGTCGGCACCGAAGTACACCGGAATGGACAAAGTCAACCCGACGGCGATGATTCTCTCGGGCCGCATCATGCTCGAATACATCGGCTGGAACGACGCCGCAGACCTCGTTCACGACGCCGTCGAAGCGACAGTCTCGTCCGGGAACGTCACCTACGACCTGCACCGACAGATCGAGGGCGGCACGAAGTTGGCCACCAGCGAGTTCTCCGACAAAATCGTCGAAAACATTCACGAACTGGCGTAAGCCAGTTCGTGGGTCTGCCGAGCGGAGCTCGGCATCATCGAGAAACTCGCGTCATCGAGTCGAGCGAGCGCTCGGGACCTCAGATTCGGAGGGCCCACGACTACCACGATTTTTTCGGAGACGAACGATCACAGCGAGCCACCGCGTCGTCGCAAACGACCGCCCGACGTCGCCACGGTTGTTTACACAGCCGCGAGTGCGTGGGGGCGTGGCCTCGCTACTCGAACTGGTCGGAGTCGAGCGACTCTTCGGTCACTCGTTCGAGGGAGTCACACCCACATCGTGGACACCCCGACCACCCACTGACGGTCAGCGAACCGTCGGATTTCTCAATTGCGACGTTGACTTTCTCGCAGTGCGTACACACCGTGAGAACTCGCTCGACGGTCACGCGGGGGGACCCCCCGGTACCGCGGAACTCGGTGCCGGAAGGTGGTGGGACAGCGACGCTACGAATACCAAGGCGGCAAACGGCAGGCGACTGCGACGACTGACCGACGACTGAGACGAGTGCGTGTGTTCTCCCATCGTGATTGACCTCTCTGCTATCGGTATAGGGCCAAGTTACCATTGAACACTTCATAACGATTCCGGATGTGACTGAGATTATCATTCACGATGTGGAAAAGTACTGTTAATTGCGCAACGAGAATGTAGGGATAATTATCGTTCGTCGACCGGCTCCAGGCAATTTTTTGGGTCGCGGGCCGAGCGAATCACGAGCGTATCGGTCACCGACAGCCCAATCTCGGAGAGTTGGCTGGTGAGCGACGCGATGTCGGCGTCGTCGGTGCCGACGACTTCGACGAAGACGTTCTCTTCGCCGCCCAGCAACTCGTAGACTCGGATGACGCCGGGGAGCGAACTGGCCTCGGCCGAGATTTCGGAACTGCGTGAGGGTGACGCGGTGCCGACCACGAGAGCACGAAAGCTCAAGCCCAACTGCTCGTAGTCGACAGCGGCGTGATATCCACGGATGAGGCCGGTGGATTCGAGGCGGTCGATGCGATTTCTGACCGTCCCATCCGAAACGCCGACCTGCCGTCCGAGTTCGGCGTTCGTAGCGTGTCGTGCGTCGGAGAGGAGGGCGGCGACGATACCTTGGTCGACACTGTCAAGAGAGGACCTGTCGTCCATGCGTAACGTGGACGTGCATCCACGTATGCATTCTCGCTTTTCGATATGAAGATGGTATACCCCGCGATGGGTCACACCGAGTGGAGAGACCAGTCAGTCGGGACGGATGCGAGCGAGCGGGTCGCCGCGAGTGAACTCCTCGTTCTCTCCGACGAGGAGCTCGACCACCGCCCCCGAGACCGGTGCTGGAACGTCGACACTCACCTTCTCGATTTGAATCTCGCAGACGGTCGTGTCGGCGTCGACGTGTGAGCCCTCGCTGGCGAACCAGTTTGCGACCACCGCCTCCGTAACGTCTTCGGCGTCGTCCGGCCAGACCGACGCGGAGTCGACGTCGACGAGGTCCTCGCTCATTGCTGTGTCCGCTGGACGGCTTCGACGATGTCCTCGGAGTCCGGAATGACCTCCTGTTCGAGCGGACGCGCGTACGGTATCGGTACGTCCGGTATTCCCAGTCGCTCGACGGCATCGAGGTCGTCGAGTGCGTGCTCGGCGACACGGGCGATGATTTCGCCGGTGACGCCGAAGGAGCGGTAATCCTCGTCGACGACGACCAACCGGCCCGTCTTCGAAACCGAGTTCAGAACCGTCTCGGTGTCCAGTGGGACGAGCGTCCGGAGGTCGATGACTTCGGCGTCGACGCCGTCGTCTTCGAGTTGCTCGGCCGCGTCCAGGGCTCTGTGAACGTGCAGTCCCAGCGTCACGACTGTCGCGTCCGTCCCTTCCCGTCGGACGGCGGCCTCACCGAACTGGAGTTCGTAGGCCTCCTCGGGGACGCCGGTCTTCGGGCCTGGCGGGGCGGGCATCCACCCGAGACCCATGAGGCGCTTGTGGAACATGTAGACGACCGGGTCGTCGTCGCGGATGGCCGCGTGCATCAGTCCCTTGGCGTCGTAGGCGTTGCTCGGGACGACGACCTTCATTCCAGGCAGGTGAGCGAAGGTCCCGTACAGCGTCTGGGAGTGCTGGCCGGCGTCGCTGTAGGTGCCGCCGACGGCCGTCATGAGCACCATCGGAACCGACACCGACCCGCCGCTCATGTACGTGTTCTTCGCCATGTTGTTGTATATCTGGTCCATGCAGACGCCGAAGAAGTCGGCGAACATGAGTTCGGCAATGGGTCGCATCCCCGCCTGTGCGGCACCGACCCCCGCGCCGATGAATCCGGTCTCGCTGATGGGCACGTCCATGATACGGTCGCGGCCGAACTCGTCGAGCAAGCCCTGCGTGCTGTCGAAGATGCCGCCGTAATCGGCGATGTCCTCGCCCATGACGAACACGTCGTCGTCGTCGCGCATCTCCTGCGCGATGGCCTCGACCATCGCGCGACTCATGGTCAGTTCGCGGTCACCCACGCCGAATCCCTCCGACGGCGTCGGCTGGTCCTCGGTCGCCATCAGTTCTCACCTCCGTCGGTCGACGCACGACCCTGATGCATAGACGTCGGTGGATTCGTGAAGACGTCCTCGTAGGCCTCCTGTGGGTCGGGTTCGGGTTGCTCCTTGGCGAAGGCGATGGCGTCCTCGACGCGCTGATGGCCAGTCTCGCGGAGTTCCTCGATGTCGTCGTCGTCGAGTCCGGCCGCCCTGAGTTCCTCGGCCAACCGGGGGATGGGGTCGCGGGCTTTCGCTCGTTCGATGTCTTCCTTCGGTCTGTACCCTTCCGCGTCTCCCATGAAGTGACCCATCCGGCGGTGGACCTGCACTTCCAGCAGCGTCGGGCCGTTGCCGTCCCGGGCGCGCCCGATGGCTTCTTCAGCCACATCGTACACCGCCAGCGCGTCGTCGTAATCGACTCGAGCCCCCGGCATGTCGAAGCCGTCGGCGCGCTGAGAGCCGTCCTCCACGTCGGTCACGCGTTCTTTGGGCATGCTGATGGCCCAGTCGTTGTCCTCGATGACGAAGACGACGGGCAGCTCCTGTACCGCCGCGAGGTTGAGCGACTCCAGAAAGCCGCCCTGGTCGATTGCACCCTCGCCGAGGAAGGCCACGGCGACGTTGTCCGTGTTCCGCTTTTTGGCCGCCATCGCCGCACCGACCGCTGGCGGACAGCCCTGTGCAATGATGCCGCTGCACGCGAAGTTCACGTCGGGGTCGAACAGGTGCATGTGTCCACCTTTCCCCCGGCAGAGACCCGTCTCCCGACCGAAAATTTCGGCGGTCATCCGGTCGAGGTCGACGCCCTTTGCGATGGCGACGTGGTGGGGTCGGTGCGGGGCGGTTACGGTGTCTTCGTCACGGAGATGCTGACACACGCCCGCCCCGGACGCCTCGTGGCCCGCCGCGAGGTGGAGTTCACCTGGTATCGGCCCGGCAGAGATGTCGAACGCTGGTTGCTTTCCCTCGAGATACTCCTCCTGCAGTCGCTCCTCGTAGTGACGCGCGGTCACCATGTTGGAGAACATGTTCTGAAGTTCGGATATCGCTGGCATGACACACCTCTCTAGGGATAGCCCCAGAAATCTCATAAACGTTCATTTCAGACTCGGCGAGTGAAAGTCAGGAGCGACGAACGGTTTCAGAGACAGTGGTGGCATCGAATGAGGCGGTTCCCAGAAGGGCCATCCCACGAACCCCCTGCACGAGACGAAAAACAGCTCCGGGTGTCGGATGCAGAGACGACCGGAGAGACGGCAGAGACGACTGCAGAAGCGGCAGAGACGACTGCAGAAACGACCGGTCAGCGACGGTTAGTCGTCCGCGAACGGAACCGCGTCGCGCGGCGGGCTAAATATGTCGTAACCGACGACGTCGACGTCGCCGCGGTTCTCGGCGGCGTGTGCCTCTCCGCCCGGTATCGAGTAGGTGTCGCCGTCACAGACCACGATTTCCGCTCCGTCCGCGAGGACGAACGTCACCGTCCCTTCCACGACGACGCCCACCTGCTCGTGCGGGTGGCTGTGCTCGGGCACGCGCTCGCCGGGCCCGATGTGGAAGTACTGGATGCTCATCTGGTCGCCCGCGGCCAGTTGGGCGAGGTGGACGCCCGGGACTGCCTCGGCCACGTCGACCTCAGAAAGGGTCACTCGTTGCATAACCGGGAGTCGACGCCAGGCGAGAAAAAGATGGCCCGACCAAGGGGTGACGCGCAGTCGGCCGCGACGGCGGGACGCGACGGGTGCAACCGAGACACGCCGGAGGGTTCAAACGCGATGCGGGCAAAGAAGGGGCCATGTACTCGGTCGTGGGCTGTTCGGCGTGTGGGGCGCTCTGGTTGCTGTCGGACCCCGGGAAGACGGCGACGTGCCCGAGGTGCGGCCGACGCCACCAGACGCGAAAGCTCCGACGCCTCTTCGAGTCCGAGGACAGAGACGCGGCCCGGGAGGCCCGAGCGACGTTGCTCGCGGACAAGCGCGGGGAGCGCGAGACGTACGAGTCGCTCGAATCGATCGCCGAGATGGAGCGGCAGGTCGAAGACGCCGGTATCGACGACCGCGAGTACCTCGAAGGGTCAGGACTGGACGCGGAGGCCGTCGCCGCCGCGGGGGCGACCGAGCAGACGGACAGCCGGACACGCGGGGAAGTCGTTCGAGACGCGCTCCGGGAGACGAGCGGCGCGACCGAATCGGACGTCGTCGACTACGCGGTCGAACACGGGGTACCTGCCGACGCCGCACGCGACCTCCTCGACAAACTCGTCCGCCGTGGCGAGGTGAGCGAGAGTCGGGGTCGGCACCGACTGCTGTGAGTCTCACAGCACCCCCAGCAGTTTCAGGGCGGTCAGCAGAGAGACGACGATTCCCAGCAGGAGTCGCAGGAGTCTGAGCCAGCGCGTCAGGTCCTCGAAGTCGAGCCCCGTACCTGAGTCGGGTTCGGAGTCTGATTCCTCTCGAGAAGAGAGGTGGTTGGTTCGGAACATGGTGGGAACGCCCGCAGGTGCTCACCGGCGGACGCGTTCGTTTCGACCATACGGACGCGAGTAAAAGTGAGCCATGGATGCGGAGCGAAAGTGGCCACGCAAGCGGAAGTGAAGAACGTGGATGCGGCGTGAGCGACCGCGGAGGGTGTCCGACCGCGTAGTAGTGACCGACTGCGGCGGGGTTGCCGTCGGTCACCCCCGAACGGGGAAGAAACTAGCGCCCGAGGCTCTCGTGTGCGCTCGACAGGTGTCGCGAGGCCAGCGCGGACAACAGCGAGAGTTCGCCCGCGAGCGCGCCGACGGCGACGCATTCGGCCAGCCCGTCGGCGTTGGTCCCCGGCGGGTCGCCGCCGCCGCGAACGCCGAGCAGGTCGAGGCCCTCCCCCTGGCTCGGGAGTTTCGTCCCGCCGCCGACGGTTCCGACCTCGACGCTGGCCATCGAGACGGCGACGTAGAGGCCCTCGTCGCGCACTTCGGCAGTCGTGATGGCGTTCGCACCCTCGACGACCTGTGCGGCGTCCTGTCCGGTGGCCAGAAACATCGCGGCGACGACGTTCGAGACGTGGGCGTTGAAGCCGAGACTGCCGGCCTTCGCGCTGCCGACGAGGTTCTTCCGCACGTTGAGTTCGGCCACGGCCTCGGGCGTGGTGTGCAGTCGCGCTTCGACCACCTCGCGGGGGACGACCACGTCGGCGGTGACGCTCCGGCCCCGACCCTCGATGGCGTTGATGGCCGCCGGCTTCTTGTCCGTACAGAGGTTCCCCGACAGCGCGACGAGTTCGGCGGTCGTCTCGGATTCGACGAGGTCCGCGGCCGCGCGGGTGGCGATGGTCGCCATGTTCATCCCCATCGCGTCTTTCGTGTCGTATCTGAAGCGCAGAAACACCGAGGAACCGACGACGTAGGGCGTCACGTCGAGCAACTCGCCGTGATTCGTCGTCGCCTCCGCGGCCTCGGTGAGCGCGTCTTCGTTGGCACGGATCCACTCAACCAGCGCCGTCGCTTCGGCAACGTCGTCGACGCGGAAGACAGGCGCGCGCGTCATCCCCGACTTGACGACGCGAGCGGTCGCCCCCCCGGACTGGTCGATGACCGAGCACCCGCGGTTGACGCTGGCCAGCAGTGCCCCCTCGGTCGTCGCCAGGGGAAGGTATCGCTCGCCGTCGATCGACGCGCCCCGGATGGTCACCGGACCGGCGACGCCGAGCGGGACCTGCACCGCCCCGAGCATGTTCTCGATGTTCGTCGCTGCGCGCTCGGCCGGAAAGCCGTAGTCGCCGACGGCGTCGAGGTCGACGCCGGTGTCCGCTGCCACGAGCAGTCGCCGGGCCGCCGTCGCGGTGTCCGCGTCGGCGTGGTCTTCCAGTTCGTGGAACCGAAGGTCGCCGTCGCGGACGCGTCCGGCAAGTTCCGCTGCGTTCATACCGGCGACTCTCGCCGCCAGGTTCTAAGGGTTACCCATCGGCCGCACGGAGAGTCACGCCCCGAACGCTAACTCGATAGCGTCGCGGAAACTCACTTCGCCGTCGTCGTCGAAGTCGAAGGCCTCGACTTGAGCCTGTGTGAAACTGGAGGGATCGACGAACGCGAGGGTGATGGCGTCGTCGAAGTCGGCGACACCGTTTCCGTCAACGTCCTCGTAGTACCCATCGCCGTCGAGGTCGTTCGGACAGGGATCTCTCCACGCGTCCCCGTGGTCTAAACACTCGATTACGGGGTCGTACGGACTGTCGACTACGGTGACGTTGTAGGGGTCCTGGTAGCTCACGGTGACCGTGTGCGTACCATCGGCCAGTTCACGCTCGTATTGAACGCTCGCCGAGCCACCAGAGTCGAGGGCCACAGCTTCTGATTTGACTTCGTTGCCGTCGATAGCCACCGACAGCGAGAGGCTCCCGGACTCGTTGCCGACGTTGGTGACGTCTACCTCGTTCGTGTAGTTGGTGTTCACTCCGTAGGTGGAATTCATGTAGTGGGACCCGCGGTCGTAACACGTCTGGACTTCGAACGTCGTGTTCGCCGTCGTGACGTTGTTTTCCGGACAGTCCGGGACCGGCGGCGAGGCACTGGTAGGTGACGCCGCCGCGAGCAACCCCACGAGAGCGATTGCCCCGACCAGCAGAGCGAGATTGAGATGGCGGCTATCCATGAGTACGTGAGCATATTACCAACATCTGATAAATATGCCGGCGAGAAATACCACTGCCACAACGAACGAGGACGGACCAGCCTCACCACTCGGTTACCCCACTCACCGTCTCGGAGGCCCAACAGTTTTCGCGCTCGCGACCCCCCTCAACGGTATGACGGACGCCGCCGATCTCCTCCTGACCAACGCGGAGGTGCACACCCTCGGCGACCCCGACGAGGTACACGAAGCCGTCGCCGTTCGAGACGGACGTATCGTCGCGGTCGGCACCGACTACGACGTACAGTTTCTTGCCGGTCTCGAAACCGAGACTATCGACCTGAAGGGACGGGTGCTTCTCCCCGGCTTCGTCGACGCGCACACCCACCTCCAGCGACTCGGGGAGTCACTCGTCCACGCCGACCTCTCGGGGGCGACGAGTCTCGACGACTGCCTCGACAGACTGCGTGACCGCGCCGCGAAAATCGACGCCGAGGAGTGGGTGCTTGGCTTCGGCTACGACGAAAGCGCGTGGGACGACTCGCACTATCTGACCCGCGACGACCTCGACGCCGTCTCCACGTCGGTCCCGGTCGCCGCCTTCCGGGAGGACATGCACGTCGCCTCGCTGAACTCCGTCGCCCTCGACGATGTCCGCGGAGAGATGCCCGAAAAAGACGTGCGAGTCGCCGACGGCGAACCAACGGGCGTCGTCGTCGAACGCGCAGTCGAGGTGCTCGACCGCGAATTCGCTCCGGACGAGGCGCAGATGCGAACCCTGCTCGACGCCGCGACGGCACACGCCAACGCTCGCGGCGTCACGTGCGTTCACGACATGGTCCGACACTCGGTCGCACCGCGAGTGTATCGCGACATGGCACTGGCGGGCGAATTGTCGATTCGCGTTCGACTCAACTACTGGGCAGAACACCTCGACGCGCTCGTCGAGTCCGGATTACGAACGAATCACGGAAGTGACCTCGTCAGGGTCGGAGCGATAAAGACGTTCACCGACGGCAGCATCGGCGGCCGAACTGCGAGGCTCTCGACGCGGTACGCCGACGGCGACGGGCGAGGAACGTGGGTCGTCGCTCCCGCAGAGTTGGATTCGCTGGTCGAACGGGCCGACGACGAGGGGTTTCAGGTCGCCGCTCACGCCATCGGTGACGAAGCCATCGACGCAGTTCTCGACGCCTACGGCGCTCTGGAAGACCGAGTCGACGGCGACGATGAGATGCAACGCCAAGCCGACGAGAACGGGCGTCGGCACCGCGTCGAACACGCCGAGTTGGCGACCGACGACGCAATCGAGCGATTCGCCTCGCTCGGGGTGGTGGCTTCGGTCCAGCCGAACTTCCTGAAGTGGGCGGGCGATGGCGGCCTGTACGATGCCCGTCTCGGTGACCGTCGCCGATCGACGAACCGGTTCGCCGACTTTCGGGAGGCCGGTGTCACCCTCGCGTTCGGCTCTGACTGCATGCCGTTGGACCCGCTGTTCGGCGTTCACCAGGTCGTCAACGCGCCGGAACCGGCACAGCGACTCGACGTGACGGCGGCGTTGCGTGCGTACACGTCGGGGTCGGCCTACGCCGGCTTCGACGAGGACCGTCTCGGCAGTATCGAGCGAGGAGCGTGTGCCGACGTGGTCGCGCTGGAGGCGTCACCGTGGGAGAATCCGGACGCGATTTCGGACATCGACGTTTCTCTCACCGTCGTCGGCGGACGCGTCGTCCACGATGGCCGGTGAGCGAGTCGTCTCGTGTGAGCACGGCGACTCGTCGACATCGAGTCACAGGTCGTTCGTGTACACGTCGTCGAGGTCGACTTCGGAGCGCCGTCTCCGAGGCGTATCGTTTGCGAGCAATCCGGACTCTTCCTCCTCGGGGACCGACTCTTTCGCGCGGTGCATGAGTCGCTGGTGCGTGTTTCGAACCGTCTCGTCCGCGTCGGGACGACACTGCTCGTAACTCCCGTCGGCGTCCATCACCCAGCGCCGCCGGTTGTCGGTGAGCATGACGTCGAGAATAGACTGTAACTCCTCACAGAGTGCGTCATTCTCGACGGGTGCGATAGCTTCGACGCGTCGATCGAGGTTGCGCGTCATCCAGTCGGCCGACCCGACGAAGTACTCCGGGTGGCCGTCGTCGTCGATTTCGCCGGCCACCTGGGGGATCTCCGACCTCCCACCGTTGTGGAAGTAGAAGATTCGCGAGTGCTCCAGGAATCGACCGACGACGCTGTGGACCCTGACGGTATCGCTGACACCCTCGAGACCGGGTCGCAGACGACAGATGCCGCGAACGATGAGTTCGATATCGACGCCCGCCATCGACGCCCGGTACAGTTCGGCCACGATGTCGGGGTCTTCGAGGGCGTTCATCTTGGCGACGATTCTCGCCTCGCCGCCGGCACTGGCGACCTCGGCTTCGCGGCGAATCAATCGAGTGAACCGCTCGCGCATGTTCGTCGGTGCGACCAGCAGTTTTCGGTACTCCTCGTGCAGCGAGTGGCCGGTGAAGAAGTTGAACAGGCGCACGAGATCCTGCCCGATGTCGCGGTCGGCGGTGAGCAACCCGAGATCCACGTACGTCTTGGCCGTCTCCGAGTGGTAATTTCCGGTGGCGACGTGCGAGTACAGTGAGACGCCGTCGTCCTCCTCGCGGACCACGAGCGCGGTCTTCGAGTGCGTCTTCAGCCCGATGGTACCGTAGGCGACGTGGATGCCCTCTTCCTCCAATCGCTTGACCCACCGGAGGTTGTTCTCCTCGTCGAAGCGGGCCTTGAGTTCGACCATCACCGCGACCTGCTTGCCGTTCTTGGCCGCCTCGATGAGACTCTCGATGACCTGGGAGTCGCCCGCCGTCCGGTAGATGGCGGCCTTGATGGCGAGTACGTCGGGGTCGTTCGCTGCCGTGTCGAGGAACGTCTGAACGGTGTTGGCAAACGAGTGGTACGGGTGGTGGACGAGCACGTCCTTTCGGGAGATTTCTTCGAACAGCGTGTCGGGGACTTCGGGGTCGACACCGACGAACCGGGGGTGAAGTTGTGGCGTCCACTGCTCGACCTTCAGGTCCGGGCGGTCGAGGTCGAGCAACTCCACGAAATCTCGGTAGTCGAGCAGTCCCTCGAGGTCGAACACTTCCCGTTCGTCGACATCCAGTTGTTTGATGAGCAACTGCCGAACTTCCGCGGGCATGTCCTCTTGGACTTCGAGACGCACGACCGTGGCGAACCGCCGCTGTCGGAGGACGTCCTCTATCATCTCGATGAGCCCTTCGGCGACCTCCTCATCGCGCCCGACTTCGGCGTTCCGTGTAACCCGAAACAGCGACGTGTCGAGTATCTCGACGTTGGGGAACAGTAAGTCGAGGTTCGCCTCGACGATTTGTTCGAGCGGGACGAACGCGGAGTCGTCGCCGACGCGAACGAATCGAGGCCTGTTCTTCGGTATCTTCACCCGCGAGAACTTGTGGTCACGGTCGTCGTCTTCGCTCTCGTCGCTCCTCGTGAGGACCGCGAGCGAGAGGCTCAGGTTCGAGATGAAGGGGAACGGGTGGGCCGGATCGAAGGTCAACGGCGTCAGCGTCGGCAACACGCGACTCTCGAAGTACCCTCTGAGGTCGGTTTGAGTGTCGGCATCGAGGTCGTCGTGGTCGACGATTTCGATACCTTCGTCGGCCAACGCGGGACGGACGCCCCGGCTGAAACACCGCACCTGCGCTTCGAACATCTCACGGGAGCGTTCGAGAATCTCCTCCCACTGCTGGGAGGGCGTCCGACCGTCGACGGTCAACTCGGTCACCCCGGCGTCGATTTGCTGTTTCAACCCGCCGACGCGTTTCATGAAGAACTCGTCCATGTTCGTCGTGAAGATGGAGAGGAACTTCACCCGCTCCAACAGCGGATTTCGCTCGTCGATGGCCTCGTTGAGCACGCGCGATTGAAACGCCAGTTCGCACAGTTCCCGGTTCAGGTAGTACGTCGGGTCGTCGAGGTCGACAGAGGATTTCTCCCCGTCGACGCCGGTCGACGTCTCAGCGTCGTCGACTCCCGGCACTGGGTGGCCGTTGCTGGTACCGCCGGCAGTGACGTCGTCGCCGTCGTCGATATGGGGTCGCTCCTCGGTCATCGACGCCTCACAGCGGGGCCACCGTCCGCCGGGGGCGAAGAAATTTCGAGTCGGGCCGTTCCTGCACCGTTCGGTCTGGGGAGACGGTGACGAATTCCTCCCGTCGCCAGTCGTAGGCGGTGAGGTCGCCGCCGTAGACGCACCCGGTGTCCAACCCGACGGCGTACTCGCGGTGAACTGGTCGTTCCAACACCGTGTGTCCGAAGAAGACGCGGTGAGGACCCTCGTAGGCGTCGAACCAGAACGGCGGGTCGTAACTGCCACCCGGCACCAACGAGCGAGTGTTCTGCAGGTCGTCGACACCGTGCGCAGAAAGCTGCATCCGGGGGTCGACGCCGCCGTGGACGACGAGGCTCTCGGCCCACGAGATGGCGACCGGCAGGTCACGAATCCACTCGACGTCCTCGGCAGTCAAATCCGGGACGGCCTTCTCGCCTCGGAGGACCTTCTCCTCGTTGTTGCCCCGGACGGCGAACATATTCGGTGACTCCCTGAGAAGTGAGACCACTCCCTGACTGTCCGGCCCCTTCCGAATCAGGTCGCCTACGAACACGACGAGGTCGGCCTCGCAGACGCCCAACCTGTCCAAGAGCACGCCGAGTTCCGCACGACACCCGTGGACGTCGCCGACGACGTACACGTTGTCCCAGTCGGCGACGTCAAGACGGCGGTGCTGGGCGTCGATAGTCGGCGAAAAGTGTGGGTCGGTCATGTGAGAGGTGGCTTGCGTGTGAAACAGCGGCGACGAGGATAAACAGTTGCTAAGTGTATTACCGTGGGCTATATAGTCAGTGTAATCGGGGCGCTCTCCGTTCCCCACCTCGAAGTCGAGCGTGAAATTCGGTGTCGAAAGTCGATTCAGAACCCCGAGTCCCACCTCGGACCAGCGCGCAGAGGGACCCGGAACCTCTTTGCCCGTCACCGGCAAATCGCGGTGCATGGCAATCGGACCCCTCGACGACGAAACGGTCGAGAAGTACCGCGCGGCTGGAGCGGCGCTCCGCACGGTACTGGACGAGGCCGCCGAGATGGTCGAACCGGGCGTCACACAGCTCGAAGTCGCAGAGTACGCCGAAGCTCGCATCGACGAACTCGCCGACGGGTGTGCCTTCCCGACGAACATCAGCGTCAACGAGGAAGCCTCCCACGCGACCCCCGCCCGCGACGACGAGACCACCTTCGGCGAGGACATGGTGTGTCTCGACTGCGGCGTTCACGTCGACGGCTACATCGCGGACGCGGCCGTGACGGTCGACCTCTCGGGTAACGACGAACTGGTCGAGGCCGCAGAACAGGCGCTCGACGCCGCACTCGACGCGATGGCACCCGGCGTTCAGACCGGAGCGGTCGGGGCCGAAATCGAGGACGTCATCCGCAGCTACGGATTCACGCCGGTTCTGAACCTCTCGGGACACGGCGTCGCCCAGTGGGACGCGCACACGGGGCCGAACATCCCGAATCGTGGCACCCAGCGGGGGCCTGAACTCGAGGTCGGCGATGTTGTCGCCGTCGAACCGTTCGCCACCGACGGACGCGGGAAGGTCTCCGAGGGGGCCAGAGAGGAGATTTTCAGCCTCGAACGCGAGCGTTCGGTTCGCAACCGCCGGGCGCGACAGGTCCTCGAAGAGATCACCGAGACGTACCGGACGCTCCCCTTCGCGGCCCGCTGGTTCGACGACGGCCGAACGGACATGATTCTCCAGCGACTCAAGCGGCAGGGCGTCGTCCACGGCTACCCCGTCCTCAAGGAGGAGGATGGCAAGATGGTCAGTCAGGCCGAACACACCGTCGTCATCACCGAGGACGGCTGCGAGATACTCACCGCGTAGTCGGCAACGAGACGCTTACCGCAGAACCGTCGAGTGAGTTCCGGGTCCACGACGAACTGTCAATCGTCCGTCGAAGTGGGCGGGTCTGCACGCCGCTCTCGCAGGTCGTCGAGAGCCGCGGCCACGTGGTCTTTTGCACCGAATCCGACGGCGATGCCGAGCGCCAGCGCCACCGCTACTGCCGCGCCGAGTGCGAGCATCCGAGCGACGACGACGAAGATTGCGACGTTCACACCCACCGTGTCGAGCGCGACGACGCCCGTCGCGGCGTACAGCACTGCCCGCGTCCCGGATGCGGCCAGTCGTCGCAATCGAACTTCGGGGCGAACACGCACCCGCTCGCCGGGGTCTGGCCCGTAACCGAGAGGGTCAGAGACGGCGGGCGAGCCACCGGCGACGCGGTCGGCCGCCAGATCGGCGACGACGAGGCCGACGAGCAAGACCCCCAGACCGCCAGCCACGGTGGGGAGTCGGGAGAGCCCCCACGCCACCGCGCGTGACAGAACGACGACGTCGAGAATCTGCGTCGCGGCGACGACGCCGAGGCCAACGACTGCCGCGCCGCCGAGGAGGCCGCTCACGCGACGGACCTCCGCAGGCGTTCCACCGAGAAGTCTGCCCACGGTCGTTCGAGCGACGAGTTCGGGAACGGCCCGGACTGGTGCCTTCGAGACGAGGGCCGAGAGGCCACCTCCGAGTACGAGGCTGACGCCGAAGACGAGCGTCGCCCACACCGTCCGGGTGACTAACCCGAGGGCGTCTACGAGCAACGATTCGAGGAGTGGACGAGCGAAGTGGTATATCACGGGTCGGACAGGGTTGGCCGCGGCATCGGTGATAAAGCTTCGTCGCCAGCGCGAATCGGGTCGCCCGCGGGTCGAGGGCTTCGTGCGGATGTGAAGGAAGCCCATCCGAGGACAGCCTGAACGGTGTGACGACCGAGTGCGGTGGATAGGCCTAAGCGACTGGGTCCTCTCCCGCACGTATGGACCAGATTTTCGCCCCGTGGCGCATCGAGTGGGTCAAACGCGACGGCGACTCCATCGACGGTTGTCCGTTCTGCGTCCTTCCCGAGCGAGGCGACGATAGGCAGAACCGCATCGTCGCCCGGAGCGAACGCAGTTTCGTCCTCCTGAACAACTACCCCTACAACCCTGGTCACGTGATGGTCATCCCGTACCGACACACCGGCGAGTACGACGCCCTCTCGGACGCGGAACTGGTCGACCACGCCCGGCTGAAACAGCGAACCGTCCGAGCGATTTCGGACGCACTCGGGCCGAACGGCATCAACGCCGGATTGAATCTCGGGCCGGCCGCCGGTGGCTCCATCAACGACCACCTCCACACCCACGTCGTTCCGCGGTGGACGGGCGATACGAACTTCATGCCCGTCGTCTCGGATACGAAAGTCGTCGTCGAGGCGCTCGACGACACCTACGACCACCTCCACGACGCCTTCACCGAACAGGCGGGGACGACCGTCAGAGACGACGAAACTGCGGTCAACGTCGAGTAGCCGAGTCCAGGCACCGGATGCGCTCCGAGTGAAATCGAATCACGCTAGACGGCGAGTCAGACGTGCAATCACAATCCGTGTGCGGCCGACACACACGCTCACGCGGCGGTCGAAGCGCCTTTGACCGGGGCAATCCAACTCGTGGTGATGGAACGGCGGTCGGTCGTCAGGCGGGTCGGCCTCGTGGTGTTCGTCGTCAACCTCGCACTCGTGGTCGCGAAGGGGGCGGTCTGGATGGCCACCGGAAGCCTCGCCGTCGGCTCCGAGGCGGCCAACAGCCTCGGTGACACCGCCTACAGCCTCCTCGTTCTCGCCGGGCTGTACCTGACGACACAGCCGCCGGACTTCGAGCATCCACACGGTCACGAGCGCATCGAGCCGTTCGTCTCGATGGTCGTCGCCATCGGTGTCTTCGGTGCCGGCATCTACGTCCTCTGGCAGGCGGCGACGACGATTCTGAACGGCACGTACGGTATGTCGGCGAGCGTTCCAGCGGCCATCGTCCTCGTCGCCGGCGGCGCGGCGAAGTACCTGCTGTACCGGTACTGTCTGAGCGCCGGTGAGAAGACGAACTCGCCGGCGCTCGTGGCGACCGCCCTCGACAACCGAACGGACATCCTGACCGCCGGTGCCGCACTCGTGGGCGTCGTCGGTGCCGCCATCGGCTACCCGATTCTTGACCCGCTCGCCGCCGGCGTCGTCTCGTTTGGCATCCTCTACACCGGCTTCGACATCGTCCGGGACAACCTCAACTACCTCGTCGGCGCGGCCCCGCCCGACGAACTCCGCGAAGAGATACTTCAGCGAGCGCTCGCACACCCCGAAGTGCAGGGCGTCCACGACGTCATCGCCCACTACGTCGGCCCCGAGATCGACGTGAGCCTGCACGTGGAAGTCGAGGGCGAGATGACGGTCAATCACGCACACGACATCGAGTCAGAAATCGTCCAGTCGATTCAGACGATTGCGGAAGTCGACGACGTGTACGTCCACGTCGACCCGAAGGAACTCGGCGAGTGGAAAGAGGACGACTCGATGACGGTCCCGTAGGCCACCGACATCGACCCGACCTCCACGGTGTCGAACCCGCCGGGACAGTGTCGAACAGAAACCCGAACTCACGCGCCGGCTACGAATAGTCGAATCTCGCCGAGCCACGGGACCGCGACCTGCGCCTTCCCACGAATCCACGACCGCTTGACGGGTGGCGCGCGACCGACGGCCTGATCGTAGACCGAATTGTCGTCGCCTTTCGTGACGTAGCCTGCGTGCGGTGCGGGACAGTACCGCAACTCCGGACACCCGTCGACGTCGCGCGGGAGGAACGCGGCGTCGGCGCGGTCGTACCAGTTCTCCCCGGCGTCGACCCGGAATCGAGCGCGATGAATGATTGGCGACCCGGTTCGTTCGGGCGGGGTGAAGACCAGAACGTCGCCAGTGGCTCCGAGACGCCGGTACTCGTCGGTCGAGGCCGCCGTGACGACGCCGCCGCCGTCGGCGACAGGTGGGGCCAGTCGCCCTGTGTCGGTGAGGACGACGAGGTCACCTCGTTCGAGGTGAGGTTCCATGCTCCCGCTCTCGACGGCGACCATCGGCGGCCACACTCCCGTCGCGCCGAAGAAGACGAACGCGAGCACGAGGGTCCCGGCGGCGACGACGAGCGCGTCTCTGAGAACGTCTCGGAGGAGTTGCACGTCAGGGGCGTTTCAGCCCGGGAATAAGTTGATTACGCTGTCGATTGACGGCGACGAGTGAGGACCCGTCAGACCGGCCGCCCGAACGCGTACACCGTCTGGTGACCCGTTATCTCGACGTCGACGAAGTCGCCCGGTTCGACGCCGTAGTCGGCGGCGTGCTGGACGATGACCTGTCGATAGGCGTCGTCGCGGCACTTCACCGAGTCACCCGTGCCCGCCTCGACGACGAGTACCGTTCGGGTGTCGCCCACCATCGACTCGTAGGCGTCGCCGACGATGTCCATCTTCAGCTCGGTCATCTCGCGTGAGCGCTCCTTCTTGAGGGTGCCGCCGAGTCCTTTGAGCTTCGCGGCGTCCGTTCCGGGGCGCTTCGAGAAACGGGTGACGTTGATTTTCTCGGGGCGAATCTCGCGCATGAGCGCGAGGCTCTGCCGGTGGTCTGCGTCCGTCTCCGTCGGGAAACCGACGATGAAGTCCGTCGAGAGCGTCCAGTAATCGAGCGCGTCGTCGAACGTCTCGACCGTCTCGACGAACTCGCTCACCTGGTGCTGTCGACGCATGTCACCGAGGACGGAGTCGGATCCGGACTGGACGGGTGCGTGCAGGAAGTCGTACAACTCGTCGTTCTCGGCGAACACCTCGGCGAGTTCCTCGCGGATACCGTGGACGCCCTTCGGATTCGCCATGCCGACCCGAACACGGAAGTCACCGTCGATGTCGCAGATGCGCGTCAACAGTTCGTGGAGTTTGCGCTCGCCCGTCTCCCAGCCGTAGACGCCCGTGTCCTGACCTGTGATGCGAATTTCCTTGGCCCCGGCGTGGACGAGCGCGCGGGCTTTCTGGACGTTCTCCTCGACCGGCGGTGAGTCTATCTTGCCGGTGGCCCGCTTGGTGATGCAGTACGAGCAGTCGCTCATACAGCCGCGAGCGATGGGGAGGATGCCGACGACGCCGTCCAGAATTGGTCTGGAGTCGGGGGTCGGCGTCGGGCACTCCCCGTTCAGCGCGGCCGCCGGCACGTCGTCCCAGTGGAGCACTTGTGCGTCGATACCGGCCCGTTCGAATTCCTCTCCCTGTGCGAGCGCCATACAGCCGGTGACGATGAGGTCAGACGTCTCCCGCTGCAGTTCTTTGGCCCGAGACAGCATGTTGCGCTCGGTCTTCTCGACCACCGTGCAGGTGTTGAGGATGGCGACGTCCGCGTCGGCCGGGCCCGCCGCCGGGTAGTGGCCGCCGTCTCGGAGCGCCTGCTCGATGTGACGGCTCTCACCTCGGTTGGCCGTACAGCCATACGTCTCGATGTGGTACCGGGCCATTCAGTCGGGACGTGTCTTCCATCCCGGCGGCCAAAAGCCCGACGGTCTGAGACGCCTCAGAAAGTCTCTGCGGGACGCGGCTCTTCGGACAGCGTGTCGTGCGCCGCAACGAAGTGTTCACCGAATACGTCGCCGGAGAATTGCTGTTGGCCGGTCACGAGTCGCCCGTTCTCGGAGACGGCGGCGAACGGGTCGAACGGGTCCGCACACCGGTAATCGGCCCCGCAGTCACGGAGTCGGTCTTCGACGTAATCCGTGAGAAAGTCGACACCCACAGCCGCCTCCACCGCTTCGTCCTCGGCTTTCGAGAAGCCGGTCACCGAGCGCCCGGCGACGAGATGCCCGCCGTCCACCTGAACGTCGAGGAGCGCCGCAGTGCCGTGACAGATGGCACCGACGACGCCCCCACGCGTCCAGATGGCCTCGACGAGGCGTTGGACGCCGGGGTTGTCGGGGAAGTCGTAGACGGCACCGTAGCCGCCGACGAAGAACACACCGTCGTATGGCTCCGGGTCGACCGCGGCCAACGACTCGGTATTCTGGAGTTTTCCCCTCGTGATTCGATTGTTCAGCAGGCCAGTACTGACGAAGTCCTCTGGGTCCTGTGCCTGGTCGTGATTCGGGTCACTCCAGTCGTCGACCGGTGCCGGACCACCGCGAGGACTCGCGACGTCGACGTCGTACCCTGCTCGCACGAGTGCGAGATACGGGTGTGCCAGTTCGGACGCCCAGTACCCGGTCGAGTAGCCCGTGTCACCGAGTTCGTCGTGGCTCGTCACGACGGCGAGAACCCGTCCCTTCTGTTCGATGCCCGCATCCCCCGTCCCCCCGATTGTTGCCAGTTCGGTCATCTGTTCTTCACCGGGCGTCAGCGTCCACGATACCTTGACCAGCAGGAAGCTTAGTTACTGTTGACAGTTTCACGCTCGGCAGACAGTCTGGACAAGCAACCGACCCACCTCGGAGAACTACTTGGGGGCCCCTTCGACGAGTTCGGCGCCGCTGGACGCCCCGATTCGTTCGGCACCAGCGTCCAGCATCGCCTTCGCGTCCTCGTAGGTACCGATGCCGCCACTGGCTTTCACCGGGAGATAGTCGGCCATCAACGCAACGTCGTCGACTACCGCGCCGCCGTCGGCAAAGACGGTCGAGGTCTTCACGAAGCAGGCGTCGGCCTCGACGGCGACCGCACAGGCGCGGTGTTTCTGCTCGTCGGTCAACAGCGTCGTCTCGATGATGACCTTCACCGGAATCGGGACGGCCGCGACGATTTCTGCGAGTTCGTCGGCGACGGCGTCGTCTTCTCCGCCAAGGAGTCGTCCCACGTTGGCGACGACGTCGAGTTCGTCGGCACCGTCGTGCCACGCTGTGACCGCTTCTTCGCGCTTGACGCACGCGGCGGTGTTGCCGTGTGGGAATCCGACGACCGTCGCCAGCGTCACGCTCGGCGCGTAGTCGGCCGCCTCGGCGACGTAGCAAGGCGGGATACAGGCGTTCATCCCGTGCTCGGCGGCTTCGTCGAGGACGGTTCGAACGTCCGCGGTTGTCGTCGTCGGGCCGAGGACGGTGTGATCGATGCGGGCGGCGAACTCCGAACGATTCATGCACGACCCACCGAGTGCCGACGTGATAAACCTCCTCGCCGCCGCGAAGTGACACCTAACGTTCGCGGTCGTAGCCTTCACTAAGCGTAAGCTTTTCCTCCCGACCGGTCGCCGGTGGTGGCATGGCGATTCTCCCGGAAGGGTTTGCACTGCCGCCGTTGCCGCATCTAGCCTTTCTCCTGGTCGGTCTCGTGGTGGTCGCGATCGGATTCGCTCGCCGTCGCCCGCCCGTGACAGAGCAGAGTATTGTCGCTCTCGTCCCGTGGATGGTCGCTGGGTCGGCACTACACGTGCTGTTCGTCATCGACGCGTTGGCGACCGGACTTCGGCCTTTCGCGGGGACGCCCGCGGTGTACGTCACTGTCGCAATCGTCGCGGGGGTCGTGTGGCTGGTCGCCGACTGGTCGCCGGTCGACACGTCGCGAACGATGCTCACGGTCGGCGCTTTCGTCGCCCTGCTCCCGGTCGGGGCGGCTGTCGCGCCGGGGGCCGCCGCCGGAACCCTAAACGTGGGGTGGCCGCTGGCCGGCCTCGCCCTCGCCCTCCTCCTCGGCTGGGTGACCTGGACGCTCCTCGAACGGTTCGTCCCCGAAGTGCGGGTGACCGGAACCATCGGCGCGCTGGCGATATTCGCCCACGCGCTCGACGGCGTCTCGACGGCCGTCGGCGTCGACGTGCTCGGCTTCGGCGAGCGCACGCCGCTCTCTCGATTCATCATGGAGTTCGCCGCGGGATTGCCCACCGCGTCACTCCTCGGTGTGGGGTGGCTGTTCGTACTCGTGAAAATCGTGCTCATCTCGGCCGTCGTCTTCGCCCTCGCGGGCTACGTCCGCGAGGAACCGAGTGAGGGCCGCGCGCTGCTCGGACTGGTCGCGGCCGTCGGACTCGGCCCCGGCGTACACAACCTGCTGCTGTTCACCGTCGCCTGAGTGGGCCGAACTACGGAGGTCGGCGAGGAGTCTGCAACGAGTTGCGACTGTCGAGAACGAGACTGCAGCGAGCCACGAGAGAGGTGGAGAGTCTGTAGCGACACGAGAGAGGTGAGGATTTTTTTGCCGGGGCCGCATCGACCACGGTGATGGCGACTGTGGTCTGTGCGGGCCACGTCAACTGGGACATCACGCTTCGCGTGGATCGCCTTCCCGAACCCGACGGCGAGTCCGTCGTCCGCGAACGAACCGGCCGAGGCGGAGGGAGCGCCGCCAACGTCGCCACCGCGATGGCCGCCCTCGGGGCCGAGGTTCCACTGGTCGGAAGCCTCGGTGACGACGAATACGGCCGGTCCACTCGCGCCGATCTCGTCGAGGCCGGTGTCGATTGTACCCACGTCGTCGAGGCGCGGGGAGCGTCCACGGCGGTGAAGTACCTCCTCGTCGAGGACACAGGCGAGGTCGCGGTCCTCGGCTGTTCGGGAGCCAACGAGGCGTTCGACGCCGAGAACGTTCCCCCGTCGGTACTCGATTCTGCGGCCCACCTCCACCTGACCAGCCAGCGCCCGGCAACGGCGGCGAAGCTGGCCCGACGCGCGACCGAGGCGGGCGTCCGGGTGAGCTTCGACCCCGGACGGCGACTCGGCGAGCGCGACTTCTCCAGGACGCTGTCGCTGGCCAACGTGGTGTTTCTAAACGACCGGGAGGCGGACGCCGCACTCGCCGGCGGCCTCGTCCCGAAGGGGCGGGTAGTCGTCCGAAAACGGGGTGCTCTCGGTGCAATGGTCGAGACGCCCACCGAGACGATCACTCACCCAGGATTCGGCGTCGATACGGTGAATACGACCGGTGCGGGAGACGCCTTCGCCGCCGGATTCATCGCCGCCTTCCTCGACGGTGACAGAGATGCACCCGACGGGTACGAGCGCGCGCTCGCCGTCGCAAACGCCTGCGGTGCCATCGCCGCTGGCGTCCACGGAGCGCGGGCCTCCCCGACGTGGGACGCCGTCGAGTCGATGCTCGACGGGGGTCACTCCGACTGACCGTCGCGCAGATCCGCACAATCGCGCGATTTTTCGGGCCTACGCGAGACCGAACCGTATGGGTAAACAACCGCACCTACTCGTCGAGTCGGGCGAGGTTCACGACGTCGCGCTCATCCCCGGCAATCCCGACCGAGTCGACCGCATCGCCGCACAGTGCGAGGAATCGACGGAAATATCAGAAAACAGAGAGTATCGGCTGGTCAACGCCGTCTACGACGACGTTCCCCTGACGATTTGCTCGACCGGCATCGGCTGTCCGTCCGCGGCAATCGCCGTCGAGGAACTCCACAACGTCGGCGTCGAGACAGTCATCCGAGTCGGGACCACCGGAGCGCTCCAGCGCGGTATCGAAATCGGCGACATGGTCGTCGCCACGGGCGCGGCCAAAGAGGAGGGAACCTCGAAACGCTACGAGCGAGCGACCTACCCGGCCGTTCCGGACTACGACGTGTTGACTGCGCTGGTCGAGGCCGCGGAGGCGAACGACGAGGCCGTCCACGTCGGTCCCATCGTCACCGACGACGCGTTCTACGCCGAGAGCGAGGAGTACGTCGCCGACTGGGAGGCGGCGGGATTGCTGGCCATCGAGATGGAGGCCGCGAGCGTCTTCGCACTCGCTCGGCGGCGCGGGATGTGCGCGGGAGCCATTTGCACCGTCGACGGCAATCTCGTCGAAGGGACCCAGAAGGGCGAGACCGAGGACGAAGAGTTGCCCGCGAAAGCACGCGACAACGTCGAACGGGCCATCAGCATCGGACTCGACGCCGCCGCCTCACTCGCGTAGGCGATGAGAGACGAATTGCTGGAGCGACTTGCGGCGCTCGGACGAGCGCGGAGACGAAACTCACGAACCTCGTCGAAACCGTCGACGGACCCATCGAGACCTGGGCCGTCCTCGGGTCGATGCGACGACCGCTCGGCCGCTCCCGGTTCGTCTCGCCGCCGACGTTCGAGCGGCTGCGCAACGCGGACGTAGCCGTCGCGGACCAGGGTCGTCCGTAACGCGTCGCCCAGAGAGCGGTTCAGTGGAGACGCGCCTCAGCGGGTGGCGTCGGAGGAGCGGTCGGAGTCGTCGAGAAGCCTCCTGGCGACATCCTCGGCCTGCTGGTCGCCCAGTGCCGAGCGGACGAGCAGGCGACCGCCGATAGTCGCGGGGCTGATAACGGTGTCGGCCCCGGCGCGACGGAGTTTGGCGACGTTATCGCGGTGGGTCGCCGCCGCGACGATGCGTAACTCGGGATTGAGTTGGCGTGCAGTGAGTATTGTTAGCGCGTCTTCCGCGTCGTCGTTGGTGGCGACGAGTCCCGCCAGTGCCTCCGACACCTGCGCCCGGCGGAGGACGACGTCGTCGCTCGGGTCGCCGACCAGTACCGTCGCGCCGTGGTCTCTGAGTTCCTGACCGCGTTCGGCGTCGGGGGTGACGACGAGGTAATCCGTCGACGTGCCGAGTTCGTCGAGTATCGATTCGGTCAACTCGCCGTAGCCGAGGACGAGCAGGTGGTCTTCGAAGAGTCTGAGTTGTGATTCGGTCATGCGTCCAAGTGCGCTGGAGAGTCGTGCTTCGATGGCCGGCGTGAGCAGCACCCCGAATCCGACGGCGAAACTGGAGACGCTCACGACGAGGACGGAGATGGTGAACAACCGCGCGAGGGAGGTCAGGGGCGTGACGTCGCCGTACCCAACGGTCGTTCCAGTGACGACGGTGAAGTAGAAGGCGTCCAGCAAGGTCTGAATGTCGGAGAACTGTTCTCGGAGGGCGAACGAGCCGAGGGTACCGTAAATCTGTGCGCCTGCGATGGCGACGACGGCCGCGATTTGAGAGGCCGTCACTCGAAGGGGCTGGTCGAAGCGACTCCGGTTGAGTAACAGGACGGCCAACGTCACCGCCGACAGAACCACGAGCGGGCCGGCCGCGTCGTGAACCTGCAACAGTCCCTGTATGGCGGTCACGGGGAGGAGCACGACCGCTGCGTACCACGCCGCACGGCTTCCCCGTCGGAGGCCAAACGCACTGACGAGGACGAGAAACCCGGTGAGCGTCCCGGTGATGCCCACCACGAGACCGAGGAGTTCCGGGAAGGGGACGACACTCACTAGCGGACCGCTTGGCGGTGTGGTGATGCTCGCGATTCCCGTGACGATGGACAGACCACCGATGATGTAGGTCATGAGCACCGCCGCTCGTGCGCCGGTCCATCGCCGGGTCACCTCCATGTCGTCACTCTGTGTCCGGGGCGATAATAACGCCACCGGAGCGCCGAAAGAAGGCTCGGAGGCTTCGAAAATCCCGTCGGAAACAGGCCCCCACGACAGGAAAACCAGTCGAAGATGCGACCCCACTGTAGCCGAAGACCGCAACGTCTGGGGGACCAACCGAGAGACCGACGGATTAGCCGGTGGTGCTCGGGTCGAATTCACCGGCGTCGAGTTCGAGTAACTGTTCGACCGGAGCAGAGCGGGTGAAAAACCGGGGCCCCGCGATCAGACGGAGAACGCCAGCGAGATGGCGTCGGAGAAGTCCACGTCGCCGTCGCCGTCGAAGTCGAGGGCGGCGACCTGTTCGGCCGTCAGCGACCCCGAGTTGACGAACGCGAGCGTGATCGCGTCGTCGAAGGACGCCTGCCCGTCGCCGTTGACGTCTTCGAACTTGCCGTCACCGTCGAGGTCTGCTGGTGGATTCGACCCGCCCGCGAGCGCCGAATCGAACGGGTTCTGCGACTCAACCTCGACGTTCAGACCGACACGGGAGTCGGCCATCTCGGCGCTGTTGTCGTCGGTGAGGGTTTCGACAGACACGGACAGGTCTGACTCGGACACCTCACCGTCGTAGGTGAGCGTGAACAGAACCTGCTCGTCGCTCGTCGGGCCGACGCTTCCGCCGAAGTCGACACCGCGTGCGGTCACCGACGAGTTGCCGACGCCGCCGTCGACGATCTGGAACTGCGACCCGGAGATGACGCCCGCCTCGACCGCGGAGATGGATTCACCACTGGTCGCGTTGACGGAGACGTTGTACTTCTGCAGGCCGTCCGGCGCGCCGTCGAGCGTCACTTCGACGGTCGTGTTCACGTCGGGGTCAGGCGTCGGCTCGGTGACCGCGCCGTCGAACGAGTACGTGAAGTGACCCTCTCCCCGGTCGGGTTCGTAGTCCTTCGCCATCGTGTCTGCGTAGTCGACGTTGGCGAACACGATATCGACCTCGTCGGGGCTTCCGATGTCCGCCCGAGACACGCCGACGACGACTTCGTCGTTCGCGTAGTCCACGTCGAGGTAGGAGACGTTACTGTGGGTCTGCTCCCACGACGGGTAGCTACCGGACGCGTTCCACTTCCAGACGCCCGGCCCCTCGTAGCCGGTTACGACGGCGTAATCAGCACCGATGTCGGACATGTAGTACCAGCCGTCGGTCTCGGTGGACAAGCCCGTGTCGACGTTCTGGTCAGTGTCGATGAAGACGCCAGCGTCGTAACTACTCTTGTTGACGATGTCTCCGTAGAACTCGTACTTGAAGTAGAGCGTCTCGGAGTCGCTCTGAACGGAGACGGTGTCGATGTCGACCGACTGTGAGGCGTTGTCATCGTCGTCGCTCAGGAGCGTCCAACTTCCCGACGGGGCGCTTTGCGGCGCAGAACCCTGCGTCGCCGCCGGTGCGTCGCCGCTCGATTCTGCGGGTCCGCCGAACCCGTCACTAGGGGACAGGGAGGTTGCAGCGGCGGGAGCGCTACCGATCAGTGAGACTGCCAGGAGGAGGGCAGTCGTTACCACGACTATCTTTCGTTTTGACATGTGTGTCGGCAGAGACACAGATGGACAATAAACCTACCTGTCTATCGGCAGAGACGTGACGCGACTCCTTTCGCGAGCGGACGTCGTGACGACAGCGCGGGTCACACTCTCGCACGGGTGGAATCACGCCGAAAAGTGCCAGAGAGGGAAGAGTTAGCCGAGAGCGTTCCAGAGAGGTGGCGCGACTGTTGTGACGAGTCGAACCGCGATATGCCGTTGCGAGTCGGGGGGACGTCCGAACACCCGCTGTGAAGACAGCGCCATCCGGTACACCCGCCGAACGGTGGCGACGTTCCGGGGGAACCAGCCCCCAGCGGCGAGATACGTGCTTGCGTGCCCCCGCTCGCACTCCATCGCGGGCAGGTTGCTGGTTTGCGCGCGTCAATAAATCTTTTGTGGGCGAATCCAGCGAATGAAAGCAGATCAACGGCACGGGGGAGCAGTCGCGGCTACCTCACCTCTCAGAACGACGACGAACACTGCAAATCCGGATGGTGACGACCCCCGGTGGCCCAGCCACGAGACGAACACAGGTGTCAGTCACTGGACAGAGGTTAAGCCACCGGCCCACGTATCCGAAGCCATGACTCGCAGCAGCGGACTCGTACGGGACACTCGGCGAACCGGACGCGACGCGAACCGCAGTCCGTCCCGCGACGACTTCTCGAAGGTAACCTACTACTTCGACAGCGGCGGAAGCGAGTGCGTCGGGTGGCTCTATCGACCAGACCGCCCCGCGGACCCGCCGGTGGTGGTGATGGCGAACGGACTGGGTTCGGAGCGTCGATTCGGCCTCCCGGCCGTCGCCGAACGATTGGCCGAACGGGGGTACGCCGTCTTCCTCTTCGACTACCGCCACTTCGGAGACAGCGAGGGCGAGCCTCGCAACCTCGTCGACCCGGCGCGACAACTCGACGACTGGCGGGCCGCCGTCGCCAACGTGCGGCAGGCATCCGGCGTCGACGCGAGACGACTGGCGCTCTGGGGAACCGGCCTGTCCGGTGGGCACGTCATCTCGTTGGCCGCCGAGGACGCCCGCGTCGACGCGGTCGTCGCCCAGACGCCCCTCACCAGCGGACGAGCGGTCCTCCGGTCGCGCCCGGTGAAACAGCAGGTACGCGCCGTCGGTGCCGCGCTCAGGGACCGCCTCGGGTCGCTCGTCGGACGGCCCTACGTGGTACCGCTCGTCGGCGACCCCGAGGAACTGGCGGTCCTGAACGCCACCGGGGCGAAGGACGCGTTTCGAACGCTCGTCCCGGACGATTCCGAGTGGGAGAACGCCTGCCCGGCGCGGTCGTTTCTCGCGCTGTCGAGCTACCGACCCGCAGACGACGCAGAGCGCGTGAGCTGTCCAACGCTCCTCGTCGCCGGTGGTCGCGACGAAATAGCCCCGAGCGAGTCGGTCGAACAGGTCGCCGAGACGATGTCGAACGCGACCCTCCTGCGCTTACCGGTCGGTCACTTCGACTTCTTCCACGACGACACCTTCGAGCAGGTGCTGGGACACCAGGTGACGTTTCTGGACAGCGTCCTCGACTCCTAGAAGAACTGTTAAGACCACACGCGTGATACTTCTGGCAAATGTCGAGAAATTCGTATAAATTAATCGGGCTTCTAGCCGCGTTGCTCCTCGTTAGCGCGAGCGCCGGCGTGGGCGTCGCCCAGTCGGGTAACCCGGCGTGGGCCGACGACCTCTACGACCAGATGTCGAGCATGGTCGAACCGTACAACGACAACGTCGCCGACGCGAATCTCGGCGTCGCGGGCGACCAACTCGCGGACAGGCGGGTGAACGTCTACATCACGAGCGGCGACGAGACGGCGGTCTTCTCGTTCTACATGGACGCCGACAACCGAATCACCGACCTCCAGCCGGAAGCGCACCCCGACGCTCAGTTGAAGATGACCACGTCGAAGGCGACGCTGGAATCGCTCGCCGCCTCCGACAACCCCGCCGCGGACTTCCGGAGTGCGGTGGCGAACGACGACATCGTCATCGCGGGTGAAGATGGTCACATCGTCGAGCAGGTGAAGTGGACCGTCATCAACGTCGTCAAAGGGTTCGTCCTCTAGCGGTCGGTTCTCCCTCGAACTTTCACAGCGGCGTCGTCTGACGGGAGACCTCACTGAGCGCGTCGGCGGTCTCGGCACACTGGACGCGCCACAATCCTCATACGCTCGACACTCGTTCCACAGACAATGGCGGTGAGTCGCACGGTCGAACTGGAGGGCCACATCATCGACTCGGGGATGATGCAGCGGTGTTTCGGCATCGTGATGGACCTGAACGGGGCCTTCGAAATCGAGCAGTTCGACGTGGGAACGCACAAGGATGAAGAGTCGTACTGCCGGATGCAGGTGAGCGCCGACACTGAGGAGGAACTGCGGTCCATCCTACACGAACTCCACCAGAACGGCGCGAACCTCTCGGACCCCGTGGACGCGACGCTGGAACCCGCACCCGAGGATCAGGTCGTCCCCGACGGGTTCTACTCGACGACCAACCACCCGACGCAGATTCGCTACGACGGCGAGTGGGTCGAGGTAGAACACATCGAGATGGACTGTGCGGTCGTCGTCGAGGGCGGGGACGACCCCCGCGCGTCCACGAGAGTCCTCAACGCCATCCGAGAGGGTGACCTCGTGGTGACCGGCGAGGCCGGGATTCGCGTGGACCCGCCGGCGCGGCCCCGCGACTCGTCGGGGCCGTTCGGGTTCATGCAGGGCGGCGTCTCCAGTGAGCGCCCCGCCGACTCGCTCATCGGGCAGGTCGCAGCGGCGATAGTCGAGACGAAAGCGGACGGTAGAACCGTCCTCGCCGTGGTCGGTCCGGCACTCATCCACGCGGGGGCGGGCGACGCTCTCGCACGGCTCATCCGCGAGGGTTACGTCGACGCCCTGTCCGGGGGCAACGGCTTTGCCACCCACGACATCGAGCGCTGCCTCTACGGGACCTCGCTCGGCATGGACATCGAGACGATGGAGCACCCTCGAAAGGGCCACAAACACCACATCTACACCATCAGTGAGGTCATCCGGGCCGGCGGCATCGAAGCGGCCGTCGAGTCGGGACTCATCACGGAGGGCGTGATGTACGAGTGCGTCGTCAACGACGTGCCGTTCGTGCTCGCGGGATCGATTCGCGACGACGGCCCACTTCCCGACACCATCACCGACGCCGTCGAAGCGCAGAACGCCATCCGCGAGCAGGCCCACGAGGCCGACATGGTACTGATGCTGTCGACGCTGCTGCACTCGGTCGCCGTCGGTAACTGTCTGCCCTCTACGACGAAGGTCGTCTGCGTCGACATCAACCCGGCGACGGTGACACAACTCATCGACCGCGGGAGTTCGCAGGCTATCGGCATGGTCACCGACATCGGCACGTTCGTCCCGGCGCTCGCGGACAAAGTGCTCGCCACTGAATGAGCGAAGTTCGACGGCCGGCGAAACGGAGTCGACGCCGGGCGAACCTTCACGCCGGTTCGAGCGGAACGACGGCTATCGGGACGTTTGCCCGCAGGAGAACGTCCTGAGCGGTGCTCCCGAAGACGATCTTCGCGGTCGGACTCCGGGTTCGCAGGCCGATGACCAGTTCGTCGGCGTCGGCGTCGGCGACGCACGCCAGGAGGTCCTCGACCGGCGAGTTATCACGGACGAACTGGTGCGTCTCGACGGTCGCACTCGCGCCGAGACGGACCTCGACGACGTTGAGCGCGTCCGACCCGTCGCGTACCTCGTCACTGCTGGTCTCGTCGCCACCCCGGAGCGAGTTGACCGCGTACACGACGTCGCCGGGACCGACCCGCTCTTGGAGGTAATCACAGAGCGCCGCGCTCGTGTTCACGTCGTTGGTGCCGAGGACGAACGTCGTCATACCCGAACGACCACCGGCTAGGAATAAAAATCGGCAGGAGAATTGACAAAATTTCTACATTCCACAAAGCATTTGTCGCACACCTGTCTGGCCGTATCTATGCCCCGCGAACGCCTGCTGGCGGCGAGTGCCGCCGGCGTCCTTGCGATAGCCCTCCTCGTCGCCGCGGTGGTCC
>JBNJGG010000012.1:0-31865 GCA_051747545.1 Halobacteriota archaeon | reverse complement strand
CTGCCGTCGCCGGGTGGGTCGGGTCGTAACAGTCGAGGACCGCGGTCGCGTCCGGCGCCGTCACGTGCGCGAGGTCCCCGAAAAACGCGGTGAGCCCCCGCATCGACCCCGCCAGCCCGAGCTGGGTCCCGTTCGCGAGCGCCGAGCCGAACCGGTCGCGTGAAAACTGTTCACGCAGGGCGAACATGTCGCCCTCGCGGGCGTCGTCGACACCGCGGTCCCCCATCGTCTCGACCAGCGCGGGACTCGGTTCGAGCGCGACCGTCTCGAACCGCTCCTGGAAGTACAGCGCGTGCCGCCCGGCGCCCGCGCCGAGGTCGACGAGCGGACCCTTGAGCTGCGACGCCAGCCACTCGTCGCCCGCGTTCGCCTCCGGGTCGAACCCGGTGAAGTAGAACGACTCGATCGGGTGTTCGACCGTCTCGCCGCCGTCGCGGTGCAGGAGCGGTTCGTCGCGCCCGCCGCGAGCGTGATCGCGGATCGCGCGGCCGAAGGCGTCCGTCATGCGTCGAGGATCTCGAGCCGTCGTAAAAAATCGCTCGCGAGTTTGTCACACCGACGCACGGATCCCTCGCTCGCCGGATGCGAGCTACCCTGTCGGTCCGGTCGTTCGACGCCTCCCGCCGTCGAACCGTCCGTGAGTCGGCGGGAGAATAACTCGTCGAGTCGCTGGAGAATCGCCCGGTGAGTCAGTCGTCGCTTTCGGCCGCCGTCCCGCCCCTCGCGTCGTCGACCCGTTTCGCCTCGCTGTCCACGCTGATCCCCTCCCAGTCGTCGTCGGTGTGGAACCCCTCGCGCTCCTTCGCGCCGGGGGCGACGCGGATGAACTCCGCCTTCTCGCGGGCGCGCTCGAGCGTGTGCCCGCCGCAGTACGACAGCCCGGAGCGGATCCCCTGACAGAACTCCTCGGCGACGGCCGCGACCGGGCCTTTGTACGGCGTCAGCGCCTCGACGCCCTCGGCGGCGACCACGTCCGCGCCCTTGTCGTCGCGGTCCTCGGCGGCGGCGGTCGTCGCCATTCCCCGCGAGCGCTTGTACCGCGTCCCGTCGACCTCGATGACCGCGCCGGGCGCCTCCGTCGTCCCGGCGAACAGGCTCCCGAGCATCACGGTGTCGGCGCCCGCCATCAGCGCCTTCACCGCGTCGCCGGAGGTGCGGATCCCGCCGTCCGCACAGACCGTCACGTCGAGGTCCTCGGCCGCCGTCGCGCAGTCGTCGACCGCGGTGAGCTGCGGCACCCCGGCGCCGGCGACCTTCCGCGTGGTGCAGTGCGAGCCCGGGCCGATGCCGACCTTCACGCAGTCGGCGCCGGCGGCCGCGAGGTCCTCGACGCCCGCGGGCGTCGCGACGTTGCCGGCGACCAGGTCGGTCTCCGGGAACGCGTCGGCGATCTCCTCGACCGCCGTGACCGTCCGGTCGAGGTGCCCGTGCGCGACGTCGACGACGACCGCGTCGACGTCGGCGGCGACCAGCGCGGCGCTGCGGGCCACGTAGTCCTCGTTGATGCCGACCGCGGCGGCGACCCGCTCGCCGGCGGCGGCCGCGCGCTCGACCTGTGCCGCCTGCTCGTCGACGGTGAGGAACCGATGGAGCACGCCGAGCCCGCCGGCGCGCGAGAGCTCGATCGCCAGCTCCGCCTCGGTGACGGTGTCCATCGCCGCCGAGACCAGCGGCGTCGCCAGCTCGACGCTCGGCGTGAGCCGCGTCGAGAGGTCCACGTCGCTTCGGCTGTCGACCGGCGACCGCTGCGGAACGAGCAGGACGTCCCCGTAGCTCAGTCCGGTTCGTAGATCGTTCATGCCCTTACCGAGGAGAGGGACACGCACTGATAAACCCCTCGCCGAGGACGAAGAGCGAACCGCGGCCGCGACCGCTCAGAATCCCTCTGCGGCCAGCGCGTCCTCCAGTGCCGCCAGCACGTACTCCACGTTCTTCGGGCGCGCGGAGCGACCCATACAGCCGATCCGCCAGACGTCGCCTTCGAGGTCGCCGAGGCCGGAGGCTATCTCGATGTCGTACTCCTCAAGGAGGTACTCGATGACGGCGCCGTCGTCGACACCGTCGGGCACGCGCACGGCGTTCAGGCTCGGGAGCCAGAACTCCTCGGCGGCGTTCATCTCGAGGCCCAGGTCGCGGAGCCCCGCCTTCAGATCGCCGGCGACGGCGCGGTGCCGGGCCCAGCGCTCCTCGATCCCCTCCTCGGCGACCAGTCGGAGCGCCTCGCGGAGCGCATACACGTTGGTGATCGGCGCGGTGTGGTGATAGGCGCGCTCGTCGCCCCAGTACCCCTCCAGCAGCGAGAGGTCGAGGTACCACGAGCGGGCCGGCTCCTCGCGCGAGAGCACCTTGTCCATCGCGCGGTCGTTCAGCGTGAGCGGACTCGCGCCGGGCGGACAGGAGAGGCACTTCTGGGGGCCGGAGTAGGCGGCGTCGACGTCCCACTCGTCGACGCGCATCTCGACGCCCCCGAGCGAGGTGACGCAGTCGGCGATCACGTACGCGTCGTGGGCGTGCGCGATGTCGGTCAGCGCGGGCACGTCGGGCTGGCGGACGCCCGTCGACGTCTCGGCGTGGACGAAGCCGAACACGTCCGGCTGGTGCTCGTCGAAGGCGCGCTCGACGTCGACCGGGTCGAGGGGCTCGCCCCAGGGCGCGTCGACCTCGACGACGTCGCCGCCGGCGCGCTCGGCCATCGACCGCATCCGACCGCCGAAGTAGCCGTTCGTCGGGACCAGCATCGTGTCGCCCGGCTCGACGAGGTTGCCGACGGCCGCCTCCATCGACGCGGAGCCGGTCCCGGAGACCGGGATCGTCCACCGGTTGTCGGTCCGGAACGTGTAGCGGAGCAGCGCTTGCACCTCGTCCATGATCTCGACGAACGAGGGGTCGAGGTGACCGACCAGCGGAGTGCTCATCGCTCTGAGCACCCGCGGGTGGACGTCGCTCGGCCCGGGACCCATCAGCGTGCGGTCCGGAGGCGTCAACTCCCCCACGTCGGGGGCGTCGTCGACGGCGCTTCGCGCCAGTGACGTGTTGCTCATACTAGGAGCCCCGGCGGTGGAAGGCAAAAGCGCGGCGGAACGGTCGGTCCCCTGCGAACGCCCCGCACGGGGAGACGGGTCGTCGCGGGGTCAGGCCGCGTCGACGAAGTCCGGCGTCGTCCGCTTCTCCTCGCGCTCGTCGACGAGGTGGTCGACGAAGGCGTCGAGCGCGACGTCGCCGCGCTGGTTCTCGAAGCGGTCCCGGACCGACACCGTGCCCGCCTCCTGCTCGTCGTCGCCGACGACGACCATGTACGGGAGCCGGTCGTCGTGCCCGGCGCGGATCTTGCGGCCGACGGTCCAGTCGCGGTCCTCGACCTCGACGCGGAAGCCGGCCTCCTCGAGCGCGTTTTTGACGCGGTGGGCGTACCCGAGCGTCTCGTCGGAGACGGGCAGGATGCGGACCTGCTCGGGCGCGAGCCACAGCGGGAAGTCGCCGTCGAAGTGCTCGATGAGCACCATGAAGAAGCGCTCGTAGCTCCCGTACAGCGCGCGGTGGATCATCACCGGCTGGTGGTCCTCGTTGTCCTCGCCCGTGTACGTCAGGTCGAACCGGTCGGGCATGTTGAAGTCGAGCTGGACGGTGGGGCCGTCCCAGACGCGGCCGAGGGCATCCTCGAAGCCGAAGTCGATCTTCGGGCCGTAGAAGGCCCCGTCGCCCGGCTCGACGTCGTAGTCGTAGCCGCCCGATTCGAGCACGTCGCGGAGCTGGTCCTCGGCGGACTCCCAGATCTCGTCGCCGCCGACGGACTTCTCCGGGCGGGTCGCGAGCGAGACCGTCACCTCCAGGTCGAGCGTCTCGACGACCTCGAAGATCATCTCGATGACCGACTCGATCTCTCCGCGGATCTGGTCGGGCCGGACGAACAGGTGACCGTCGTCGATGGTGAACGACCAGACGCGCGAGAGCCCGGAGAGCTCGCCGCGCTGCTCCTTCCGGTACACCTTCCCGTTCTCGAAGTAGCGCTGCGGGAGGTCGCGGTACGACCACGACTGCTGGTCGAAGATGGTCGCGTGTCCCGGGCAGTTCATCGGCTTGAGCCCGTACTCCTCGTCGTTGACGTCGAGGAGGAACATGTCGTCCTTGTAGTTCTCGTAGTGCCCCGACCGCTTCCACAGCTCCGTCCGGAACACGTGGGGGGTCTCCACCTCCTCGTAGCCGTGCTCGCGGTTGAGCTCGTTCGCGAAGTCCGACAGCTCGCGGAGCACGGTCTTCCCCGGCGGGTGGTACAGCGGGAGGCCCGGCCCGGTCACCGTCGGGATCGAGAAGAGGTTCATCTCCTGACCGATCTTCCGGTGGTCGCGCTCCTTGGCCTGCTCGCGCAGTTCGAGGTGTTCTTCGAGGTCGGACTCGGAGGCGAACGCCGTCCCGTACACGCGGGTGAGCGTGTCGTTGTCCTCGTCGCCGCGCCAGTAGGCGGCCGAGACCTCCAGTAAGGCCGCCGCGCCGATCTCGCCGGTCGACTCGACGTGGGGGCCCTGACAGAGGTCCCGCCAGTCGTCCTGGACGTAGAAGGTGACCTCCTCGCCCTCGGCCTCCTCGTCTAAGATCTGCAGCTTGTACTCGTTGTCGGCGTAGATCTCCGTGGCCTCCTCGCGCGACCGGACCTCGCGCTCGATGTCGTAGTCCGCCTCGATGATCGCCTCCATCTCCGCCTCGATGGCAGCGAGGTCGTCCTCGTCGAGGTCGACGTCGGTCACGTCGTAGTAGAACCCCTCGTCGGTCGGGGGGCCGATGGTGAGCGTCGCCTCGGGGTGGAGCCGCTGGAGGGCCTGCGCGAACACGTGGGCGGCGGAGTGGCGCAGCACCGTCAGGTACTCGTCGGACTGGTCGGTGACGATCTCGATCCGCGCGCCGTCGTGGACCGTCGCCTGCTTCTCGACGAGTTCGCCGTCGATCTTCCCCGCCACGGTGTCGCGACCGAGCCCGGGGCCGATCTCGAAGGCGACGTCCTCGACTGTCGCCCCCGCCGGAACGTCTAGCTCTGATCCGTCCGGAAGGACGACCGTCACGTCGGCCTGCGCATCCGTCTCGCTCATACCTCTTCGGAGCCGGACGAGGGGCATAAGTTTGTTCGATCCCCGGTACGGTCTCGCGCACCGCCTCGCTCGTCGCCCGCTCGCTGACGCCTCCGTCGTCGACGACCTCGCGGCTCCCGGTGGCGTTCTCGGATCGCAGCGATCACATCCGCCGACGACGACGGGGTGCGGCCGACGCGGCCATGGAAACACGCAAAAGGGGCGGCGCCGATTGCCGGAGTATGACGACCCATCGGGAGCCCCTGTCGTCGGTGTTAGAGACGATCGGGGAGACGCCGCTCGTCCGGGTGCACGACTCGCCGGACGCGGTGCCCGTGTACGCGAAGCTGGAGTCGTTCAACCCCGGCGCGAGCGTCAAAGACCGGATCGGGAAGCACATGCTCGAACGGATGCTCGAACGCGGCGACGTCTGCGAGGGCGGTACCGTCGTCGAGCCGACCGCCGGCAACACGGGGATCGGGATCGCGGTCGCCGCCGGGCAACTCGGATTAGACGCGGTGTTCGTCGTGCCCAAGCGGTTCTCGGTGGAGAAACAGCAGCTCATGCGCGCGCTCGGCGCGGAGGTGATCAACACCCCGAGCGAGGACGGGATGGGGTTCGCCATCGACCGCGCTCACGAGATCGCCGACGAGCTCGACGACGCCGTCGTCCCCCAGCAGTTCTCGAACCCGCTCAACGCCGAGGCCCACTACGAGACGACCGCCCCCGAGGTCGACGAGGCGCTGGACGGAGAAGTCGGCGCCGTCGTCGCCGGCTGCGGTACCGCCGGGACCCTGATGGGGATGGCCCGCTACTTCCGCGAGCGCGAGCCGGGGACGCGGGTCGTCGCGGTCGAGCCGGCGGGGTCCGCGTACCGCGAGTTCCTCGGCGAAGAGGTCGAACACGAGGAGTACAAGACGGAGGGGATCGGGACCCACGACACCGACCGGAACGACCTCTTCGAGCCCGACCTCGTCGACGACATCCTCGCCGTCTCCGACCGCGAGGTCCACGAGGAGATGGGTCGGCTCGCTGCCGAGGAGGGACAGCTGGTCGCGTCCTCCGCGGCCGCGAACGCGATCGCGTCCAAGCGGGTCGCCCGCGACATCCGCGACGGGGCGATCGACGCTCCCCACGACACCGTCGCCACCGTCTTCTGTGACTCCTCCGAGCGCTACCCCTCGAAAGGCGTCTACCGCTCGTTCGAGGAGTGGGAGGGGTAGGACCGCGGCAGCGTCGGAGGCTCGCCACCCGCGGGGGCGACCCAGTTCCGCTCGCGAGGCGACCTAATTCTACCCGCGGAGGCGACTGTGTTCGACCTTCATGCACTTGTCCTGTACCACCTCGATCCCGTCCGCCTCCGCGGCGGCGGCCGCCTCGTCGTGACTGATGCCCAGTTGGAGCCACGCCGCGCCGGCGTCGCCGCGCTCCGCGTGTCGCTCGCGGACCGTCTCGATGATCTCGGGCACTTCCTCGCTCGGGCGGAACACGTTCACCAAGTCGATTTCCGCCTCGACGTCCGCGAGCGCGTCGAACGCCGGTTCGTCGAGCACCTCGTCGGCGAACGGGTTCACGGGAATGATCCGATAGCCGTGTCGCTGGAGGTACGCCGGCACGTCGTGAGCCGCCTTGCCGGGCGTCGTCGAGCAGCCGATCACGGCGATCGTGTCGGCGTCGAGTAGCCGGTCGAGTCCCTCGTCGTCGGTGACGGGCATGGTCGCGAGTACGCGGGCGTGCGGATTAAAACGCCCGGCGCGCTCAGGCGAACCTGCCGGCGGGCTCAGGCGAGCCTGATCTCGGGCTCCCCGTCTTCGGGGATCGTGATGACGCCGTCGAAGAGCTGTTTCAGCGTGTTCATCGACTGATCGTCGTGGGAGGTCGAATCGATGCTGAACAGCCCCAGGCCGTTCACGCTCTGCACGCGTCCGGTGAACACGTGGAGGAACCGGAACACGGTCTGGAGGTCGGAGTACATGAGCAGCGTCGAGAGCGAGTGGACCATCACGCGGTTCTGGTCGATGCCGCGGTCGCCGAACGCCTGCAGGAACTCCGAGAGCTTGATCCCGATCCCCGTCATGTCCACCGGCGAGGAGGCGTACTTGATCCGGTCCGACTCGCGGACGTCGTTGACGCCCTGTTGACGCGTGACGCAGTCGACGACGGCGACCGGTTTCCCCCCGTAGGGCGTCCGCTTCTGGTAGTCTTTCAACACGCGGTCGGCGCCGTCCTTCGTGGTGACGACGATGGCGCCGTCGCCGCGGTCGGTCCCGGTGGCCAGCACGTCCATCATCATGGACCGTTTGCCGGTCAGCGGTGGGCCGGTGAGAAGAAGATTCGTCCCGGGTTCGACCTCCTCTTCGAAGTGCGGCCTCAGATCATACATGGGCGCACCTCAGTGACGGCGGCGACCCGGGCCACTCGGTCGGCTGGGAGGCCGTGCGACCAAGACACATCTACTAAAGAACTTTTCTCCGTCCCGATAATATTCTTTTTGATCGTCCACGAGCGCGGGCCAGATCGACAAACAGGCGGGTCGTTCAGACGCTCCGGAATCGCGGGACTTAACACGGCTAGAGAGATAGCAGAGAATAGGGGCGCTTAGCTCAGTCTGGATAGAGTGCTTGGCTTCGGACCAAGTTGTCGCGGGTTCAAATCCTGCAGCGCCCATATTTTCGAAGGGTATAATTGTCCGCCTTCACGGAGATAATCTCCCTCTCGAACGCAGCGCCGGTGCTTTCGTTCGATAGTCGGAGAGGCGAGTCGTGTCTACGGGAATTCGCGTACAGCCAAACTGGTGACGATAGGAAAAATCAATCGCACATTGAGTTAGCGCGTATCGAATGACTCGATTACGTCACTCGTCGAGTACGTCTCGACTCTATTTTGTTCATAAAAGTCGGAATCGTCACTCCAGATGGCCGCATCGCAGGCTATCGCACACGCCAGATAGAGTACATCATCGGGGTCGGTGTCACCGATCGCTTCGTCTGCTCTCTCGATAGCCGGATAGAACTCGCTGGCAGGAACGACTTCGATATACTGAAACAACAGATCGATGAACTGTGCGACTCGATCCGGTTCCATCCCAGACTTCTCCACGATTAGGTCCTCGTAGTTCTCGATTTCGTCGTGGACGAATGCAGGTGTCAGGAGGTCGGGTTCGAGCGTGACGATGAGCTCCCGTGTTTTCGAATCGGCGATGAGTGCAGAGATAACGACGTTGGCGTCGATGACCAGCTTCATTCGTCGAGGTTACGCTGATTCTTCGTCAACGCGCTTGCGTCCCCTCTCGTTGATTTTGTCAGCAATCTCCTGCACATCGCTCTCGGTGAGGTCGCTCTCCTTGGTGAGTTCGTCCATCACTTCGAGCGCCTCGATCTTCTTCTGGATGGCCTGTCGGGTGACCTCGCTCCAGTTGATCTCCGGGTGTTTTTCCATGCGCTCTTTGAGGTCGTCGTCTACGTTGACGGTGATACTGGGCATATAGAAGACTGTAGATACACAGAATACTGTGTCTTTCGGTGTGTCTCAGATCTCCCGAATTCGGCCGCCTCACGTCTGAAAGGTCGATTCCTTCGATAGTCGAACCGGAGCCTGCAGCGCCCATATTTTCGAGGGGTGTAATCGCCCGAAAGCGGCGTGTTAGTATCCCTATCGAATACATCGCCAGTGCTTTCGTTCGATGGCCGATGAATTGAGTGGTTCTCACGGGAATTCGCGTACAGCCATACTGGTGGCTACTCAGAAAATCAATCGCCGATTGACACGAAGTCTGTATTTTCTGTCGGAAAGCGACTGCTGAATACAGAGGGTGTAGTTAGCAACCTATCGTCGTCACAGTATGCTGGCGATAGTACTGGTATTAGATAGATGCGTCAACTGTGGCACGGGTTGCACAGATACTCACAGTCAATAGCCTGTCCACCGTATGTCGAGGAATGCCCGAAGAAACACTGTTCGAATTCGAACGGAACATGGACACAGGTGAAGTTGCACAGTACCTTCGAACGGTCGCAGACCACTTGGAGTCCGGTGATGAATTCACTCTCGAATCCGGTACCGAGTCGGTGACACTCACTCCCCCGAGACGCGTTGAGTTCGAGGTCGAGGTCGAACGCGAAACGTCGAAATCTGGGGGTCCAGCGGAGATAGAACTCGAGTTCGAGTTGGAGTGGGACGAAGACGGAACCGGTACTGGAGATCTCAATATCGGGTGAGGAATCTCTTACAAGCCGAAATCGGTACGATGTCAAACACGTGGCACAGAGCATCGAAACGAAAAGGTGGCCTGAGCACACCTCGCCTGGATCGGGCGAGGGTGCACAGCGGCAACCGCACGAAACGAGATCTGCGCGGTCAGGATCGTTCGACGTCGGCCACCGATGGATTTGACCCGTATAGTGCAGGCACCCAGCTCTGGCTGTCGATCGGCGGGCGTTCGTAGTTGGGATCCTGTTGTCGGTCCGGCAACTCGGTCGGCCCGGGCATGGTGTCCTCGTACTCGATCTGTGAGAGGAGGTGACTGATACAGTTGAGCCGGGCATGTTTCTTGATATCGGCGTTGATCACGTGCCACGGCGAGTTACTCGTGTCCGTGTAGGTGAACATCGCGTCTTTCGCCCGCGAGTACTCGACCCACCGCTCTCGGGCTTCGAGGTCGATCGGGCTGAGCTTCCAGCGACGTTTCGGGTCGTTACTGCGCTTCTGGAAACGTCGTTCCTGTTCCTCGTCGCTGATCGAGAACCAGTACTTGATGAGAATTATCCCCGAGCGCATGAGCATCCGCTCGAACTCGGGAGCCGACCGGAGGAACTCCTGGTACTCCTCGTCGGTACAGAAATCCATCACGCGCTCGACGGTCGCACGGTTGTACCAGCTCCGGTCGAACAGCACCATCTCACCGGCCGCCGGAAGGTGCTCGACGTAGCGCTGGAAGTACCACTGACTCTGCTCTCGTTCGGTGGGCTTGCCGAGCGCGACGACTTTCACCACCCGGGAACTCGTCCGGCGAGTGATTCGGTGGATCGTTCCGCCTTTGCCGGCCGCGTCTCGACCATCGAAAAGCACGACGACCCGGAGTCCCTGCTCTTTGACCCACATCTGGAGCCTGACAAGTTCTTCCTGGAGCCGCTCGAGTTCCCGCTTGTAGTGTTTCTTCTTAATCTTGCCACTTTTCTTGTAGAGGTTCTCCTCGTCGACGGTGGTCAGTACGGACTCCTCGGCCGGTAGCACCGGGTGTTTGGTCATGGGAGCTGCCGCTCCTCGTCTCCGCCACTGATCGTCGATGCGTACATGTAGAACTATCAATGGTCGTAATAAATAAACCCCTACCCCCACGAAACGCAGGTCGCTTCCCCGACTGTGCGGTGTTCAGGGAGGCGCTCGGCGAACACGCCGGTTTGCCGTCGACGGCGAACCGCCAATATCGAGAACGCTAGCGTGCATCGACCTAGAGTAAGAGCGAAGGCGCGGCTGATTGCATCTCTCGCTATCGTGTGCGTGACCTCTCCCAACGACGGCAAATTGTACGTTTCGGAGCCGACAGGAATATATTCGTTCCGGGGTCCGACACCGCTCCCGGTGGCTCTGGCTGCGATACTGACCCGATGGCCGATACACGCCCCCGATACAGCAGTGTCAGAGCAGACCGCCAGGATTCCGTGTGAACTACCCTACTCGCTCACGGCTAACTGGATTGCTCTAACACATGCAGCAATCCGGATCTGCTCGTGCAGACGCTTGCTACGTGTGAGTACTCATCCCGGATGGAGTCCCCCAATATTAACGTAGTTACCCATATTAAGAAGTATGAGAACTCCCAATATAGATGCGGTATTAAATGAACAAATGAACGACCCAGATCTGACGGATCCCCAGTATTATCTCAACCGAGAGCTCTCGGAGCTCGCCTATCAGGAGCGTGTTCTCAGTGAGGGCACGAACGATCGCAACCCACCACTCGAGCGCCTCCGGTTTCTTGCGTTCTTCACCAAGAACACCGACGAGTTCTTCATGAAACGCGTCGGTGGACTCACACAACAGGTCACAGCCGGCGTTACTGTGACGACGCCTGACGGCCGCACACCCAGCGAGCAGTTGGATGAGGTCATTGAGGCCGCACGACCACTGTTCCGCCGCCAAGATACCTACTGGCAGACCGAACTCAAACCCGAACTCGCGGACGTAGGTATCGCGATCCGTGAGTACGACGACCTGAACGGAGAGCAGCGCGACCAACTCCGGACGTACTTCAAAGAGTCCGTTCTCCCCACCCTCACGCCGCTCGCCTTCGATCCCGCCCACCCGTTCCCGTTCATCTCGAACCTCTCCCTCTCGCTCGCCGTCCTCTCGACGGAGACGGGTGAGGACACGACGTTCACGCGGATCAAGATCCCGCCAAACCAGCCCCGTCTCGTCGGCATCCCGGACACCTCCGAACAGTACATCCTGATCGAGGATCTCATCGAGGCCAACCTCGACATGCTTCTCCCGGGCCTCGACATCCGCGACGTCTCGAAGTTCAGGGTGACGCGGAACGCCGAGGTGCGGCGCAACGAGGAGGTCGCCGAGGATCTCGTCGATATCATCGAGGACGTCCTCGAGCAGCGGCGGTTCGCGACCGTCCTCCGCCTCGAAGTCGACGCAGATATGCCCGATGAGTCAGTCTCGATTCTGACGGATCATCTCGATGTCGACGACCACGAGGTCTTCCACCGAGAGGGCCCGATCGACTACGAGGATTTCTTTACGCTCCTCGAGTTGGAGCGGCCGAACCTCAAGCTCCCATCGTGGACACCACAGCCACATCCGCGACTACTGCCGAAAGCGGGCGACAGCCGAAACGAGACGACGACGATATTCGATGAAATCCGCGAGGACGACATCCTCGTCCATCACCCCTATCACGCTTTCGAGGGCACGGTGCAACGGTTCCTCGACGCGGCCGCAAATGACCCGGACGTCCTCGCAGTGAAGGCCGCGATCTATCGGACAGCGAGTGACTCGAAGGTGATTCAGAGCCTTATTGACGCTGCGGACAACGGAAAACAGGTGGCGGTGATGGTCGAACTCAAGGCGCGCTTCGACGAGAAGAACAACCTCGAATGGGTGCGCCGCCTCGAGGAGGAGGGCATTCACGTCGCCTACGGGACCGTCGGGCTGAAGACGCATACGAAGACGGCACTTGTCGTCCGTCGAGAGGAGGATGGAGTCCAACTCTACTCACACGTCGGCACCGGCAACTATCACTCCGAGACCGCCAAAGGGTATTGTGATCTGGGACTGCTGACCGCTGATCGCGGCGTCGGGCAAGACCTCACGAAGGTCTTCAACTTCTTCACCGGGCCGACGCTCGACGAGCGCTTCCGGAAGCTCCTCATCGCACCGGTGACGATGCGTGAGCGCTTCACAGAGATGGTCCGTCGCGAAGCCGATCACGCCCGTGCTGACCGGCGTGCGCGAATCGTCGTGAAGGTGAACGGCCTTGAGGACCCGAAGATGGTCGAAGAACTGTATCGCGCCTCGATGGCCGGCGTCGACATAGACCTCATCGTCCGCGACATCTGCCGACTCCGGCCCGGCCTCGAGGACGTCAGCGAGAACATCACCGTGCACTCGATCGTCGGGCGCTTCCTCGAGCACGCTCGGATCTTCTACTTCGAGAACGCCGGTGACCCCGACTGGTACATCGGCTCCGCGGACTGGATGACCCGCAACCTCGACCACCGTGTCGAGGCCGTCACGCCCGTCGAGGCACCGAGCCTGCGCAACCAACTCCGATTGGTTCTGGAGGTCTCACTCACTGACAACCGCCGGCGGTGGGTGATGCAAAGCGACGGGAGCTACGAGCATGTCACACCGGACGACGAGCCAGTACGGGACACCCAGGAAATCCTGATGGCGGCCACGGACGCTGCCCTCGAGCGTGGGTACGGACCTGGTATGGACGTTGACATGGACCTGATCAAAGAGGGGCTTCTCATCGAGCCAACCTCCGACGGGGGTGTCGAAGGCGACCGTGACTCGTCAGCCACCACCATCGACTCCGATGGGGATGAAGAAGGGCACTCGGACGGCGGGACGACATCGTTTTTCGACAGATACGCTGAGCAGTGGTATCATCCCGACAGCGAGGTGTACGATTGGGCGGTCCGTACACGAGACGGTGACCGTCGGTATTTCAAGACGCGTGACGGTGCCCGGACCCGGCTTCGTGCAGAGTACGAGAAACCCTCTTAGCCGAAGCGAGTTGTTGTTCGATTGCTTGTGGCGGGCAGGCCGGCATCGTAGGACGAGGCGGAATCGCTCTGTTTTCGGCCTGAGTCTTACTTTTTGATTGGTCTCCTGATAATTGAAACTATGGATTGGAACTCTCAGACTGGCTATTGAAACGTGGTTGCTGGAGTAGTTTGTCTGAGTCATCTGGCGGCTAAAGCCACCTGTATTCTCCTCGGTCTTTATATCGGGTTGTAGCTAAAGGAATCTATGGAATACACCCTCCAACCCGACGAACACGTCTCGGACGGTATCAAGCGCATCGTCGACGGCAAGATCGAACGAGGGATCGACCATATCGACGAAGGTGACGACGTGCACGAGACGGTCCAAGAAGTTCGCAAGCGGTGTAAGGAGATACGAGCGGCCGTTCGACTTGTCCGTCCAGTCTTACCCACGTACAAACGGGAGAACGTCTACTACCGAGATGCAGTCCGGCGACTCTCGGATATTCGCGACGCTCACGCGGCTATCGAGACGTTCGATGACCACCTCCAGCCTGCTGCCGAGGCGCGCGGCGCCCTGGATGACTCGTCGCTCGCCGATATTCGGGCGACACTGGTCGATCGACGCGAGACGATGGCTGCTGAACAGGACCTCGAGCGACAACTGGCGGAGGTCCGGGCGGATCTGGTCGAGGGACGAGCGCGAGTCCCAGATCTGCCGATCGCCACGGAAGGCTACGACGCGGTGGCTGGCGGGTTGCGTAAGTCCTACAAACGGGCCCGGAATCGCATGGCCGAGGCGTACGAGGAGCCGGAGTTCGAGCGCTTTCACGAGTGGCGCAAGCGGATCAAGTACCACCGCTACCACACCCGGCTCCTCCGGCGTGTGTGGGTCGGCCCGATGAAGCGCCGGCGCGCAGAACTCAAAGAACTGTCCGATATCATCGGCTACGAGAACGACCTCGCGGAGTTCGAAATAGTGATCCACGACGAGGAACTGTTCGCCCCAGCGACCAGAGAGATACTGAACGAGATAATCACTGCGAAGCGGTCCGAATTCCACCGTCAAGGCCGGCCTTTGGGCGAGCGGCTCTTTGCGGAAAACCCTGACCAACTGGTCGACCGTCTCGGTGCCTACTGGACGGCGACACACGAATACGACCCTGCTCCGTGACCAGTCGGTGCTGGCCGATTCGCGCATTCTATCTCGTACACCCCCCGGAACACCTCTCTGAGCTGGTAGAACCCTCGAATCAATACGAACTCTTCAGCGACTAGACGCTTCAGACGATGACGTGTCTGAAGAATAGAATTCCGACAGAGCCCGCGAGTTCGTATCGCTTCACAAAACATTCTGGCCCTAAATCGACACTAAACAGCACGGAAGAGCGCACTTCGCCACCGAGAACTACATAGCAGTATAGTCTACTAATATAAACTGATTAATTCGGGAGCATAATATCACCATTTGAGCCCGATCCTCAGGCGAACTGCTTCGGCTCTGGACCTACCCACATGAACACGAAACCTCAGTTCGGTAACGGCGTTGAAGCACAACATGAACGGCTCGAAACCGACAGTTACGGGGAGATCTACATTGTCGGAGACGTCCATGGAAGCCGAAAAATTCTCGAACGGCTCCTCACGGAACTCGAATTAGAGGGCGACGATCTTGTCGTTTTCGTCGGCGACCTCGTGCGAAAAGGGCCGGACAGTGCTGGTGTTCTCGATCTGGTCCGTGAGGACTCGCGTCTCGTCAGCGTTCGCGGAAACAACGAGCAGAAGATCGTGCGCGGCGACAAGCACCCGGACTGGCTCCGCGAGGGCGACTGCGAGTATTTCGAATCACTTCCGGTCGCCATCTCGTTCGACGACGTGCTCGTTGTCCACGGTGGCATCGATCCCCAACGGCCGCTCGCAGACCACACCGTCGAAGAGTTGTTGACGATGCGTTCCCCGCACGGCGACGGGTATGACGGACCGTTTTGGTACGACGACTACGACGGACCCTACCGCGTCTTCTTCGGTCACACCGTTCATGACCACCCGGTAAAGCGAGAACACGCCGTCGGTCTCGATACCGGCTGCGTCTACGGCGGAACGCTCACCGCGTACGACTACCGGAACGACGAGTTCCTCACCGTAGAGGCGAAGACGCACCAGGAACGCGCCAACTCGAAAATTGTCGATCCGGCCTGAGTGACTCCATTCAGACCTCCTTCTCGATATTCGAAGGCCTGTTAGCGGTGAATAATCAATAGCGTAGTAACACAGTCTTCTGACCGGAATCACTCGTACTCAGTCTGAAGACGATTCCGTGCTCCGTCGCGCGTTTTGAAGTATCGTCGGTCGCCCTCCGCCGTCCGAACAGCCCAGTCGTACGTCTCGCTATCGGGACGGTACCAGTGTTCGGAGTACGCGTCGAACACGGACACGTCTCCCCCGTCCGAGTGGGCCTGTTTTTCATCGGCATCGGGAACGGCTTCGTCCGACCCCTCGGTACTAGCATCTGTCTCGATCTCCGTGGCGTCCTCAACGAGAAGCGCTTCCTCGATCAGATCCGTATCGACGACCATTCCCGGACCGTAGCCGTGATCGAGTGCTGCTTCCGTAGCTGCCATCAGTATCTCTTGGATGTCTCGTATCGCGTCGTCATTCGAAGAGACCGGTTCGTAGGTTCCGTCGCTCTGCATCACCCATCGACGGCGGTTATCCGTTAGCGACGCCTCCAGAATGAACCGGAGCTGTTCGCGCAGTTGCGTGTCTTCGACCGGCGTGACCGCTTCTACTCGATAATCGAGATTCCGGGTCATCCAATCGGCGGACCCGATGTACCACTCGGGACTTCCTCCGTTCTCGAAATAGAAGATCCGAGCGTGTTCGAGGAATCGGCCGACGATCGAGTGGACGGTGATATTCTCGCTCAGTCCGTCGATACCGGGACGGAGTCGACAGATATCCCGGACGATCAAATCGATTTCGACGCCGGCCGTCGAAGCGCGATAGAGTTCCTCGACCATCGACGAGTCTTCGAGCCCGTTTATTTTGACCACAATTCGTGCCCGCTCACCGGCACGGGCATGATCGGCTTCTCGTCTGACCATCTCCGTGAACCGCTCACGCATCGTTACGGGTGCGATCAAGAGCTTCCGGAAGCGATCGTCGAGCGTCGGTCCGGTAAAGAAGTTGAACACCTTCGTGAGATCGAACCCAATGTCCCGATCGGCTGTCAACAACCCCAAGTCGGAATACCCTTTCGCGGTCCCGGAATGGTAGTTTCCGGTGCCGATATGCGAGTAGAGCTGAACGCCATCGTCCTCTTGGCGCACGACGAGCGCCGTCTTCGTGTGCGTTTTCAACCCCACAGTCCCGTACGCGACGTGGATGCCCTCCTCTTCGAGTTGCCGAACCCACTCGAGGTTGTTCTTCTCGTCGAACCGCGCCTTGAGTTCGACCATCACCGCGACCTGCTTGCCGTTGTCGGCGGCGTTGATGAGGCTCTGAATGACCTTCGAGTCGCTCGCCGTTCGGTAGATGGCCGCCTTCACGGCGAGCACGTCGGGGTCGGTCGCCGCCGCGTTGAGGAACCGCTGAACCGTCCCCTCGAATGAGTGATACGGGTGATGCGCGAGGATGTCTCCCTTTTTGATTTCGTCGAAGATGCTCACCGTCTCGTCTCTGGAGTCACTCGTCAGCGAGCCCAGTCGCGGATGGGGCTTGGGTGACCACGCCGGGGGCTTGAGGTCGGGGCGATCGAGGTCGATGAGCTCGAAGAAGTCCTCGAAGTCGATCGGCCCCTCGCGGTGGAACACCTCTCGGTCGTCCACCCCGAGCTGATCTTTGAGAATCGCCAGCGACCCGTCGGGCATATCGGCGTCGACCTCCAGCCGGACCACCGTCGCGAAGCGTCGCTGTTCGATGACCTCCTCGACCATGTCAACGAGGTCTTCGGCGACCTCTTCGTTCCGCCGCACCTCGGCGTTCCGCGTCACCTTGAACTTCGACACGTCGCGACAGTCGAGGTCCGGGAGTAACAGGTCAAGGTTACGCTCGATGAGGTCTTCGATGAGAACGTACCTGTCGGCCTCGCCGGAAACGCTGATGAAGCGGGGTTGATTCGGAGGGATCTTGATCCGGGTGAACGTCGGCTCGTCGCCCCCGTTCGACGAGAGGACGGCGAGCGAAAGCGAGAGGTTGGAGATGAACGGGAACGGGTGAGCGGGATCGAATGCGAGTGGCGTCAGTGTCGGCAGTAGAGACTCCTCAAAGTACGTCCGTAGCTGTTCTTGATCCCCTTCGGATAACTCGTCAGGAGTACAGATCTCGATCCCTTCGTCGGCGAGCGTCGGTTTGAGAACGGACTGCCAGTATGCCGACTGCTGCGCAAAGAGCGGGCGTGCGGCGTCAAGTACTTCGATCCACTGCTCTTTCGGTGTTCGCCCGTCCTGCGTCGTCTTCGTCACACCGGCATCGATCTGCTGTTTGAGTCCGCCGACGCGTTTCATGAAGAACTCGTCAGTGTTCTTCGTAAAGAACGCGAGAAATCGGAGCCGTTCAAGCGGCAAATTCCGGTCGTCCATTCCCTCTCGGAGAACTCGCTCCTGAAACGCCAGCTCGGAGAGTTCCCTGTTGAGGTAGTACTCCGAGTCCGTGAGGTCTCTCTCGGTCACCGAATCACCCGCATGGAGAGCGTCGATACCGTGGGCCGACTCCTGAATCTGCAGAACTGGAAGCGCCCTCTCATCTCTGAGTCAGCAGAAACGGTACCTTGCAAATGAGAGAGTAACACTCATTTTCCGAATTCACCTGATTGTAGTCGGTTACTCCTTGACATCAAGCTAGCGGGACGAGATCTCGACTGACGATTCGGGTGCTGACAGAGACCCTTCGCCACCGGACAGAGAACCGTCCGGGAGCCATGTGTCGTCGCGTTCCGTCCACTCCTCGATCGGGAGCTGCTGATAGTTTTCCGAGGGAACGACGATCTCAGTGGCGTCAGAAACGATCCCGTACTTTCGAATCGCCATTTTGGGCTCGTTAAGATCGTGCCCACGTAGATGGGTCTTCACGCGAGCGTACAGCTCCTGTTTCGAGTACTCGCTTCGTCGCCCTTCGAGTGCGCGAACAGCGTTACAAACTGGACACCTGAGGAGCACAGCCGAGTCCATGACTCACCGATGGTACGCTAACTACAAGAAGCCCGATTAATAGTCATCTATATCAATATATAATGGTTGAGAGTCCAATATATTTGCCACGCCTCAGTCCCAACGTCCCGATATGATCGCTGTTTGACTTCCTCCCCCGATAATTGGCGCTGCTGAAACCGTCCGTATTCAACTCGCCCTGAAGTCTGGAACGCTGACGCAGAGTCGTGGACTCACTGCCCACCGGCTCTGTTGAAATCCTTAAGAACTGATAGGATCACCGTGCGAGATACAGAGAGTGAGTTCAGCGATTCAAACCGTATGCAGTAATTGCCACACCTGCAGAAACGAGAAGGATACTGAGAGGAGTGAATGCGTGGTCTGACCCGAAAAATTCCAAGACGAATAGCCCCAGTAACGTCGCTTGCGCGCCTACGAAGAATATCTTGATACTGTCTGGCTGGTCATCCATAGCGTAGTATTATTCCATAGACAGAAATTCGCTCGGGTACCAGTGTATCCTATGCCTGACCGATACGCGCTGTGTATCTTGCACGCCTCACTAAATCTGTCCAGTCTCTGATGGAATACGCGTGCAAGATACAGAGAGTGGATACAGCAGATAATGTATGTTCTCTTCACGCTAAACGACTGAATAAGCCGCGAGAACGTGCTGGAGTATAAGACACGTTAGCACCGCAAATTTTTCTGTCACGTGTTACTCTCTGTCCGCCAGTCGCTCGGCACGTACTGCTCAAAGGCTGGTTCTTGTGATGATTCGAGTGGACGGAACGCTTGCTCACCGGCTATCCGGAACTCATCGATTTGCGATTGCCCAGACTCAGTGAGGTAGCCAACAAGGGCCATCGCCAACGGATACGCCACATCGTGACGAGCGGGATTCACTGGAATTACCGCGTATTCGTTTCGCAGAAGGACGGGTGGATTCTCAATCCCGTAATCAACATGTGCCACCAGTGTGTCCTCGGAAACGTTGAGAAAGGTTCCACGGTCGCTCAGGCAATATGCGCCGGTCTGGCCCGCCAAGAGGAGCGTGTTGCCCATCCCTTGACCAGTTTCGCTGTACCATGTGCCATCGGGATCGATGCCAATTTCACCCCATATGTGACGCTCACGGAGATGGGTTCCAGAGCGATCTCCCCGAGATAAGAAAGTTGCATCAGCCCCTGCAATAGCCTCAAACGCAGCGGTCGGCTCCTTGCCTGCGATATTGGCGGGGTCATCTGGCGGGCCAACTACCAGAAAATCATTGACCATGACCCGCCGACGATTCGTGCCGTGTCCTGATCGAAGGAACTCGTCTTCTAATGGCCGGGCATGGACGATGACGAGATCGCAGTCACCGTTTCGAGCGGTCTGCAAGGCACCACCAGTTCCGCGAACGATTGTATCGACTTCTACTCCGAACCGGTCTTCAAATCCGGGGAGAAGCTCATCAAGGAGTCCACTATCGTGAGTGGTGGTTGCAGTCGCAAGCGTTAGTGTGGCGTCTGTCACACTAGACGTATCAGCAGTTGAGGGGCCACTGACACATCCAGCGAGTGAAAGGGCGCCACCGACACTTACTGCCCGAAGATATCGCCGGCGATCCATACATAGAGTAACTTACTCTGATTACAAAATGCCTCTGAGTTGCTAATTATGGTTAACAAAAGAGAAGTCGGATCAATATCCCTTCGCGTGTTAATCGATTTTGCTCACCAACGGTTTGAGCAGACTATCATGCAAGTTTTGCGCAGTGTATTCAGCACGTCTCACTCTACCTGTCCAATATCTATTAGAAATCGCTTGCAAGATACAGAGGCTGCATGTATCAAAGAAACCGTTCGTCGGCTTCTTTTGAGTGAATCGTTGACTCCGAGGCGGTAAGCCACCCGGTATCCACATCAGATGGAACGTCGAACTCGGGAACAAATGGCTTGATGTCCAGCAAGGGTGTCTGATCGACGACATCGATACCGTTGACGGTTACCCTTTCATCTGTGATAGATTCAATCTTGACGACAGAGAGGCCGATTGGATTCGGACGCCGCGGGGCTCGCGTCGCAAATACTCCCCGCTGCTCGTCATCGAGAAACGGTTCAACCTTCAGCGGAGCAGCGTCCTCAGACTCATGAAAATGATACAGTAAGATACAATGCGTAAATCCGTCGAGATCTTGTAGTCCATCTGCATACTCTTCCTTGAGTTCGACAGTTCCCTCTACAGCAGTGTCTCCGACCGGTTGGATCGGCATTCCATCCGGTGATTCGAAAGCTGTTCGAATTACCCCGATCGGCTCGTAACAGAGTTGACCTTCGGACACACCGGTAGTTCAGTCTTGGATTGATAAATCAATTCGTGACCAATACGCGCTCTGTATTCAGCAAGCTCTCCTTGTCAGTATAGGTATTTTAATCGAGCCATGCTGTTCCGTACGGCTCCTAATTAAAGGGATTCTCCACCGCACATTTTTCGCAGCGGTAGCCGTTAGATCGCGTATGGATCCGGATCGAGCCCGTGGTGTGCTGCTCGGACTCGCCTGCGGAGATGCCCTCGGACGACCCGTTGAGTTCCGGTCTGCGTCAGCCATCAGTGCTGAGCACGGCCGACTCGACGAGATGGTCTGGCACGGGTCGTGGAATCAGCCTGCCGAGACGATTACTGACGATACCGAGCAGGCGCTGTGTATCGCGCGGAGCCTCGTCGAACATCAGGCGTTCGACCCGGCGGACATCGCTGAGCGGTTCGTGGCGTGTGTGGCACTGGCCCGTTCGATATCGGGGGAATGACGGCAAAGTCGCTCAGTCGGCTCAAACACGGTGATACGTGGGAGAAAGCGGGCCAACGCGTGTGGGAGAACAGTCCGGAAGGGCAGAACGCGGGGAACGGGAGTGTGATGCGGTGCGCACCGCTCGCCATCTTGTACGTGAACGACTGGGAGCGACTCGCCGAGGTGAGTCGGCAGTCGTCGCAGATTACGCACGCTGACTCGCGATGTACTGAAGGCTGCGCTATCCTGAATCTCACAGTGGCTGGCCTCCTCGACGATGCGGACGCGCCGTTGCAGGATGCGCTTGATCACGTCGGTGCGGACGCGCCTGGCGAGCTTGTGACGGCGCTCGAACCACTCGCTCGTGGTGACTCGCCTGACTCGCTGGAAATGTCAGGGTACGTCGTATATTCACTGCAGACGGCACTCCACGATGGCCTCGTCGCGGACAGTGCCGAGGAGGCGATAGTGACGGCGGTCAATCGTGGCGGTGATACCGATACGATTGGTGCGATTGCGGGCGCGGTCGCAGGGGCACGGTTCGGAGCATCTAATCTCCCGAATCGATGGATATCTGCTGTCAAGGAGGCTGAGGAGATTGACCGATTGGCAGAAGGACTTGTTACGCTGACGTAGCCCTATGGAACCTTTTCGTTCACATACCGAACGGATCGTTCTTATATGCCAAATCGAAGCATGGCGTGAGAACCTTCTTCAGTACGGCGTAGACGAACTGACCGGTGACTCATCGGACCCGAACGATTTCCAGTGCTCGAAACGATGCGTTGAGTATGGTGAGTGAGAAGGGTCCCGAGTCTGCTTCCCCGCTTGAGGAAGTGATGGAAGACATCCGAGGCGAGCTTGTTCGCCGGGTTGCGGCAGCCGATCGGGACGCGAATCGGGAGATCTACGATGCGTTTGAGAACGAGTAACTCGCGTAGATTTCAGTGGTAGGGTTCTGCGGTGACTGTGGTTTCAAGATGAGACAGGAGTGTATCTGTTGTTGATTTAGATTCTATGTGCGCTGAGCGGTCTTCAGGCCGACTTTCGATAAACTAACTCTCAACGAGTACCTTTATGCCGAGGGCAGATTTAGAGTCTATGTGCGCTGAGCGGCTATGGGGTCAACAAACGACAAAGAGACTCAACGAAAGAGCCTGTCGACGCGCGAGTCGCGGGCGCTGTCACGACTCGCAAGCGAGAACCGGCAGGTCATCAGTATTAGTGACATCGCGGACGCGCTTGGCATTCCGCGGAAGTCGGCGAAGGACATGGCGTATGCGCTTAAAGAGAAAGGGTGGCTTGAGCGGATCGCACACGGGAAGTACCTCATTCTGCCGCTCGCTGCGGGCGAGAAGGCCGTGTACACCGAACATGAGTTCGTGATCGCTTCCGCGCTCGTGGAGCCGATGTACATCGGGTACTGGAGCGCGTTGAACCACCACGGGCTGACAGAGCAACTGTCCCGCACGGTGTACATCGTGACGACGGCACGCACTCAGGAGCGTGAAATCCACGGGGTGACGTATCGACCGGTAACCGTTACGGAGCAGAAATTTTTCGGGTATCACCCGACTGCGGTCGGGTCGAACCAGGTGAACATTTCGAGTATCGAAAAGACGCTGGTCGATTGTGCCGACCATCCGGAGTTCTGCGGGGGTATCAGCGAGCTTGCGAAGGCAATGCAAAACGCCATTGACACGCGGTGTTCGTGGGAACGCGTCGTCGAATACCTGCGGCGACTCGGGAACGGTGCCGCAACGAAACGATTCGTATATCTCGCCGACCAGTTGAACATCGACCTTCCGGAGTACGACGAGCTCGTTGAGAACTTCACAACTGGGTACCCGCTGCTTGATCCGACGCGAAAAGCGAAGGGCACCCGCGACAGCACGTATCAACTCCGTCTGAACGTCGCCCCTGAATCATTCCTCCCGGATGATGTTTCATGATTTCTGAAGCGCAACTTCGACGGCTGGCCAGAGAGTTGGATGTTCGACTCGGTTACGCGGAGAAGAACTACGTCAATTCGTGGATCCTGTGGGCAATCTACACGAGTCCGTACGGTGACAACCTGCTGTTCAAGGGCGGAACTGCGCTCAGCAAGTTGTACTTCCCGGAGACGTGGCGCTACTCGGAAGACCTCGATTTTGGTGTTGAGGGAGAGTACCACGGGAGTGAAGCGGACCTACAAAGTACATTGGAAGATGCGACGAGAGCGTCGGGTATCGACTTCGAGGTGACCAAACACCGCGAACTGCAGAAAGACGCGTATCCGACGCACTACGTTGATATCGATATTCAGTACACCGCTGTGCTCGGTCACAAGAACACGACGAGTCTCGACGTGATGATCGACGAGTACGTGGCGTTTGCTTCGGTGGACCATCGCCACAGTTACCAGGATGTCCCGGAATTCGAGTTGACCGCGTACAGTCTGGAGGAAATCTTCGCGGAGAAGTTGCGAGCGCTCTATCAGCGGTCACAAGCTCGTGACTACTACGACCTGTATCGGATGCTTACGGAAGCCGATATCGACGATTCAGTAATCCTCCCGGCATTCACGCGGAAGTGTGAACACGACGGACTGGACATCGACCTTCGGGACGGGCTTCCCGGAGAGAAACGGGATGAGATCCGTGACGGTTGGCAGAATACACTTCCCAATTTGGTTACAGACCTACCCGAGTTCAGTCGGGTCTACAAAGCACTCGAAGACTACGTCGATTCGCTAGTAGAGCAGTAGCAACGCTAATCCTGCAGGGCGGCGACGACCCGACCGAGTTCCCGGGCGTGTTCACTCTCGTTTATGTCATATCGCTCTTCGATTGAGCGGAGGAGTTTTTGAAACGTCATTCCTGACACCTCCAGTTACCTCTGTTCGATATGAGATGGCTTCAGCGGAAAAATCTTCGCCAGCCATTCGAGTCGGAACGTGTTCTCAATCGGTTGCGCTCAGGATGGTGAGATCGCGTTCCAACTGCGGCTCGGTTTTCGGGCTTCGACAGTCGATATCGAGCTGTTCGTATTGCCAGTGCCGACCGTCTTTCCCGTTCCACACGCCGTACACGGTGACTTTCGGGAGTTGAACCACACCGAACAGGGTTGTGAGGTAGTGGAGTAACTCGGCTGCTTGCGTCCACGATCCCGTGGACGTCCGCGGAATATCGACAGGGTATTTGACGTGGTGTGCCGGCACGCCGGCATCGATGCTCCTGTCGATGAATCCGTAATCGTTACTGAGCAGCACCGCTTGCTTCCGGCTCTCTCGATTGAACTCCTGGTACGCGGTAACGATCGCGTCATCGCCGGTGTCACAGTCGATGATATCGACGGTCCGGTCGGTCCGGAGGCGACGGTACTCGTAAAGCCCCAGAAACCCTTCCCGGTTAGACCCGGCCGGCTGGTTATCGAGGCGAGCGAACTCTTCGCCGAACGCGTCGGTCAATTCGTGCGTGTGGTACTGCTTGTAATGCCAATCCAGCTCTTCTTTGACGCCCGTTGCGAGTGCGTACCCGTTAGTGGGTCGCCGATCGCGTTCGTCAGTGTCAGCCGTCTCACTATCGATCCCCAGCACCTCTGGGAGTCGCCACGGCATGATGTTCGTATCCAGTCTGACGACGACCGGGTCGTGTCCGGCGAGTAGGTTTGACATCCATCGAAAATGTTGGTTTCGAGCATCGTCACGAGTCGGATGCCTCGGAGCGCCGTCGGAATTCGCGCTCTATCTGTCCGAGCACGAGGGGTAATAGACTCATCCCGAACACGAGCAGCCACCCCTCGAACCCAATAGGAGTAGTGCTCAGTGCCAAGGAGATGCCGGGCAGGTAGACCGCGCCGAAGAGGATCACCGATGACAGCCCCAGTGCTCCCCACACGTACAGGTTTTCCGTGACTTCATTTCTGACGAGACCGGACGTGATATCCCGGACGTTAAACACGTGCCAGAGCTGGGCGAAGGCCAGTGTGAGGAACGAAATCGTAACGGCTTCATCGGTGTCCATACCGCCGGCGTACATCTCACCGCCGATCACGAATGCACCGATAACCGCGGCTGAAATCAGTATTCCAAACAGCCCCAGTTCGGTCCAGTTGGTTCGTGTCATAATCGATTCCTCGGGATCCCGAGGTGGGCGGTCCATGATGTCGGTGCTGCCGCCACAGGCACCGAGTGCGAATGCCGGAAAAATGTCTGTCACGACGTTGAGGAAGAGAATTTGCAGGGGGAGCAAGGGCAGAGGAAAGCCCAGTAGCGCAGCAATCAAGATGACGAGCAGTTCGCTAACGTTACACGACATGAGATACAGGACGAACTTCCTGATGTTACTGAAAATGATCCGTCCTTCTCTGACGGCGTGATAGATGCTCTCGAAGTTGTCGTCCTGTAGAATCATGTCCGACGCTTCCCGAGCGACTTGTGTCCCTCGCTGACCCATCGCCACGCCGATGTCCGCCCGCTTGAGTGCCGGCGCGTCGTTGACGCCGTCACCAGTCATTGCGACGATAGAGCCTGCTGACTGGTGGACGTCGATCAAATCGAGTTTGTTCGCAGGGTTAACTCGCGCGAAGACGGACGCGTTCACGAACCGTTCCCGTTCCGCCTGCGTGAGGTTTTCGACGTCGTCGAGTTCACGGCCCTCGATGACCTCAGTGTCGTCCGAGTCTACCAGTCCGACGCTCCGGGCTATGTTTTTGGCCGTTCCCGCGTGATCGCCGGTCACCATGACGATTCGCATCCCTGCGTTCTGGCACCGCTGGATAGTCGATCTAACCTCTTCGCGGGGCGGATCGATCAGTCCAACGAGCCCGATCAGCGACAGATCCTCGTACGGCGAGCCCTCTGTGCGATCCACGTTTTTCCGGGCGAGTCCGAGAACGCGCAACCCGTCCTCGGCCATTCGTTCGCTCTTTTCGATCCACTCGTTCTTCTCGGTCGCCGATAACTCCCGGGAGTCCTCTCCCGTCACTACCCGGGAAGACGCGGCGATGACTTCCTCCGGAGCTCCCTTTACGGCTACCGTGTACCGTCCGTCGAAGTCGTGGTACGTTGCCATCATCTTGACGGCCGGGTCGAACGACACCTCCCGGGCTTCCGGCAGCGATTCGAGGAGATCGTCCCGGTCGAGCCCTCCCTTCACTCCGGCGATCAGGAGGGCAACTTCCATCGGATCGCCCGTCACGTTCACCTCGCCGTCTTCCTCGGTTACGGAGGCGTTGTTACAGAGGACACCCGCTTTGAGTGCCTCCTGCATAGCGGGGTCCTGTGGCTCGTCTCGCTCTTGGCCGCCGTGCTGAAACGTCCCGGCAGTGTCGAGTCCTGTCCCCGTGACCTCCACCGAGCCATTCGCCAGCTCGTAGGCGGCCACAGTCATCTTGTTCTCCGTCAACGTTCCCGTTTTATCGGTACAGATGACGGTTGTGGAGCCGAGCGTCTCGACGGAAGCGAGGTTGCTGATGAGTGCGTTGCGGTCGGCCATTCGCCACATCCCCCTCGCCAACACGAGTGTGGCGACAATGGGGAGCCCCTCCGGCACGGTCGCAACCGCCAGCGCGATGGCCGTTTCAACCATCAAGAAGAGATCCTGCCCCCTGAGCCATCCGGACACGAGAACGATAGCCGCCACCACGAGGAGTAATGGAACGAGCTTCTGTCCTAGTTCGTCAAGCTTCTCCTGGAGTGGCGTCTTCTTCTCACCTGTCTCTTGGAGCGATGCCGATATCTGCCCCAGTTCTGTGCCCGGCCCCGTGGCGACAACGACTGCTTCTGCGGTCCCGCGGGTCAGGTACGTCCCCTTGTAGAGCATGTTCTCCCGCTCGGCAAGCGGCACGTCCTCCTCAAGGGTGCCTCTCGTCTTGCCGACGGGAACCGATTCGCCAGTGAGAGCCGACTCATCAACTTGGAGTCTGGACGGATCTATCACTCGCAGGTCGGCCGGGACGATATCACCAGCATCGAGAATGACGATATCGCCCGGAACCAGATCTTCTGCCGAAATTTCTTGATCGTCACCGCCTCGACGGGCCCTGGTTTCGATTTCCGTCATCTCCTGCAGGCTCTCCATCGAACGGATGGCACGCATTTCGGTGACGAAGCCGATAGCACCGTTTATGACCAGAACAGCGAGAACGGCGGTTCCTTCGATAACGTCCCCCATCACGAACGCCGCCACGGCCGCGACTGCGAGCAGAAGAACGATGACACTCGTAAATTGGCTTATCAGAACCTCTAACCAACGTCGCGGTTCGACTTCGTGCAGCTCGTTGGGACCGAACCGTGCTCGTCTGCTCTCGACTTCCTCTTCCGTCAGTCCCTCGTCTTTGGATACGTCGAGTTGCTCCAGAACGTCGCTCACCGACCGCGACCACGGTGACTGAGTATCGTCCTTGTTTCGTACCATCACTTAACGAGAGCGCGGTATTTCTTACAGAACATATTGACTGCGACGCCTTGTGTAGCTTCGGTACGGAGTATCGCCGAGAGAGTCAGGCGTCGTTTGCCTGTCCTCGCCTCCGTGGTTCAATCAGCTATTGATCTATTGACGTCACCGCCGAGTCTACTATTTGATCGAGGTAGTACACCCGATCCGGTCCCATCTCGGTGCAGGACACGCGCGCTGTATGCTGCAGCACCGACAATTCCTCCCTGATCTCTGTCGATAGCGACGTGCGAGATACAGAGGGCATGTCCTGCGCTGCTCGGGTACCTGCGACCGAGCGGTAGGTCCCTCAGTATAAATGGAACGTTCAGATAGCCCTCCTTGTGGAGCGCTGTCTTCAGTCCAGCCTCACCGATGACGTAAGCCGACGCGTCTGGAACTTGATTTGACAGAAACTGTGCCGTAGCCGCGGCCGATGTCCAGATTTGCTCCTCCGGTACGTTGAGTCCGACGTTCGAGAGGCGGGCCGATAGGTCGCGTCGTGTGTAAATTGAGTTGTTGGTGAGCACGAGAAACTGCCGCTCCTGCTCTTGGAGACGACTGATGAACTCCTCAGCCCCTGGAAGGACAACCTCTTCATGGATTAGCACCCCGTCCATGTCAAGTAGCCACGTTTTGGGTTGATCCTGTGTATCAGGCATATTCTAGTAGAATCTATTAGATTTGCGTCCGCAGCGGACTTGAAGCTTCGCGACACAATCTACGTCGTCTTGATAGACGTTACAAAGGCTGCGCGTTGTGTTCAGCATGGCCTCTCCAAACTATCAGCGGTTGCGGATTTCAACAGAGCCAAGTCGTCCACTTCGAGGGTTCGGAGTCTTGTGCCGTCAGCAACGAGATATCGACAGCGTTCGACAGATCTGACGCTTCACCGATGGGTGAACGACACATGGTACCGACGAGGCGGTGGTGCGGAACTGTTCTCATAGTGTGATGGTTGGGCTGGCGACATCATTTCCTCGGTGGTGATTAGCAAGTGCGACGGCCAACCGAAGGCAGGGCGCGAAGAAGACATCCACCCGTTTATCTAACACATCAAGCAGAGCAATTTCCTCGCCCAGTTCGTGCCGTGGGGTGCTGGCCCGTCCCTCTAGGATTCCCCGTCGACATCGTCGGCGAAGAACGCCAGTTCCCGCCTGTTCCACCCGCGGTCCCCGTCCCGAACGTTGTAGAACCAGCCCGCCTCGCCGGGGCGGAATGGCGATACATAGCCGTAAATCGCCTCTCGCCCCGGTTTGTCTCCATCGTCCGGTGGGTAGGCATACCAGACCGGCTCGGAGTCGGACTCATCGGACCAACCGTTGCGGCCGGTCGGATCAACCGAGAGCTTGTACCTGATCGGGTTCGGCGCCGACTGTCTGTAGACGGGCACCCTGCCCTCCTCGGGTACTGTGGAAACGTAGAAGAAGGGGTTCTTCTCCAATTTCCACCCGTGGTTGGGCATATCCGACGTGCTGAGTGAAAAGTACCACCGACGGGGATTGTCGACAAGGTAGCCGTACACCGGCGCGATAGTCGGTTCCGGTTCCGGAGCGAATCCGCTGGCGTACCCCTCGTATGCCGCCTCCAGTTGCGCCCGACGAGCCGGGTTTTCGCACAGTTCCCACAGCGGCCGCAGACTATCAGGGTTCAACGAGACGAACACCAGGTTCTGGCGGATGCTCTCGCGCCAGTCGTCGTAGAGTCCGTCGACGATTTTGCCGGCGAACTCGGCCTGGCCGCCCCGGGCGTGGACCTCGATCGTCGACGCTTTCCGAAATTCTTCGATGGCCTCACCATACTGGGTCCGCTGCTCGGCCGATAGCTGGCCTGTCGCCCCTCGGTAGGACATCTCTGCTGCCACGGTGAAATCCACGTCTGAGCTGTACCTGGTGGTGTTGGTTGCGGCACTGTAGGTCGCCGCAGCGCCGACGATCAGGCTGTGCAGGTAGTGGGTGCCGTACCTGTCGAACAGCACGGCCGGTTCCAGTGTCTCCAAGTCGTCCGTCGCTCGCTCTCTGAGGAGGTCCCGAATCGGCACGCCCGGATCCAGCGTCAGGAGTGCGATGTCGTACTGGTCGGTCTGCGTGACGAAATTGAACACCGTACTCCGTCGCTGACGTTCGTTAAATTGAAATTCAATGGAGCCCTTAAAGAAGCCGTAACCGCCATCAAGGCCGACCTGTGCGGCGAGATTGCTCTGGTAGTCGCTTGCCCGGGTACCGCTCGTGGCGGTAATATTCGCGTCCTCAAGCCACTGGACGCGAACAGTCTCGGGCTTGTAGAACAGTCCTCCGGCGGTGTCGAACTCGACCGATTCGCCTAGGTCGAACAGCGACATCTTAGTCGATACCGGACTTGCGAACTGGCCACGGAACACATCGTAACTAAAACCAATAGAATCCAGTCCGGGGAACGCGACGCCACCCGGTGGTACGCTGTCGTCCTCAGGCGGCAGGCCCTGATCCGCTCCCGAGCCATCATCGGGATTGAGGCCACCCGGTGGTACACTGTCGTCCCCAGGCGGCAGGCCCTGATCCGCTCCCGAGCCATCATCGGGATTGAGGCCGCCGTCGAGACATCCCGCTAGCCCGCTGACAGCACCGACACCCATCGCACGAACGAAGTTTCTTCGGGAGGAAATCATGGGACACATACGCACGGATCAATAATAACCATATGCGTATAGATTTATATAAGCAATGGCACAGAAGGCCTTCACACACGCTGTACTGCCTGGTTTTTATTTTCGGAGGAGACATGATAGACTGGGTTTCATATCGTGATGGTTAGACTGGCGGCATCGTTTCATTGGTGGTGATTAGCAAGTGCGACGGCTAGATGAAGACAGAGAGCGATGAAGACGTGTGATTTGACCCTCACTCGGCCTCGGAGCTGTGGGATCCCGAGGCCGAGATCCTTGCAGACACCAATCGCTGTTTCAACCCATGAGCGTTCCGCGTACGTCTCGTCAAGCTGGCGTTGCCAGAGACGAACTGTGTCACTGTAGTCTTTGATTCGTTCTTCGACGCGATACTCTCTGTCTGGTGGATCGGCCGTATTCCGTTGATTGTACGGCGTAATCGGCACGATTGACTGCTCAAGCAGCCAGTTGTGCCACCCTAGCATATCGAACTCTGAATCACCGAGGAACCAGCGTGGAGTCTCAACGGCGAGCTCGTCACGTGTGACGCGCATCGCAGTCTCCTCGTCGAGTTTTTAGGCGAAGTGAACGCCGCTGCGACAAGAATGTTGTCTGCGGCGGTTACGACACAGCAGCCGTAGCCGTAGTAGAAGTCGTCTTCTGCGTGATCATAGTTCCACTGTTCGTCGTCATCACGGTGATCAACCGGGATATCTGTTCCATCGATGCGGAAGAGCTTGCTGAGCGGGACCTGCTCGGCAAGCTCGTGAACTAACTCGATGAACACGTCCTCCGCAACGAGTTCGAAGTCGGTGATGAACCGGGAGAGTGTCCGCCGTCCCGGCGGACACTCGAAGTCACACCGTCGCCAGATATCCCCATTTTGGAGTTCTCGTGCCATCGGACGAGGACCGTAGATTTCGTTGTAGAAGCAGTGACGGAGGCCTTTCAGCAGCTCTGGTGGATCGTGAACCCGTGTTCGCCCCCTGGGATCGGGAGCGAACACGGGATAGTCAGTGAGAAACGAGAGATTGAGGTGTTCGAACAGTGCCGTCGTCTCTGTCTCCAGTGCTTTGAGAACCTGTTCGACCGTATCGTTATGCGGTAGGACGGACTTGCTGCTGGACACATCAATTTCGTCTTACGACTTCCTTGTGAAGACTTCTGCACCACCGCCGATACCGACGAATGTGACGTGCCCGTTTGCGGTCGAGGCACGGGACATCCGGACGACGCACCCAAGCGGAGACGTCTCGGGTTTCCACTTATCTGTTGAACATCCGGTCGATGACGGCTCGCTGGATGAGACCGGTCTGCCGCTTGTCGGCCGGCTGTACCATCACCGCAGTGCAGTCGACACTATCGACGAGTCGATCCCCGGGGCGGCCGAACACTGCCCCCTGTAGCCCGCGCCGCTGAGTCGTCGTGACGAGCAGGTCTGCCGACTCCGCGAACCGCGAGGGCCCCTCGACCCGGTCGTCGGTCACCAAGACCCGCGAGTCCGCGTGGCACAAAAATGGACAAAGAGTCTCAGGAATACAAGAAAAAAGAAGATGTCAAGGAAAAAAGCTATTAACATCATAATCCCGCATCCTTTTTCCCTTCT
>JBNJGG010000011.1:27176-32830 GCA_051747545.1 Halobacteriota archaeon | reverse complement strand
GGATCTTCGGGGACGTAGTACCCCGCTTCAGTCGGCGCGAGCGGGTCGGAAATGTCGTAGATTCGTAGCCCTGCGTTGAACCACGTCATGACCAACACGTCGTCTGATTGGTACCTGAGTGGGTCGTCACGGTGGTGATGAAGGTTGTGCGGCCCGAATCGACCCTTCTTCTCGAAGTAGTTCGCGTAGGGGAGTCCCTCCTCGGGTCTCGGCTGTGGCGTCATGCTGAGGAACTTCATCCCCGTCGGCTCCTTGTTCTCGTCGAAGCCGAATGCTCTCTCGTCGGCGATGTCGACCAGCGCCGTGTAGTTCAGCGGTTCGCCGTTTTCCAGCGGTGACACTTCGCGAATAGACTCGGTCGTCACGACAGCGATATCCGACTCCGGAAGTGGGATGAACGAGTGAGTCCCGAGCCAACTTCCGAGGCCGTCACCCATCCCGAGACGGGTGACGAACTCGGGGTCGGTCGGGTCCGACACGTCGAGAACGACCGGGCCGACGCGACCGTACGAGAGGTACGCGCGGTCACCTTCGACGTACGCGGGCCCGTGGAAGTAGAAGGTCTGGTCGGGTTCGACGTCGTCGTCCGGTCCCTGACCGGGCCACCACCAGCGACCGACTTCTGCCGGGTCAGTCGGGTCTGATACGTCGACTACCGTGAGAATCGACTTCTCGAACTCGGGTCGCCACGCACACATGTAGGCGTAGTCGCCGCCGTTGTAGAAGTTCCTGTGCGTCCCCGACCCGCCGGTCTCGTAGTGCCCAAGCAGCTCTGGATTCTCTGGGTCCGTCTCGACGTCCCAGATGTAGGCCCCCTCCTCGTAGGACTCTGTTGGGTCCATCGTCGACTCCACAGTCCCGTGACCCGCCAGCGGTTGCTCGAGGCCCGTAATCATCAAGCCATCAGCGACCTGAATGTTCTTGGTCATCGTGTTGTCGGGTCCCTCGATCTGATTGACGACGGCCGGGTCCGAGGGGTCGGTCACGTCGGCGATGGTCCACCCGCTGTGGTGGAAATTAGCGGTGTACAGAAGGAGTCGGTCGTCGACTTCCTTCAGCGCCATCTTGAACGCCGGCCGGCCATCGAGGTCGGTGTGGCCCACCTGTGAAACGTTGTGTTTCTCTACTGGTTGAACAGGCATCACGTACTGCATCCAGATGCCCACGCTTAATACCTTCGCCGACGCGAATTCGCGTCGATGGGTGCTGTACCGCCCGCTCTCACGACTAGTGCGTTCTCGTTCGCCGGGGCGTCGGTCAGGCCGTGACGTGCTGGGTCCGCGTCGTCGGTGTTCCCGTCGGCGATTCGTCCGGCGAGGCGCACTCCACCCTCCGACTTCGAGACGGACGAAGGCGACGAGTAACTCGACGATTCACGGTTCGCGTTTTCGACTGTCCCCGAGTGCAGTGCGTCGGCGTTCGCGTGTGGTCGTGTCCCCCCGGTCGACCCCTCGCAGGTTTGCACCACCGTTAAACTATTAGATAGTTCATACTAGAAGAAGAATAAATAATCACAGTTCACTATCGTGTGTTCTGAGTTTTGCCACCTATTGAAACATCAACCTCTACTTTCGAATATACTGTTCATATGTGCGGATACAATCGCAAATATATGTAAAACAATTTATACATCGCGGCAGGACTTCACACTAGTTGGGAAGTAATCGGTGCCGAAGACTCTCGGTGAACGCGAATGTTTTTGTTCTCCCCGAATTTAGTAAACTACCAAATAGTTTGAATCTGTGTTGGCGTCGATGATCTCCTCCGCTGGTCACCCCGTGTCACGCCCAGCAGTCTCCGGGTCACTCTCGATTGGCTCACGGTCCCACGTTTGCGACCATCGGGCAATTGTTCCACACGCGGGTCGACTAGTCAGGAGTTCGAGGGAACTTTCTGCCCACGGACGGCAACGAGTGAGTAGGTCAGTACCCCCGCTGCGGCGAGAAGGAGTACGGTAAGAATTTGGAATGCCCAATCGAACCGCCCGATGTCGGCCAGAAATCCGATGAAAATCGGGCTGGACGACCCAATTCCGATTACCATCGATCGCAACAACCCGACACCAGCACTCTGTACCTCGTCGGGTAGCGTCGAGACGAAATACGTGTTCGCGACTGAGATGTAGGCGGACGCACTTCCCAGCGTCACCGAGAGGGCGACGATCGGAAGGAGTCCACTCACCAGAGTCAATCCGTAGACTGCGACCGCACAGAGACTCGAAATCGCAAGGAGGAGGTGCCGTTGGGACCACCGGTCTGCGAGCATCCCGGCACCCACTTGGAACACGAAACTCCCGGCGAAGAACAGTCCGAACACCGTCGTGGCTACCTGCTGATCCAGTCCTTTGACCTCGATGAGGTACGTCGGCAAGAACGTGCTGACGGCCTGAAAGACGAGCACGACCATCACCATCGCACCGGCGACGAACAGTATCTCTCGATTGAGGACGCTGGTGAATCCCGACCGGGCAACGGAGAGAAACGGCGTCGGTTGCTCGCTCTCGTCTCTGTCGGCCGCCGGGACGAGCAGCCACACCCCGATGGCCGTCAGGACGAACACCGGGACCATGACGGTAAAGGAAATTCGCCACCCGTACTCGACGACGGCGAAGCCAGCCAGCACCGGGAGCACGATCGTCCCGATGCTTCCGGTCGCGAAGATGATTCCGTGAGCGGTTCCGGAACGACCGGGAAACACCTTCGAGAGCGCAGACAGCGTCGGTGGCTGGTAGAGTCCCGCCCCGATTCCGAACAGGACGCATCCGGCGAGGAAGACGACGAACACCGGTGCCGTCGCGACGACGAACACTCCGAGCATGGCCCCCACGACGCTCGCGGTGAGTATCGACCGCTCGCCGATGCGGTCGGCCATGATTCCACTCGGGAACTGTCCAACCGCAATCATCAGCAATATCACCGAAAAGATAAACCCTGCAGCGGCGTTGTTGATTTCGAACGCGGTTCGGATTTGCGGAAGCACGACCGGGAAGATGAGTCGGACGCCGGAGGTGAAGAACCACCCGACTGACAGCGTCGCGAGGATCAGTCCGCGTCCGTCGGCACCAAATATCGAACCGTTCGGAGATAACTTATCAAAGCGCATTGTGAGTGTGTGACTCCGCCGCAAAGAACGAGCGTGACGATCGCTGTCGGCGGTTCAGCCGCCGTTCGAGAGGTGTCTCGTTACTCGTCAGTTGGTATCTGCGACGTTTGATACCTGTTCAGTCTCCGTACCTGATTCTATACCCATCGAAGGCGGAGATATCTACCACCTCCGTTCGGCTCTGTCTCTCCTGATCGCGTGTACCACGACAGCGGAACCTCGATTATCGCGGGTCCAGTCCTCGAGGAGTCCTCGCCCGAATCTCTTCTTGACGGTGTGACTTATTACCCCGGCGGTTGTGGTTGGCGTATGACAGTCCAATTACTGGATGGCGTGTACGACATCACAGTTAAAGAACGAAACGGACGCCGATTTCGGGTGTATCTCATCGACAACGACGTGCCAACGCTCTTCGACACTGGCTTTGACGACACGGCCGACCATCTGATTTCCCAGTTAGACGACCTCGGAATCGCTCCCGAGCGGTTGATTATCACCCACGAGGACGGCGACCACTCGGGCGCGTTCAGGCAACTCGCGGAGGCCTACGACCTCGAAACGTGGGTTCCGGCCGCAGACGCACAGGCAATCGAGGACGACTCCGGTATCGACGCCGACCACGAGTACGGCGGCGGCGACACTATCGGCCCGTACGAGGCCGTTCACGTCCCAGGCCACACGCCGGGGTGTTCGGTACTCGTGGACGAGGCCGCTAGCCTCGCGGTCACCGGCGACGTCGTCGTCGGCGCTGACTGGCGTGGCCTCCCGGTCGGCTATCTGATTCCACCCCCGGAAGCGTACTCCGACGACCTCATCGAGGCCGAGCGGAATCTCGACAATCTCCTCGGGTACGAGTTCGATGTCGCGCTGGTCTCTCACGGGACGGCCGTGATGGAGGATGCGAGTGAGAAACTCGAGAGATTTATCGAATTTCCCGGCCGACCAGACCGATAGACGACTGCGGCAGTTCGCCGTCCCCACCTCTCGTTTGGTTTCGGTACTGGCTCGACACACGCGTTGTTCGTCTCACACGGCTAACGTGTTCGAGATCCCGTTCAGTTCGGGTGTGGCTCCGCATCGGCCCTACTCCACTTCGGGGTCGTGCGGGACGCCGGAGTCGTCGCTCGGAGCACCCATCGCGAGTACTCGAACGGTTGTGTCCGCGGTGTCGGGGTTGTAAGCCCGATGTGGGCTCCCCGCTTCGACGACGAACAGTTCGCCGGCGCTCACGGCGAACGTCTGTGCTGGTGTCTCGACGTGTAACTCTCCGTCAAGTACGTAAAAGGCCTCCTCCTGGGTTTCGTGATAGTGGTACGCGAGCGGGAGCTGTTCGCCGGGATGGGCGTCGTAGAAGCGAATCCCCAGCGTTTCGAGGTTTCCCCGCTCGGAGACCGGCCGCGCTGTCGCCGAGCGGTCGGGTAACGGATCGATGGTCGTCGGGTCGATGACGTGGTAACCCATGTCCGAAGCACAGCGGTCCCTCGTATAAACGTTGGCCCGGTTCTGGGTCGAGAGAGTCGTTCGAGAGCGCGTCTATCACGCCGGCAAATTCACCCCTCTTCCATGTAACCGAGCCCTTGGAGGCGCTCTTTGACCTTTCCGAGGTCGGCGTCGAGTTCGGGTGACCGGTTTCGTCGACGCCGTTCGCCCGTGTCTTCGGTAGTCTGAACAGGTCGGTTTGCCGGGAGTGAATCTGGGTCGAACAGTTCCCACAGCACCTCGCCGTCGACGTACTCGGGGACGGGTCGCCCGAGTGCGTGAAGGACTGTGGGTGCGATGTCGACCACCTGCGCGTCGAGCGTCGCACCGCTCGCCACGTCGGGGCCGATTGCGAGCAGGATGCCGTCCTTTCGGTGACTCGCCTCCGCCTTGGATTTGGCGAACCACTCCCCGGTGAGCCTCGTAGAGACGGCGTACTCCGGGCTGGCTTCGAGGACCAGGTCTGGTGACTTCGAATCGTTCGGGAAGATGTCGTCGCCGTCGGCGACCGAAAGAACCTGTCTCCCCGTCGACGGGTCGGTCAGTGCTTCGAATAACCGCGTGAGTTGAGCTTTGATGTCGGGAATCGATTCGGGGTGAACCGTTCCACGGTCGAATCGGACGGCGTCGTTGACGTACACGTTTCCGTACCCTCGAACGAACGCCCTGGTCCGTGAGAAGTCGACGTCGTACATCGATTGTGTCCCCGGCACTCGAACTGCAAGTTCGTCGACGACGCGCCTCGGAACCACGGTCTCGACGAGCGTTCGCTGGTCGACACCGACTTTTTCGAGTGTACTCCCGAGTGTCGACTTCGTTATGCCGACCCGTTCGAGCACCCCTCGGGTTCCTGTTCCCGCTCTCGTGGTCAGGTATCCGGCGTCTCGAAGCACCGCGTTTGTCCTCACTGCCGTTCGAACCGGCCCGAAGCCGTGGTCTGAGACCACGAACAGATTGGCGTCTGCCGACGCTGCGCGGTCCAGTACGTCGCCGAGGATGTCGTCGAGTTGTCGGTAGTGTTCCAGCAGTATGGATTCGTCCCAGACGAGGTGCTGGAGACGGTCAGGCTCCAT
>JBNJGG010000011.1:12713-27166 GCA_051747545.1 Halobacteriota archaeon | reverse complement strand
GGTTCGTGCTCTTCGAACAGCAGTTCCATCAGTTCGCGTCGTGCATCGACGAGGTCCGCGATGTCGTCGACGAACTCCTCTTCGGCCCCGACGTAGTTTTCCCACTGGAGTGAGACGCGGTAGGACGGAATCCGATTGCGAATCTCCCTCGCAAAGTGGGGTGGATACGTGTACCGCTCGTCGACGTCGAGTGCCATGATACTCGCAACGAGCGTGCCGTCGACCTCGCTCGCCGGATACGTCATCGGCACGTGGGCGGTGACCGACGGCGAGACGAGCTCCCACAACCGTTTGCGCTTGACCTCGTCGGACGTGTTCATCTGGTGCCCGTAGTCCGAACGCACCTGCTGAAAGCCGTACAGCCCGTGTTTATCTGGCCAGACGCCCGTCGAGATCGACGGCCAGGCCAGCGGCGTCGACGGTGGCGTCGTACTTCTCAACGGACCCGCTGCCCCCTCGTCGAGCAGTGTGGCGAAGTTTTCGAGGCCGCCGCGCTTTGCCCACTCACCGATGAACTCCCACGGGACGCCGTCAAATCCTAGCACGATGGAACGAGAACTGGTGTCGTCCTCCATACCCTGGCGGTGGGGTCGCCCACCGTATTGTAATGCAGAACTTATGGTTAATCAACCAGTAACAGGTGACATATACAGAGTGTCAGCGGCGGTGATACGTCACTCCCCACGAAGCCGAGAGAGGGTATCCGCCGTGGCCGATAAGCTTCCCTTACTCCCGTCCCGTCTCGCAGTCTCCCACGTTCACTAACAGGTCGCTCGACCGCACTTTCACCGACGGTTAGGGGTCGCGTCGCGACGTCTCTTCGACTCGTGGACACCCCGTCTGGCTCCAACCGACACCCTGCTTCGGACTCGTCTCGGCCCACTAGCTTAACTTTGCGCTCCGAGTGTGTACGTACATGCGCGAGTTCGACCCGGTCATCCTCTCGTGTGCAGTCACGGGTGCGATTCACGTACCGACGATGTCTCCACACCTCCCCATCACCCCCGACGAGATTGCCGCGGAGGCGATCGACGCGGCGGAGGCGGGAGCCAGTATCGTCCACATCCACGTCCGTGATCCGCAAACTGGTGAGCCGATAACCGACCTCGACCTGTTCCGCGAGGTGGCCGAGCAGATACACGAAGCGAGCGACGTCGTCGTGCAACCGACGACCGGTGGTGCACCGACGATGGCTCCGCGCGAGCGCATTCGGGTCGTCCCCGAACTCGAACCCGAGATGGCTTCGTGTAACATGGGATCGATAAACTTCGGCCTCTATCCACTGCTCGAAAAGTACGACGAGTTCGACCACGAGTGGGAACGCGCGTATCTCGCCGGAACGAAGGACCTCATCTTCCAGAACACGTTCGAGGACCTAGAAGCGATTCTCCCCGTCTTCGACGAACACGGGACGATGCCCGAACTCGAATGCTACGACGTGGGCCACCTCTACAACACGAAGTACCTCGTCGACCAGGGCCTTCTCACGCCCCCACTTCACCTCCAGTTCGTCCTCGGCATTCACGGTGGAATCGGTGCCGACGAGGAGAACCTCACGCACATGGTTCACGTCGCGGAGAAGCTCTTTGGCGAGAAGTTCTCCTTTTCGGTCATCGGGGCCGGTCGCAAGGAGTTTCCCCTCGGAACCCTCGCCGTCAGTATGGGGGGCCACGCTCGCGTGGGACTCGAAGACAACGTCTACCTCCGCCGGGGAGAACTGGCCGAAAGCAACGCGGCACTGGTCGAGAAGATGGCCGACCTGACCGCCGAAGTGTCCGGCCGGAGGCTGGCGACCCCCGACGAGACCCGCGACTTTCTCGGACTCAAGGGCGGCGACCAGACCAACTTCTGACGACTCAGTGCGCCGCTGTTCGGGACGCCTCGAAAAATCGTGCTCGTTGAATGGGTGGTCTCGCCGTTGCTACTGGTCGGTCCTCAGAGGTACAGCCCAGCGGTGAACGAGACGCCGCCGTCAACGACGATCTCGGCCCCGGTGACGTACGTCGAGAGGTCAGAGGCGAAGAAGAGACAGGCGTTTGCGATGTCTTGAGCCTCGCCCAGTCCGCCGAGTGGAATCCGGTCGAGGTTGTAGATGTCGTCTCCCTGGTCTTTGAGGAGGTTCTGGATGCGCTCGATGCCGATGAGTCCCGGAACGACGTGGTTGACGGTCACGCCGTCGCGGGCCAACTCCGCCGCGAAGCCGCGAGTGAGCGACTCGATGCCCGAGTTCGTCCCCGAGTACAGGGTCATCCGGGGGACGCCCAGTCGACCGGTGAGGCTCGAGATGTTGATGATGCGTCCCGAGTCCAACCCGAACTCTCGATACGCCTCGGCGTACCGCTGGGACAGCACGAACGTCGCACGGTAGTTCGTCTCGATCATCGCGTTGACCTCCTCGATGTCCATCTCCGGGAGCGGACCTGCGAGGTTCTGTGCGGCGTTGTTCACGAGGATAGAGGGCATCCCGACAGCCTCGAGTGTCTCCTCCATGAGCGCGTCTATCTGGTCGATCTCTCTGAGGTCCGTCGGAATCGCGACACCGCGGCTTCCGGTCGCCTCGATTTTCTCGACCGTCTCCTCGAGTTGCGACTCGGTTCGGGCCGCCACGACGACGTCCGCCCCCGCCTCGGCAAACGTCTCTGCGATTTGGGCTCCGATTCCTCGACTCGCACCGGTGACGAGTGCAGTCTCGCCATCCAAGTTGATAGTCGTCATCAGTTCCCAAGTCGCAACCCTAGTTGATAATTCTCACCGTTTCCGCATACGTGGCGGGTTTCTGACCGCCTCACTCGTCACGCACGCCCCGGAAAGCGGGTCGTCCCTCCTTGGGCCACTGGCTCGGACGACTGGTACTGTCGTCTCGAAGGTTCGCCGTGGTCCTTCAGTCGTCGTCGGCTTCTGCCTCCGCCTCGGTATCCGCACGGGCCAGCGCCGACAACTGGTGACCGTGCGTCCCCTCGATTTCGCAAATCTTGGCGGCCCACGGCGCGATGTTCGCCGCACCCGCTTTCGTCAGGCGCTGGTGGGTCGGCGTCTTGAGGTACGTCCCGACCCAGATGCCGCTGTTGTACCGCGACACGCGAAGCGTCGGCAGACAGTGGTTCGTGCCGACCGTCTTGTCGCCGAAGACCACCGGCGCGTGGTGGCCGATGAATAGCGACCCGTAGTTGTGGAGGTCCTCGACGAGTTCGTCGGGGTCTTCGGTCATCAACTGCAGGTGCTCCATCGCGTAGTCGTTCGCGAGGTCGACGGCCTCGTCCCGGTCGGACGCGACCACGACTTCTCCGTTCTCGTCCCACGACGCTCGCGCCGTCTCCTCCGTCTCGAGTCCGGGTAACTGCGCCTCGATTTCTTCGAGGACGTCCTCGCCCAGGCTCTCCGAGAGGGTGATGAGCGCGGGACGGGAGTTCGTGTCGTGTTCGGCCTGTGCGAGTAGGTCGGTCGCGACCAGCGCCGGGTCCGCACTCTCGTCTGCGACGATGAGGACCTCCGTCGGCCCCGCGAGGAAGTCGACGCCGACGTGGCCGAACACCTGCCGTTTCGCCTCCGTCGTGAAGACGTTCCCCGGGCCGGTGACGATGTCGACGGCCGGCACCGACTCGGTCCCGTACGCCATCGCGCCGACGGCCTGTGCCCCACCGATGACGTAAACCTCGTCGACGCCCGCACGGTCCATCGCGTACAACTGGGCTGGCTGAATCGACCCGTCCTTCTGGGGCGGTGCGCAGGCGACGATGCGGTCGACGCCCGCGACGACCGCCGGGACGATGGTCATCGCCGGCGTCGCAACGAGGGGGTGGCGGCCGCCCGGAATGTAGACCCCGGCGGTCTCTATCGGGAGGACTCGTTGGCCGAGGGTCACACCGGGATGCAGTTCAGTTTCGAACCCCTGAATGTTCTCTCGTTGCTGCTGGTGGAACTCGCGGACGTTATCGATGGTGAAGTCGATTGCGTCTCGCTCTTCCTTCGTGAGTTTCCCCGAAGCGGCTTCGATTTCGTCATCCGAAACGCGAAGCTCGTCTCGGTCGACGTCGTCGAATCGACTCGTCAGTTCGCGGACTGCGTCGTCACCGCCTTCTCGAACGTCGGAGAGAATGTCGCTAACCGCATCGACAACCTGTTCGTCGATAGTCAACGACGATTCACTCGCTCGCTTGAGATACGTTGGACTCGCCATGATACGCTGAAGTATACCGCTACGGGAGATAAAACCACGGGCTCCACCGGAACGAACGGCCCTGTGTTGCACTCGGTCGCTCCGGCGACGCGAACGATGCGAGCGCCCAACGTTCGGTGATACCGGAACCGAACCTCGTCGGGACCAACTCTCGCTCGGGGCCCGCCTCGAGCACTCGAGTTCGGCCGTCGGGTCTCGAAACGCGGTTCGCTCACGTGAACCGCGACTCTCGGGTGAGTCCCTCAGTCCTCGACGGGGTCGTAGTCGATGATGTCGTGAATCGCGCTCAGTTTGTGGGCTGTCTGGGTTCCGTCCGAGTGAAGGAACGAGATGGCGTCTCGCATGTACTTCTGCATCGGGCGGTCGTTCTCGAACATGATGCCCGCCCCACCGAACTTCTCCATCGACCGCTGGCAGACGTCGACGGCGGTGTCCGCGGCGAACACCTTCGCCATGTGGCCGTACTGGTAGTCGTAGTCGTCACCCTGCTCTTCGACGGCGGTCGCGGCCATCCACAGGAGCATTCGGGCGGCCTGCAGCTCGGCCGCCATCTCGGCGAAGTCGATCGACATCGCCTGGTGGTTGATGATTTCGGTGCCGCCCTGCACGCGCTCGTGGGCGTACTCGAGTGCGTCTTCGTACGCTGCGCGGGCGGTTCCGAGCGTCGTCGCTCCCGCTTCGATTGCGCTCTCCTTGAGGACCTCGCCCGTTCGGCGGACGCCCTCGTTGACCTCGCCGAGGACGTACTCCTCGGGGACGCGCAGGTCGTTGTACTCGATGGTCGCGTTGTTGATAGTCCGCTGGGAGAGCTTCTCCCAGACGTGAGTCACTTCGAGACCATCTGCGTCGTGGGGGACGAGGAAGGCCGTCCCGCCCTTCGGTGCGGGGACGCTCGGGTCCGTCTGTGCGAAGACGACGTAGCTCTTGGCGTCCGCACCGTTGGAGATGTACCGCTTCTCGCCGTTGATGACCCACTCGTCGCCGTCTTTTTCGGCTTTCGTGTCGAACTCCATCTCCCCGTACGGGATGACGTAGTTCGACCCGTTCGCGGGTTCGGTGAACGTGATCGCGAGGATGTGGCGGGGGTCGGCCACCATCTGCTCGAAGAACTCCTCGCGGACCTCGTCGGAGGCCATCTTGTCGATGATGCGCGCGATTTTCCAGGTCTGGTCGAGGATGACGGCCAGACCCATGTCACCGCGGGCCATCTCCTCGGCGGCCATCGTCAGCGTCAGCGGAGAGGCGTCGCGGCCACCGAACTCCTCGGGCACCGAGAGGTCCTTGAATCCGCGCGCAGCGGCCTCCTCGACGACGTCCCACGGGATTCGGTCGTGAGGGTCTTCACGCCATTCGAGGTCGTTGAAGTCGAGGGGTTTGACCTCTTCGTCGACGAACTCTTTTATTTCCTGGCGGAGCTCCTGCTGTTCGGCCGACAGCATAAAATCGGGATACGTTGTCATGGTTGGGCTGTGACGTTCGGACCTCGTCGTACCATTACTTACCGATTATGGTCGCCGTCTGGCCCGTCTATCGGAACGGGCCGCAGGCAGGTTATTTGGACGGGGCGTTCAGAGGACGACCGCTCCGCGACCGACGACCTCGCCACCGGCGATGCGGTCGAAGAGGTCCTGTACCCCGTCGAGCCCGACGACTTCGGTGACGACGGGTTCGATTTCGCCGCTGGCGACGAGTTCGCCGCACCGGCGGTACTCGTCCTTCCAGCAGTATCGACTGCCGACGACCTCCATCTCGGTCATCACCTGCAGTCGTGGCGAGAGCTCGAACACCGCACTCGGGAAGGCCGTCAGATTGACTAACCGACCGTGTGGACGGAGTCGCCGGGTCGCCTCCTCCAGCAGCGCGGCCGACCCCGTGAAGTCGACGACAGCGTCGAACGACTTGTCAACGTCGGCCAGCGCGGTCTCCGTCGTGTCGACGGTCGTGGTCGCCCCGAGCTCTGCACAGCGTTCGAGCTTTTCGCCGACCCGGTCGAGCGCGTGTGCGCGTCCACCGAAGTACTGGACCATCTGGACCAGGTGGATACCGACGCCGCCACCGGCCCCAAGAATCAGCACGTCGTCGCCGGGGCGTACGTTCGCTCGCCGGTCGGCGACGTGGTACGGCGTCGCGACCGCGTCGGGGACGACTGTCCCATCGACTGGATCGAGGCTCTCGGGCAACCGGATGGCGTTTCGGGCCGGAAGCGAGAGGTACTCTGCGAATCCACCGTCTCGGTCGACGCCCAATCTCCCTTCGAGATTCTCGCACAGGGGGTCGTGGCCCGCCAAACACGGATCACAGTGGCCACAGCTCAGGTAGTAGTACGCACCGACTCGGTCTCCTTCCGCGAGGTGAGTCACCCCCGGGCCGGTGGCCGCGATTCGACCGACGGCTTCGTGTCCCGGAATCCGTGGTATCGGCGAATCGTCGCCCGCAAGGTCGCCCTGTGTGTTGTTTCGGACGGTCAACCCGACGCTCGCAGCCTCGACTTCGACGAGGACCTCCCCGGGGCCGGCCTCCGGAATCGGTACCGTCGAACGTTCGAGTTCCCCACCTCGTTCGGTCAGTTGGAGGCAGTCCATCGTCGTAGCCATGATAGAGAAACACACGCCAGGTTCGTTTAGTTCTTTCCCGCCTCGGGCCTCAGGTCGGTGGTCCCGATAGCTCCGCCAAAGGACGTGTGAACGACCGAAGGCGACGTGAGTCGCTGGCCACTGACTGTGACGTGCTGTTCCGACAGACGGAAAAATCTCGGTCCCGGTCGTCGTGGCGAACGCCGCCGTCGTCCAAGACGGCTACTCGACGACGGCCACGGGCCGGATTGGCGACCCGGTGCCGTCGCGGATGGCCAGCGGGAAGGCGATGAAGGTGAAGTCCTTACCCACGACCTGGTCGATATTCCGCAGGTTCTCCATGTGCGGGAGGTCGTGTTCCTTACAGAGGGTGTGACACGGGTAGGTCACGTCGCTCGGGGTGTCCGGGCTCGGGGTGTCGACCCCGAAGTTCACGACGCCGTGGTCGATGAGCCACTGGGTCGCCTCCGCGTTCAAGCCGGGGTAGTCCTCGACGTACTGTTCGGTCGGGTAATACTCGTCGTAGTGACCGGTTCGAATGAGGAGGGTGTCTCCCTCTTCGACGGTCACACCGGCGTCTTCACACGCCGCTTCCAGGTCTTCTGCGGTGATGTACTCTCCGGGTTCGCGGTGCGTGACTTCGATGGCCTTCCCCGGCGTGTAGAACTTCTCCAGGGGCATCTCCGCAATCGTGTCGCCGTCCTCTCTGTAGTGGGCGGGCGCGTCCACGTGCGTCGGCCCGTGGTCACAGAGCAGGAGCGCGCGCGATTCGAAGGTAAACGGCGGCTCCTCGCCGAGCTCTTTTTCGAACATGTACCTGGAGTCTTCGTGGGAGGTGTCCGTCCACATGACCGTCTTCTGGTGGGTGTGGTACACGGGCTGGTCCTGGTATATCTCCTGGGCGAGGTCGACAAACGTTGGCATGTACTAACGAATCGTGCTAGCACGTAATAACGTTGTTCACGGCGTCGGCCGGTAGCACTCCACGCTATGGCCGGGGAAGTGTCTTGAGTCTCCCACTGGACTCGAGGTGAACGCCTCGTCCCGATTGACGGGATGGGTCCCACCGAATACCTTATCTATCTAATATGTCATATTCTGTCGACAAATGTACCATATTTGTGAATGTCTCGATCGAATAAGTATCAACACCATTAACATATGCTGAACAACAGTTATCATCCACAATTATTCAGTCTCATCACAGCTCCGTTACAGAACTATGTTTGTAATTCACCCCCCGATTTGGAGTTCTGTACTACGGGTCACGGTGAGACTGTCCGGAACGTTCCACCTAGCCCCCGCGCTCGGTTCGGGGCTCACTCCCCGCTCTGTTCGAGTTCCAGGACGTACCCGTCGGGGTCTTCGACGAACGCGACGCGAATCGGACCCTCTCCGATGTCGATTGTCTGAGGTTCGACGACGACGCGGCACCCCGTTCGGTCGACGAGTCGGTCGACCGTCTCGTCTGCGTCCTCGACGCCAATCGAGATGTGGTCGACGCCGGATGGGTCCACCGTTTCGACACCGTCAGAGTCGTATTTGAACTGGAGTTCGGCCCCACCGTCACCGGCGACGTAGAAGTTCGTGACGCCGTCGTCGCCGACGAAGTCCCGCGTGTGTTCGAGGCCGAGTTCGTCGATGTAAAACTCCTTGCTCGCGTCGAGGTCCGAGACCCAGAGTGCGGTGTGTAGTACCTTCATCGATACGGTTACACGTTGGTCCGTCGTCTTAACGCTTCCTCCACTTGCCCGTCGGTGTTCCCTCCTCCACCCGAACGCTTAATTGGGGAGTTGTCGACGCTTCGGGTATGGAAATCGACCTTAGCGGAGAGACGGCGATCGTTACCGGAGCGGGACGCGGTATCGGAGCAGTCATCGCTGACGCGTTCGCGGAGGCAGGTGCCGACGTCGTCACAGTCGCTCGAACCGATTCGGAGATATCCGAGGTCGCCGGACGACTGGAGTCGGAGCACGGCGTCCGCAGTCTGGCGATTCCCACAGACCTCGAGAAGGTGGCCGACATCGAGGACCTGTTCACGACGACGCTCGACGAACTCGGCACGCCGAGCGTCCTCGTCAACAACGCGGGGGCCAACATCGCGAAACCGCCGATGGAGATGACGCCCGAAGAGGTCGACACCATGCTCGACGTCAACCTTCGTGGACTGTTTATCGCCTCCCAGCTATTCGGATCGCTGTTCCGTGATTCGTCGCTGGAGTCGGGTAGCATCATCAACGTCTCGAGCATCGCCGCGGAGGTCGGCGTTCCGGCTATGACGATGTACGGTGGGACCAAGGCTGGGGTTCGCGGCATCACGCGGGGGTTCGCCGCCGAACTTTCGCCCGACGGTATCACCGTCAACTCCATCTCACCGGGCCTCACGCGGGTCGAGCGAACCGAGAACGTCATGGACGAGTTCGGCGACGACCTGTTCGACTTCGACCGCATCCCGGCCCGCCGCGTCGGAGAACCCGAAGACATGGCCGGTGCGGCCGTCTTCCTCGCCTCCGAATACGCGTCGTACATCACCGGGACCGACATCCTCGTCGACGGCGGCGTCGGGTTCACCGCCGGCCTGTACCGGTAGGAGAGCGACGACGACGCAAGCGTTAACATCACTGTCCGAGAAGGCGAGATATGCTCACTGAGACGACGGCGTTCGTCACCGGTGCGAGCCAGGGTATCGGCCGCCAGATTGCGGTGACGCTGGCCGAGTACGGCGCAAACGTCGCCCTCGCCGCCCGGAGTCGTGACGGTATCGAAGAGACGGCCGAACTCATCGACGCTCCCGAGCAGACGCTCACCGTCGAGACAGACGTGACCGACGAGTCCTCGGTTGCCTCTGCGCTCGAGGCGACTGTCGACCGGTTCGGGTCGCTCGACTGCGTCGTCAACAACGCGGGTATCGCGGGGCCGACGAAGCCGATCGAGGACGTCGAACTCGACGAGTGGCAGCACACCATGAACGTCAACGTGGCGGGAATGTTCCTCGTTCTCAAGCACGCGGTTGCACACCTCCGTGACAGCGACCGGGGGAGCGTCGTCAACATCTCCTCTATCAGCGGCAAGCGACCGCTCGTCGACCGGACGCCGTACACGGCGTCGAAGATGGCCGTCATCGGACTCACGAGGACGCTCGCGTTCGAACTCGGTGACGACGACGTGACCGTCAACGCCATCTGTCCCGGCGCGACGAAGGGGCCGCGTATCGATGACGTCCTCGAACAACAGGCGTCTCGTCGGGGTATTAGCTACGAGGAGGCAAAGCGGGAGGTCTTCACCGACGACGTCGCTCTCGGCGTCCTCGTCGACGCCGCCGACATCGCCGAGATGGTCGCCTTCCTCGCGAGCGAGCGTGCCCGTCACATCACCGCGCAGGACCTGAACGTCGACGGCGGGTCGGTCTGGTACTGAGTCGAGGACAGAGCTCAGTCGCGGTGACAGACTGTGCTACCGAGGGACTTTATTAGGGTCGTTGCGTATCATCGACGTGATGTCGAAGAGGATATACGATTACGACGGCCTTCCAAAAGTCGACTTCGACGACCACGTGTATTACGGTCCCGAGGTCATGCGGGATTCGTATCGTCTGCCACCACTCACCGACCCAGACGCGCCCGTGTCGACCGGGAGAACCGACTCGACGTGCTCGTCTCCGGTGGGTCGATGGGTGGGTTGTTCGCCGCGATCGGTCTTCACCAGGCCGGTCACGACGTTCACATCTTCGAGCGCACGGAGCGTGGAAAGATGAAGGAACGGGGGGCGGGAATCATCGCCCACCCCGAGATGCTCGATTACATGGAGCGTGAGGGAATCGCACCGAGCGAGGAGGCGGCAATCTCGACTGACGTCATCAAGTACTACGGCCGCGACGGCGAGGTCATCCACGAGATAGACGACGAGATTCTGACTACCTCGTGGGACACCCTCTACCGCAACCTTCGCTCGGCGCTGCCCGATTGGCGCTACAACATGGGAAAACGCGTCGTCGAGACGGACCAGGACGACGCGGGTGTTCACCTCTCCTTCGAGGACGGTGACGAGGCCACCGGTGACCTGCTCGTCGTCGCCGAGGGCTACCGTTCGACGACGCGCCAGCAGTACCTGCCCGACGTGGAACCCGAATACGCGGGCTACGTCGCGTGGCGAGGCGTCGTGGACGAATCCGACGCCGGCGGGGACCTCATCGAGCAGTTCGGAGACATCTACTCCTTCTATCACGCCCCCGACTTCCAGATACTGACGTATCCGGTTCCGGGCCCCAACGGTGAAGTCGAGGTCGGCAAGCGACGTATCAACTGGGTCTGGTACTACAACGTAGACCCCGACGAGTTGAACGATGTCCTCACGGATCGCTCGGGCGAGCGCCGCCAGTACTCGCTCCCCCCTGGAGCGATGCGAGAGGAGGTCCGCCAGCGACAGGTGGAAGTCGCGACCGAGCGGATGCCCGACGGCCACGCCGCGCTGGTTCGAGCGACCGAACGACCGTTCATCCAGAACATCTACGACGTCGCCGTCCCGCAGATGGTGTTCGATCGGACCTGCATCATCGGCGACGCGGCCTTCTTCATCCGCCCGCACATGGCCGCCGGGACTGCGCACGCCGCCGCAGACGCGCTCTCGCTCGCGGAGGGACTGTACGAGTACGACGACTTCGACGCTTCGCTCGCGTCGTGGGAGGACGGTCAGTTAGAGCTCGGCCACAGGATGGTCGAAAAAGCCAGATACCGCGGTGAAATCTACACCGGACGGCGGTAACGTCACTCCGTCGTCGTCGGCGTCTCTCACCGGATCGACGGGAGGTCGAGTGAGGCCTCGGCCGCCTCGCCCGTCTGGTCGACGAGATCCGCGCGATCTGTGATATCTTTTCTCACCGACTCGTCGAGCGTTTCCACGTCGGGCCAGTTGATCTCGATGAGGTTTCCGGCCGGGTCGTTGAGGTACAGTTGCACTGCACCGTCGGGGAGCAGGTAGATGTTCGCCTCGGAGGTGTCGTCCCAGTTTGCGAAGAGGTCGTCCTCCTGGACCCGTCGGTAGACCTCCTCGAAGTCGTCGACGAGGATTCCGACGTGGTGGTAGCGCGGCGGTTCGACGTCGCGTTCGAACAGGTGCAGTTGTTGGTCTCCGCACTGGAGCCACTGGACCGGCACCTCGAAGTTCGGCGTTGGAACGGGTTCCATTCCGAACAGGTCGCGGTAGAAGCGAACCGACTCCTCGAGGTTCGGTGCGTGGATGCTGACGTGGTTCAGGGAAATGGCAGTCATGAGTGTGGTGTCGAGACGACTATTCACGGGAGAGCCACATTATCGTTCCGTTTGCTCGTCTGACCTCACCGAGTGGCGTCGATACTGTAATCGCCCCGACCGAAGCGACTATACGAATGTCGTGGGACACCTTACTCCATGCGTCTAGAAGACACAGTCGTCGTCGTCACCGGCGGCTCGTCCGGCATCGGCCGACAAATCGGGCTCGAATGTGCACGGGAAGGAGCCGACGTCGCCATCGGTGACGTCACGGAGGAGTCGAAGAACGAAGGTGCGGGACCGACGGCTGAGGCGGTGAGAGAACTCGGACGCGAGGCCGTCTTCCGACAGGTAGATGTCTCGGACCAGGCCCAGTGCGAGGCGTTCGTCGAAGCCGCCGCTGAGGAACTCGGTGGTATCGACGTGTTAGTAAACAACGCCGGGGCCTTCCCCCAGTCGATGCGCGAGAAGACCGTCGAGGAACTGTCCGCCGAGGAGTGGGAGACGCTCATCGGAATCAACCTCGACGGAGCCTACAACTGCTCGAAGTTCGCTATGCCCCACATCCGCGAGAGCGATCGTGGTCGCGTCGTCAACATCGCATCGAAGTTGGGTATCGTCGGCCACAAGCAAGCCCCCGCGTACACCGCCGCCAAAGGAGGGGTCATCTCGCTGACCAAGCAGATGGCCGTCGACTACGCCGACGAGGCGATAACGGTGAACGTCATCTGCCCCGGCATCATCGAGACCGGAACCAAACAGTACCGACTCGAACAGAAGGGCGAACGCATGAAACGTAATACGCTCCTGCCCTACTTCGGCAGTCCCGACGACATCGCGCGGGCGACGGTCTTTCTCGCCTCCGAAGACGGCCGCTTCATAACGGGTCACTCACTCGTCATCGACGGTGGGTGGACGGCGACGTAAGCGCCCGATTCGGCCGGTACGCGCTAGACCGCCCGGTTTTCCGGGACGGAACGATGAAACGTTCGCTCCTGAAGGTAAGTTTATGTCGGGACCGACGGGATGTAGCAACGTATGAAGATAACCTGGCACGGACACGCATTCTTCGAACTGGAGGCCGCTAACGGGACGCAGATACTCATCGACCCGTTCATCGAGAACAATCCGACGACTGACCTCACCGTGGACGACTTCGACCCCGACATCGTCGCCGTGACTCACGGTGACTACTTCGACCACGCCTGCGAGGCCCACAAGTTCGACACGCACGTCCTCTGCCAGTCGATGATGGCCCGCGCACTCACGCTGGAGGAAGGTCACGAGGACGTGACCGACCTGAACCTCGGCGGGATGTACGAGTACGAGGGCGTCTCGTTTCTGATGACCCACGGCTTTCACTCGATCGGCACCGCCTTGCCGGACGTCGACCGCGTCCACTACGACGGCGTCGCCGCAGGCTACATCGTCGACGACGGCGAGACGAAGTTCTACCACAGCGGGGACACCTGTCTGTTCGGAGACCTGAAGACTGTCATCGGCGACGTGTACGACCCGGACATCGCCGCGGTTCCAATCGGCGGCCACCACACGATGGAGGCCGAACACGCTGCCGTCGCCGTCAACTGGACCGGTGTCGACGCCGCGATACCGATGCACTACGACACGTTCCCGGACGTCGACGCTGACCCGCAGGTGTTCGTCGACGGCGTCAACGACGCCGAGGTGTTCGTGATGGACAGCGGCGAGACTATCGAGTACACGGCGTAGGGGAGGCCGATCCAACCGCACGTCGGGCGTGTCCCGGACGACCGGGTGCACCGCTCGGCGTCGAGTCCGTCTCGTCCGGGTTGACCCGAGCAGATCCACCGTCGGTGGCGTCGACAGACCGGACTCGACGATATCGACGTCGTTACCGAACTAGTCGCTCTCGGCCGTACTCCGTCCGCAGGTCCCACAGTCGCGACTGTCGACCGATTTCAGTCTCCGAACGATGCCTCGAACGCCGCACGTGGTTGAAGCGTCGGCTCGTAAAAATACGTCGAGGATTCCGACTTACTCTTCGTCCGGCTCGTAGCCGTCCATGTACTGCGCTTCCGTTCCGTCGTCCTCGACTGCGTCACCGTAAATCAGGTGTCGCATGTCTTTGACGACGAAGAAGAACACGTCCTCCTCGATTCCGGGCTTTGCGACCGACCAGTGCTCGGTGTTCGGGGGGACGTACGCCGCTTCACCCACTTCGACTTCGACCGGGTCGTTGTCCTCGAGTTTGACCAGGAGGGTCCCCTGCACGACGTAGTAGAACTGCTCGTTCGGGTGGGTGTGGAGTTTCGAGCCGGTCCCCTCGGGCTTGTGAATCAGGCCGATCTGTGCTTTCTCGCCCTCGATGACGGGGCCGTTCGCGGTCGAATAGCCCGGACCAGCGTCGATCGCCTGCTGCTCGTAGAGCTCTTCGAGCTTGAAGTAGTAGTTGTCTTTGCTCGCTTTGATAGCACC
>JBNJGG010000011.1:12319-12703 GCA_051747545.1 Halobacteriota archaeon | reverse complement strand
CTGGGTTTCTTCAGCGTTGTCTTCTTGCGCCATGTCCGTGACTCACTTTGACTCCGTTTAAACCTTGTTGTTCGTCGAAAACGTGGTACCTGGCGTCTCTGCGTCGCCGACCCGCGGTTGGTGGGCGTGGCAATTCGCTCACGAAAGTGATATAGGTCTCTGGGGAAGTAGACCTTCTCAGATGGACACGAGTTATCACGATTTGGAGGGGGAGGACATCTATTCCCACAACGCCGAGGCTGCTGGCGACATTACGAACGCGATCCGGTCGACGCTCGGCCCGATGGGGATGGACAAGATGCTGGTCGACGGAAACGGTGTCGTCACCGTCACGAACACGGGTGTCAGGATTTTACAGGAACTCGCCATCGAGGAACCGATCGG
>JBNJGG010000011.1:0-12309 GCA_051747545.1 Halobacteriota archaeon | reverse complement strand
AAGATTCTGCTCAACGTAGCCGAAGAGCAACTCGAGGAGTGTGGAGACGGGACGACGACGGCGACCATGTTCGCGGGTGACCTCATCACGGGTGCCCTGGACCTGCTGGACGACGGCATCCATCCGACGACAATCGCGGAGGGGTACGCCCTCGCGAACCAGCTGGTCAAAGAGGAGATCGTCGAGATGGCGACGCCGTTCGACTTCGACGACGACGAGGCCGTTCGACGCGTTGCTCGAAGCACGATTCACGGTAAAGGTGGCGGCGCGCTCTCTCAGGACCGCCTCGCCGACGTGGCCCTCGAGGTGATTCGAGGGGTCACCGTCGACGGCACTATCGAACTCGACACCATCAAAATCGACAAGACGGCGGGCGGAACCGCATCTGCGATTCGCGTCTACAAGGGCGCGCTCATCGAGAAAGACGTTGTCCGCCCCGAGATGGCGAGGTCGATCCCCGACGCGAGGATACTCACGCTCAATCAGGCGCTGGAACCGTCCTGGCTTTCGGACGAAGACGCGCGCGCACGAGTCGACGATCCCGATACTCTGACCGGACTTCGGGATGTCGAACAGGACCGCATCGTCGATTTGGCCGACCACTTCGAAGCGCTCGGTGTCGACGCGATCTTCTTCACCGATTCGAGTAACGACGACCTCGACAGCCACCTCGAAAACCGTGGGATTCTCGCCCAGCGCGTCGCGGCTCCGAAGCTTCGCTTCCTCCAGACGGTTCTCGACACGCGAATGCCCAAAGGCATCGCTCACGTGACCGAGAACGACCTCAGCGTCGGTCACATTCGCTACGACGCGTCCAGAGAGCGTTTCCACGTCGAGGGCGACCGAACGCCCGGCGTGACGGTGTCCATCCGCGGTGCCGTCAAACAGTTAGTCGAGGAGATTCACCGAACCCTCACCGACGCGTTCGACTCCATCGCCGCCGCGGCGACGGACGCTTTCGTCGTCTCTGGTGGTGGTGCGACCGAGGTCGAACTGGCTCGCCGCCTCCGCATCCACGCCCGGGAGGTTTCCGACCGGCGTCAACTCGTCGTCAACCGCTTCGCCGACACGCTCGAACGGATTCCACAGACCCTCGCGAGAAACTCCGGGATGGACGGCGTCGATACGCTCATCGCACTTCGAAACGCCCACGCCACCGACGAGGTTCACGCCGGCATCGACCCCTTCGCACGCACGGTGACCGATATGCAAACCCAGGGTGTCGTCGAACCAGTGACGACGAAGGTGACCGCGTTCGACCTCGCAACCGAGGCTGCGACCATCGTCGCGCGTATCGACGGGCGCATTCCGACGGCCAAGAACCTCTATCGAGACCAAGAGGACGGCCAGTAAGGTACGACCTCTCGAAGAACTCGCGTTTCTACCTGCGCTCTGGGTACCTACGTCCCACAGCGACGGCATTCGAACGCCCCCGGAGTGGGAGCGTTTGAAGGCTCTCAAACGGGAAAATATCTGAGGAAAGTCGAGACGAGTGTTATTCGCCGATGCGGTGCAGTTCCGCGTCGTTGCGGTACTCGAACACGCGGTCTTCAATCGGCTTGAAGAACCCGTACTCGATGACGAGGATCATGATGATGAACGTGGCCGCCCACGCCCACGCTTCCTCGTACCGGTAGAGCTGGTACTGCTGCATCAGTTTGAAGCCGATGCCCGCCTTGGCGGCGAACATCTCTGCGACGGTGATGACCTTCCAGCTGATGGCGATACCGAACCGGAATGCGGCGAACAGTTCGGGGGCCACGTTGGGAAGGACGACGCGACGCAGCATCCGCATTCGAGAGACGTCGAACGCGACTGCCATCTCGACGAGGTCCTGCTGGATGTTCTCGACACCTTTCCAGATGTTGATCGCCAGGTACGGTGCGACAGTGAGGATACCCGCGATGACGGGGGCCGTCTCTGCGACACCGAAGAGCGTGTCGTATCCGAAGATGATGAAGAACGTCGCCGCCCACGCGAGACCGGGCGTCGACAGCCCGATGTTCACGTACGGCGTGAAGAAGTTCAGTCCGAACCTGCTCGTTCCCATCAGGATGCCGAGGGTACTACCGAGGACCAGCGCGCCCGAGAAGGCGAGAATGATCGCGGTGAACGTCGCGGACAGCTGAATCCACGCCGCCCCCGTGTGGATGATGCTCCACGAGAGCTGTAGCGTCTCGATGGGGCCGGGCAGGAGCTCTCTCGGGAAGGCTGCAGCCATGGACGTCCAGAGGAGGAACGCGACGAGGATACCGAAGCCTCGCGCACTCCCCCACAGCGTGAACTTACCGAGGGTGGATTCGGACAGTCGCTGGTTGAGCGATTTGACCGACATGACTATTCGTCGTCGATGCTGTGGAACGTTCGGATGGCGTCTTGGCGGACTTTGAGGAACTCTTCGCTGTCGACCTGTCGGGGACGCTCCATGTCGATGTGAACGTCGCCGTACATGCCACCGTCACCGAGCATCAGCAGTCGGTCGCCCAGTTGGATGGCTTCGGTCATGTCGTGGGTGACGAAGAACACCGTCTTGTTCAGTCGTTGCCAGATGTCCATCAGCTCTTCACGGAGGATCTCCGCAGTAATCTCGTCGAGGTTACTGAACGGTTCGTCCATGATGATGATCTCCGGGTCGATACTCAGGGCGCGAGCGATACCGACACGCTGGCTCTGTCCGCCGGAGAGCTGGCTCGGGTACTTGTCGTAGTGGTCTTCGAGACCCACGAGGTCGAGGTACTTCTTGCCGAGTTCGGGCGTGTAGTCGGGGTTGTGCTCGTGGACGAACTCGATGTTCTGGAGCGCCGTGTTCCACGGTAGGAGCCGCGGAGACTGAAACACGTGGCCGAGGGTGACTTTCTCGTCGGAGCCCTCGCGCTCGAAGCGCACTTGCCCTTCGGTCGGTTCGAGAATACCGGTGACGATGTTGAGCATCGTCGACTTTCCGGCACCGGACTTGCCGAGCAGGCAGGTGAAACTGCCCGGTTCGACGACCGTGTTAATGTCCCGGAAGACTTCCTCGTACCCTTGCTTCGTGTCGAAGATCTTGGTGAGGTTCTCGATGTGGATCGAGCCCGCTACGCCGCTCTCCAGGTCATCGGCTATCCCCGATTCGGTGGAATATGTTGACATCGTTGTTGTGTGTTGTGTGTCGCTTGTGTGTTCGTTGATTGCTTGGCCTTTCGTTTCTCGTATCGAATCGGTTATCTGGGCTTACGCCCAGCCGATCGACACCTCCTGCCGCCAGGAGAACAGTCGCTTTTCGAGTTGTGCGAACACCGCGTACTCCATGAAGAGGAGGAAGCCGACGAAGAAGACGACCCACGCCAGCGTTTCGGTCAGGTCGAGCATGCGCATCTCGAAGCGAATCATGAACCCGACGCCCTCTCGGGCGGCGATGAACTCCGCGAGGTTGGAAATCTTCCACGCGAGAGCCAGCGCGTATCGGATTCCCGCGAACCACGACGGGAGAATCGACGGGATGATGACGCGCTTTATCATTCGGTTCCGCGAGATGTCGAACGACAGACCGAGTTCGAGCAGGTCGTTGTCGATGTCCTTCGTACCCTCGTAGACGTTCTCCGCGAGGAAGGGGAACGCGATGACGACGGACGCGACCATCGGGGCCGTGTCGCCGATACCGAACCACATCGCCGCGAAGATCGCTGCAAACAACGAGGGCATCGCCAGGAACACCGTCAGATAATCCTGGAACGCTCGTTCCCAGAATTCGTACCATCCGAGGCCGACGCCGAATATCGTCCCGAGAATCACGGTGGCAGAGAATCCGTAGAACACGTGGCGCAGCGTCGCACCGAGGTGTTGGACCCACTGCATACTGACGAGCAGGGCGATGGTCGCATCGGCCACGGCGATGGGTGACGTGAACGCACCCGCGAAATCGGGCCACAGCGTGTACACTATCTGCCACGCCAGCAGGATGGCGATGAGCGATTCGACGAACGCGACCCGCCGATTCTCGACGAGGACGTCTGGGATCAGGTCCGTGACCGATCCGCGCCCCTGTGATGCACCTGTACTCATCTTATTCCTGTGCGACGGTTCTGTACTGCAAGTTCTCCGTCCAGTCGGGACCGAGGTACCCGGACTCTTGGGCTGCAGCGAGGAAGTCTTTGTCCGTCTCGATGAACTCTTCGGTGAGTTCGATGTCCTTGTAGTACATCGGAATCTCGTTGTCGAGTTCCAGCTCGATGCCCCACTCGATCATCCACTCGGCCTGTTCCATGCTGGTCGCGCCGAGCTGTTCGAGGTGCGTCTCCTCGTCCTCTTCGACGCGGGCGACCGGGTCCTCGTAGAGCCACGTCATACCCTCGTGGTACGCCTGAACGAGCGCGGGCGAGGAGTCCGGCCAGTTGTCGGTGAACTCCTGGGAACACGTCCACGAGTTCATCTGCGGGAGCCCGAGACCGGCTTCCTGCATGACCTCGCCGATCTGGAAGAGCTTCGTGACGACGGGTTCTTCGTCGCCGATGCCCGCGTAGGGGGCCATTCCGTGCTCGGGGGAGTTCGTCCCTGCGGCCGCGTCGCCGCGCTCGATGAGCTGCGGAATCGCGAACCACTCGGCGGTCGTGACCTCGAAGTCGGACTCGCTCGGGTCGTCGACGAACGTGTAGCCGAATCCTTCCTGCATCGCGAGGACGATGGCCGTCGCGGTCGCGCCACCCCAGCCACCCAGGGCGAACGTCGCCTCGTTCTCGACGAGTTTGTCGACGCCGGCCTGCGCGCTGCCAGCGACTTCGGGGTCGTACTCGCTGCCCGCGCCGGTGATGATGAGGATGAACTGCGGGACACAGTTCGCGTTGATGGTCAGCGGGATGCCGCGCTCTGCGGCAATCATCGCGGTTTCGAGCGAGCCGAACGTCTCGTAGTCGGCACCGCCCGCCGTAAAGATCGCTGCACCTTCCCAGCTCTTCGAGAGTTCGACGTTGAGGCCGTTCTCTTCGAAGTACTGGTAGAGCTTGTCAGTGTCACGGAACAGGTAGTCCATGACGACGCCCATGAATCCCGAGGGAGCCATGAGGAGCTTGACCAACTTCGTCTCCGAGGAACTCCCGCTGCTGTCGGAGCCACCGGAGCTGCCGCCGTCGCCACCGGAGCTACCGCCGTCGCCACCGGAGCCGCCGTCACCGGTACAGCCAGCGAGGGACGTTGCAATGGACGCTCCGCCCACTGCACCGACCTTCTTCATCAAATTTCGGCGGGTGTCACCATCCGCCTTGTTAACTTCGTATGACTCTCCTGAACTCTGTTTTGAGGTACCTTCTGGCATGTCGCATGTATGCACTTCCCGTATTCCCTTATATAATTTTCTCTTATTGCCCACTGTACCTGACGATTATGTTACATTGGGAGATTCCGGCGTCCCCGGACGTGATTGATTCCCGGATTTGGTCACCGAATCGTGCTGGTTCCCCATCGACGGAGGGGATACAATTCGCATTCTCGAGAAAGACGTGCCCGTAGGATATCACGTCCGGTTGCACCGTTTCGCGCCTGGCGACTGCAAATTTACCCTGTTGTAGACTCAGGCACGCCACGACAGATTCCGTCGTCTCTGACTGCGCCGGTCTCGTCGCCTGAGTCGTACTCCGGGTGGTCACAACTACTGTCGTATCAAGTTCATCACTCTTATTCCCTTCTTTTTCCTCTTCGGTTCACTTCTTCTGCTTTCTCTGTCCCTGCTCGTCCCTTATCGTCCCTGTTCTACCTGCTCGTCCCAAACTCCTGCTCGTCCCAAATTGTTTGTCATGCACGCTCGCGTGCGCGCACGCGAGACTAAAGACAAGTAGAAGACGTTCCAGGATATCGTGTCACGACTACCATTGGCCCCGTGTGTTTCTCACGCTCTTGTACGGCGAAATATTCGGGTTCGTTCTCGTTCGATGCGTCGCGAAAACGCTCTCGACCAGTGCTAGTAACTGGAGGTTGGTTCTCCTTCGCAAGGGAAACTCTCATATGCAATGGTCAACATACCCCGGTGTATGGACATCGATTACCTTAGGCTAGCCCTGGTCGCCATCATCGGTGTAGTCCTGTACTACGCCATGATGACCCAGTACAACGCAGGCGCAGCGAACGTCATCGTACTCACGTACGGTCTGTTGAGCATTCGCGTCTACCAGGCGCTCGGTTCGGTAAAGCGCGTCGTCGCCAAGCCCAGCGTCTGAACGTTCTACCATTTTTTCACTCCTCACGGGTAATCGAGCCACCGGCTTAGAGAGCGGTCGTTGCCGTTCGAACGAGTTGCTGGTGGCGAACTTGTGGCCATTACCGACCGCTGGTGCTCCCCAGTCTGAACGGACGCCTTCGAAAAAGTGGTCGGTACGTGCCGGCGGTACCTGCGGTGGACGACGTCTCCCGTTCAGGTGTTGACCATCAGGTCGAGCGCGTTGCCACCGAGGACGCGAGCGGCGTCCTGGCGGGTTGCGGACTCGGTAATCGCCTCGACGAACGACGATAGTTCTTCGTCGTCGCGGGGTTCCCACGGGAAGTCCGTCCCGAACATGACCTGCGTGGCCGGCAGTTCGTCGAGCGCGTTCCGAATCGGGTTGTGGTAGCCGAAGAAGCCGGCCGTGTCGATGTAGATGCGCTCTTCGAGCTGCTGCTTGAACTCGGGGTACGACTTCATGTCGTCCTGAAGCGGCCATCGTCCCTTGTCGACGTGCAGGTGGATTCGGCCGAGCATGCTCGCGATGTTGCCGCCGAGGTGGTGGTAGACGAGGTTCAGGTCGGGGTACTCGTCGAGCAGGCCGCTGTGGATGACAGTGCAGATACTCTGGGCGAGTTCCCGCTCACGGCCGAAGACCGCGTTGAACCGGTACTGAATGTTCGGCATGTGAGGAACGTGGATGAAGATGGGTGCGCCCGTGTCGTTGGCGACTTCGAGGACCGGCTTCATCTCGTCGTCGGTCAGTGCGACGTCGGTTTCGTCGATACCACCGCTGTGGTACCCGTTGTCCAGACAGCGCTCGAACTCGTCTGCCGCTTTCTGTGGACCTGCAACCAGCGGGATGGAAGCGTGTCCGTAGAGGTGTTCGTACGGGTCGATGATGTCCAGGAGAATGTCGTTCGCATCCGCCGTCACCTCGGCGTCCTCGTGGCCGAGGAAGTACGGCATCGAGATGACAGAGCCGTCGACGCCCGCGGCGTGCATCTCCTCGACCTGCGTTTCGATGTCGTGAATCCGCTCGTACCCGGTCAGCGCTTCGACTTCGGGGCCTGGGCGACCCGAGGTGTCTGCTTCTTCCGGGTAAAAGTGTGCGCCAAAATCGATAATCGGTCCGTCTACGTCAAGTGAACTCTTCCCGCTCATGTTCGAGTGGCTATTCAGAAACGTGTTACTTTCGTCTTTTGGTCCTGCCCTGACGAGCGCAGTGTGGAGGACGACATCTATTTACCCGAAAGGCGTGTGACACTAACGTACATGACCGGGACGATAGATCACGTCATGATGCGAGTCGAGGACCTCGAGGAATCGGTCGAGTGGTACAAGACCCACTTCGATTACATCGAGGGCCGAGAACGGACGGAGGCGAACACCTTTACGAACGTCTTCTTGGAACCCGAAGACAAGCATCCGGACGCGGCGTACCTCGAACTCACGTACAATCACGACGGCCGTTCGTACGAGATGGGCGACGCGTGGGGACACATCGCCCTCCGCGTCGACGACCTCGAAGAAGCGTATCAGGGACTGATGGACGGCGGTGTCGAAGACTACCGTGACCCCGAGTCTTGCGGTGGCCGATACGCCTTCGTCAAGGACCCCGACGGCCACGAAATCGAACTCGTCGAGCGCGACTACGGCGCGCAGTGGAGCCTCGACCACACCATGTGGCGAGTCACCAACGCCGACGAAGCAATCGGCTGGTGGACTCGAAAGTTCGAGTACGAACACACTCGACGGTGGGAGGCTGACACCTTCGCCAACTACTTCATGGAAAAGCAGGGGGCCGCAGACGAGGAGATGGCCATGGAGTTGACGTACAACTACGACGGGCGCTCTTACACGATGGGTGACGCGTGGGGCCACGTCGCGATTCGCGTCGACGACCTCCACGAGACCTGGGACACGCTGATGGAACGTGAAGCCGAAGAGTACCGACCGCCGGCGGACTGCGACGACCGATACGCGTTCACCAAGTTCGCAGACGGCCACGAGATCGACCTCCACCCGCACCACTGAACTCGGGCCGAACCTTCCTCACGAACCGTCTTCGAACACATCGTCCTGCAGGCACACGAGCCCGGACGGCCACCGCCGAACTGCGCCCGAGAGGGCAGGTTCTCCGACCGCTCGGAACTGTAGGTTTCCGCGTCTATCAGTAATTATAAGGAGGCCAAACACCGGAATAGAGACGATGTCTGACGCATATAACATCGACCGCGACTTTCCGATTGTAGATTTCGGTGGACACATGGTGACCGAAGTCACCCCGTCTATGGAACCCGAGGACGAGGTCGTCGGTCCAATCCACACGGACCCCGACCTCATCGTCGAGCGCTACGAGGCTGCAGGCGTCGACTACGTCGTGCTCTCACAGCCTCCGTTCATGGGGAGCGACGACCCCGAAGCGACGGCCGAGTCCAACGACGACCTCTTCGAAATCGTCGACGCGTACGACCAGTTCTTCGGCCTCGCCGCGCTACCGACCGCCGCCGGCGGCGAAGTCGCAGCCGAGGAGTTCGAACGGTGTCTGGAGATGGGGTACAACGGCGGTGGGCTGGAGACGATGTCCGGCGGAAACGAACTCACCGACGAGGAGCTCGTCCCCGTCTTCGAAGTCGCCGAAAAGTACGACGCCCCGGTGTTCGTCCACCCGAAGCTCCACAAATCCCTGCAAATCGACACGGAAGTCGACGACTCCGCACGGGAGGTCCTCAGCGACGAGTACCGACTCAACGCGATTTTCGGCCGCGAGGCGGCGCTGTCTGAGAGCATCTGCAAGGTCATCCAGGACGGGACGCTCGACCGACACCCCGACCTGAACCTCGTCTACCACCACTGCGGTGGCAACATCGCGAGCATGCTCGGCCGCGTCCACCTGCACACCGACATCGGCCGCTGGCCGGGAATGGAGAACATGAAGTCGTTCAAGGAGTTCAAGCAGCAGCTCGAAGAGCGCATCTACATCGACACGTCCGGCTTCTTCGGCTACCACGCTCCGGTTCGCGCGTCGCTCGAGCAACTGCCGTCCTCGCAGGTCGTCTTCGGAACGGACGCCCCGTACGAACCGCGAAACGAGGAGGAACTCCAGCGATTCTGGACCAGCATCACCGACGTCGCCTCCGAAGAGGACGCCGCTCGCGTCCTCGGTGGCAACGCGCTCGACCTGATGGCCAACACGGAGTAGATCTCCCCGACTTCGGTGGTGGTGACCGTGGGCTCGTTCCGTCACGGCACTGAGGTTGGCTTCGAGACGCCTTCGTCGGCGCTCGTAATCGAGGAGGGCCTCGCCGACCCCGACGCGAGAGCATCGTAGATGCTCGGGGTCACCTGCCCTTCAGCGAGTGACTCGCCTGGAGCGGTGCCGCCGAGCGCCGAGCCTCCGAAACGGCCGATTTATCGAGACGACGACAATCACGATTGTCGGTGTAAAACAGGCACACGGAACCGAGAAGAATTAAATAACGGTGATGCTAACGATTCACTCATGGATTCGAGAACAGTCGCAGAAGTAGACGACCTCGACTATCGAGTCGTGGACGCAGACGCACACTACGTCGAGTCTATCAGTGATCTGGTCGGGTACTTCCCGGAGCCGTGGGACAAGCGGATGGAACTCGGCGGGTACGCATCCGAGCGGTGGATGCTCCGTGGAAGCAGTGGCGACCGGACGGTCTACGGTCGAATACAGCGCGACGGCGTTTACGCGCCGGGCAAGGACGGGATGGACCCGGAAGTCATTCCGGAAGTCATGGACTACCTCGGCGTCGACGCGAGCATCCAGCTCTCCCACCAGATGCTCAACTTCGCCGGCGTCACAGCTTCCGACGACCGCCCCGTGGCCCTCGCGAACGCCTACATCGACTACATGCTCGAAGAGGTCGTCGACCCCGACGAGGGAATCTACACGATGGCAGTCCTCCCGTACCAGATTCCCGAGGCGGCGGTCGAACTCATCGACCGCGTCAAAGACGAGCGCGGTATCGTCGGGTTCATGGTCGTCACGCCGGGGACCGAACCGCCGTTCGGTCACAAGCGGTACGAGCCGATCTACGAGGCCGCAGAGGACGCCGGCATGCCCGTCAACTTCCACTCGGGTGGCTCCGGTCTCGACGAATCGATAATCAAGGGCTACGAGAAGTTCATCGAGACGCACACGCTCGGGTTCCTCTTCTCGAACATGGCCCAGATTACCAGCGTCGTCATCCAGGGTATCCCCGAGAAGTTCCCGGACCTCGACATCGTCTTCCAGGAGAGCGGTCTGGCCTACATCCCCATGCTCGGTGCCAGGCTCGACTCCGAGTACCGAAAGCGCCCCTCGGAAGCACCGCTACTCGAGAAACCGCCGAGTGAGTACCTCCAGGACTTCTACTACTCCACGCAACCGCTGGAGGACCCGCCGAACCAGCGCTACATGGAAGAGATTTTCAATCTCTGTGGTGGTCCCAGCCAACTCATGTACGCCTCTGATTACCCCCACTGGGACTTCGACCCGCCGTCGACGATTTCTGACCTCCCGTTCCTCGATGACGACGACATCGAGCAGGTGCTGTCGGGCACCGCAGAGGAGGTGTTCGGCATATGAGCGACCGCGTGTTCGTCGCCAGCGAGGACGACCTCGAACCCGGCGACCGAAAAATCGTCACCGTGAACGGCCAATCAGTCGGCGTGTTCAACTTCGGTGGGACGTACTACGCCGTGTTGAACCGATGCCCTCACCGGGGCGGCCCGGTCTGTGAGGGACGAGAAGTGACCGGTGCGCTCGCGGTCGACTGGCCTGGCCCGGGCGAGCGCGAGACGGAGTACTACTCGGACGCGCCCGCCGTCGCCTGTCCGTGGCACGGGTGGGAGTTCGACCTCGAGTCGGGTATCCACCTGGGTGACACCGACTACAGGCTGCCGACGTACGACGTCGTCGTCGACGGTGGCGACGTGTTCGTCGAAGCCTGAACGCCGAAGAGACGCACGCCCCGCCGGAGTTTACGGAACTGTGGTCTCCGGTAGGTGCCCAGTACGTGACAGCCGACACGTTTTCCCCGACAAATCGACGGTAGACGAAGGACTGGTGATCTCTTCCGTCCCGGTTGCGGTCACGCTCTCTCGACGTGACTCGTCGGCCTGTACCCCGCCAGCGCGCTCGATTTCCTCGACTCAATTCGCACTCACCCACCATACGTCGGGAACCCCGGGGCGGTAGGAGACTAATAACAATTGGTGGTGATTTCGTCCGTGGAGTCATGACCGGAATCGTAGGGGGAACCGCCGTCGACTCGGAGCTTCGATCGATGGTCGAAGCGCTCTATCGAGAGGACGGCTACGACCTTGACGTGAGCTCTGCCGGACACTTCGGCGTCGGGCGGGCTCACCTCGGGGTCAAGGACCCTGCTGGAACCTTCATCTGGCGTGGTGGGGACAAACTGGCCATCGTCGACGGTGTCATCGTCGGCGACGACGCCCCGTCCGACCCGGAGACGCTCGTAGAGAGCGTCCTCGAACGCCCGACTGAGACGCTTTCGGCACTCGAGGGCCCGTTTTCGGTGGCGTGTCTCGACGCTGGCTCCGACGAACTCGTCTTCGCGACGGACAAGAGCGGGAGTCGCCCCTGTTACTACACGAAAGCGGACGGTTTCCACTTCTCCTCGGAGCTCAAACCACTGTTACCACGGGTCGGGTCCCCGACGGTCGACGAACGCGCCGTCGCCGACCTGTTGTTTCTCGGTGCCGTCATCGGCGAGAAGACGCTCATCGAGCAGATTCACACCCTTCCACCGGCGACGTATCTCCGGGCTTCGGGAGACACCTTCGAGAGCGAGCGCTACTGGTATCCCGAGTTCACCGACGACGCCCCGACTAACTACGTCGACGGCTGGATAGCCGAGTACCACCGGTCGATGACCGATCTGACCCAGACCATCGACGGCTCACTCGGGGTGTGGCTCTCCGGCGGCATCGACAGTCGGGTGGCGGCGGCGTCGTTGCAACGGGCGAATCAACCGTTCGAGACGTTCGCCTACGAGACTGGCGGAGGGCGAGATCAGGCGATAGCCGCCGCGGTCGCACGACGACTCGGCGTCGACCACCACCACATCACGGACGGAACCGACTCGGGAGAGGCGTATATTCAC
>JBNJGG010000010.1:0-34648 GCA_051747545.1 Halobacteriota archaeon | reverse complement strand
TGGCGCTCTCGCCCTGTCCAGTCAGGACACCGGCCGCGGTGAGGACGTAACCCGCGACAGGGCTATCACACAGGCACTCATTCTCGGCTTTCTCGCCGGCGTCCCGTTTATCCTGGTTGGACTCCTGTTCAGCGACCTCGCCATCTCGATTCTCGGTGCCTCCTCGGACGTCGTCCAAATCGGAGGGCTTTACCTCTCGATCATCTTCGCCGCCGCACCGATGCGCATCGTCGGCATCGTCGGCTCGCGGTCGTTGCAGGGGACGGGAGATACCCGAACGCCGATGTACGTCAACGTGACCTCGAACGCGCTCAACATCGTCGGCTCCGCCGGGTTGGGTCTCGGCCTCGGCCCCTTCCCGGACCTCGGCATCGTCGGCGTGGGGTTGGCGACGGCGCTGAGTCGAACGTTCGAGGCCGTCGCAATCCTGCTCGCCATCCGGAGCGACAGAACCGAGCCGTCCTTCGTCAGGCCGCGAGACCTCACGATAACGCGGCAACTCGTATCCGTCACCATTCCCAACATCGCGGAGGGGCTGAGTACGTCGGTGGCAGGGTTCCCCTTCAACGCGCTGTTGCTCGGGTTCGGTACCGAGGTCACCGCGGCGTATCACATCGGACGGAGGGCCTATCAGCAAATCACGGGCCCGTTGTACCGCTCCTACAGCGTCGCCGCGAGCGTCATCGTCGGGCAGTCGCTCGGACGGGGAGACCCCGACGAAGCCCGATTTTCGGGCGTCGCAATCGCGGTCCTCGGTGCCGTCACACTGGGCCTCTCCGGGGTCGGACTGTTCGTCGGTGCCGAACCGCTAGTCACCGTCTTCACGAGCGACCCCTCCACGATAGCGTACGCCGTCGACTTCACCCGAATGTACGGCGTCACGATGGTGTTCTTCGGTATCTTCTTCGCCTTCGCCGGCGGGTTGCGCGGCGCGGGCGACACGAGAACGCCGTTTTACGCGCGCTTTTCGGGCACGTTCGTATTCATGCTCGGGTTCTCCTACCTCGTCGGCGTCGTCTTCGGCTACGGACTCCCGGGGGTGTACGCTGGCATCGCCCTCAGTTACGTCTGGTGGGCGCTGGTCGTGACGCGGGGATTCCTGTGGGGCGGGTGGGCAGACCGAGCCGAGGCCATGATGACAGAGCGCTCGCACGCTGTCGACTGACGCCGGGACACTCGACGCCCCCCGATGAGGGCCCGTGTTCGCGTCCAGAGACGAAGCGTACACCGGCCGACAGTGGTCGAGTGGTCCCGCGTGGTGGGATTTCGCACGCTATGTGTCACCAATAGACTCAATACCCGGTGGTGAGCATCGACCACGTGCGTAAGGTAACACTTGCGCCACACTCGCACTATCCACATCGACTCGAAGGGGCGGCGGTTCCGGTTCGACACCCGTGACCTCGGCACCCTTCCCGGCGGGGCCCGCTCCCCGCCTGTGTGTCGCTTTCTCGCGATATTGTCTCACGCCCAACTATCCATTGTTTAATATCTGTTGCCAATGCAAAATGATTTATTACGGATGCCCTTTTAGTCAGTGATAACACCGATGAGGACGGCAGTAAACGGAGGGGGAGCGTTGGCGGAAATCGGGTCGGGTCGATTCCGGTTGGATTTCCTGTTCCGTCGAGGGCCACGGTCGGTGTATCCATACAATCCATGAAACTGAAACAACTCATCGCGGAAGAACGGGCGGTCAGTCCGGTCATCGGCGTCATCCTGATGGTCGCCATCACGGTCATCCTGGCGGCGGTCATCGGCACGTTCGTTCTCGGACTCGGAGACCAGGTCGGCGACCAGGCACCGCAGGCGTCGCTGGACTTCAGTTACAACACGTCGGCGTCTCCGACTACGGTCACCCTAACACACGAAGGCGGAGACCAGTTGACCAATTCCACGATCGACGTAACCGGTTCCGAAAGTGATGCCATCACACTTCAGAACAACGATACGTACACGGCTGGCATGACGATTGTCGACGCTGAAGACGTGGAAGATGGCGAGACGGTTCGCGTCATCTGGACGAACCCGAACAGCGGGTCGTCCAGCGTCATCGCCGAGTCCGACGTACCGAACTGACCGCAGTACCGATTTTCGACTTTTTCACACCGAGAAGCGACGCGTGAATTGCGCCAACCCGAATCGTCACTTCGAAATCCGATGCTGCCCACTCGGAATTGAACCCCACGATACCCTCCCACACGCTCGTTTCGCCGATTAAGCACCACCTAGGTACTCGTCGCAGTCTACGCATCTGCGTTTAAGGACCCATTATTTCACATCGATTCATGTTGGTTAGATTTATGTACTATTCGGCCATACGGGCAGTCAAGACACGCCGACATCCACGGAGGAGGGGGAAATCGGGACCGTCTCGTCTCGAATCGTGAGACGGTCGTTCGGACCTTCTGTGGTCGGGGTGTTGCGGAAATTCAACATGAAACTGAAACAACTCATCACGGAAGAACGGGCGGTCAGTCCTGTCATCGGCGTAATCCTGATGGTCGCCATCACGGTCATTCTCGCCGCAGTCATCGGGACGTTCGTGCTCGGTCTCGGCGACCAGGTCGGCAGCCAAGCGCCGCAGGCGTCCCTGGACTTCAGCTACAACCAGTCCCCAGACACCACATTCGACCTCACGCACGAGGGCGGCGACCAGTTGAGTGACGAGACGATCAACGTGACGAACGGGACTTCTATCCCAACGACCGGAGGTACGTGGTCTGCTGGTGACCCCATCGTCAAGAACGAAAACTACAGTACTGGCGAAACCATCCGCGTCGTCTGGCAGAATCCGAGCGGCGGGTCCACGTCCGTCATCGCCGAGTCCGACGCGCCGAGCGCGTAACCGATTACGCTGTTTCGATTTTTCGCAACCAACTCCCCCGAGCGTCGGCTCTCGCGCTCGGATTCATATGGCTTCGGGGCGTAGGTCTATCGTGGCAAAGGACGATACGCTCGGACACATCTCGGGGCTTCCGGAGGAACTCGGCATCGACGACGACCTCGGTCGAAGTCAGCAACTGCTGCGAGTCCGTATGGACACCCGTCGCTACGGCAAGCCGGTCACCATCGTTTCCGGATTCGACAGGTCGGTGACGGACGTCCGAGAGGTGGCCTCCGAACTCAAGCGAAGACTCGCCTGCGGGGGGACCGTCGAAGGCGACGAAATCGAACTACAGGGGAACCACGAACGTCGGGTCGTCGACATCCTCGGCGAGTTGGGGTTCACCGTCGAGTGACACGGCTGGCTCACGCGTCGCCTTCGGATTGCCGCGAGTCGGCCGCGGCGTGAATCCGAGGGGTTTTCGACGCTCGACGCCGGAGTGACGACTATGACCGACAGCGACACGCAGGGACGGTTGAACAGGAAACTCCTGCTCGCGCTGGTCCTGCTCGTCGGCATCGCGGGCACCGGAATCGCCAGACGCCTCCTCGGTGTCGCCGGTTACAACGACCTCGGTCGACTGGTGTTCATCGTCGGCTACGGGACGATGGTGTTCGTCATCTGGTACGGCTGGATTCGGCCCCTCGACATCACCGGGCCGGCCGAACGGTAGAACGGAACTTTAATGCCCGACACCGGGTCACATACGGACAAGAATGCTCCCGTTACAGGTCATCGACAGTTTCCTGCTCAACTACAACGTGGGGCAGGCGCTGCTGCTGGTGTTCGTCCTTGCGACCCTCGGCGCGCTGCCGCTGAAGTCACAGCGTATCATCGCCATCAATACGATCCTGTTCGGGGTCATCTTCCTGCTCACCCCGACGGCGCTCGCGCCGATTCACTACCTCTTCCTCGGCATCGCGCTCGTCGTCATCGGGCCGCTGCTGTACGTCACCGCGAGTCGCTGAGTCCGAATCCGCTCGGTCGACTTCGCCCGCTCGTCTGCTCGTGAGTGAACTCCGACGTCTCCGGGCTCCGTTCTCGCTCTTCTCCTTCGTTCTCGTTCCTCCCTCTCGTTTTCCCCTTCGTTCGGGCTCTCCTCCTCTTCTGTTCTCTCTTGTCTTCGTTCGCCCCGACGGGCCGCGTCCTCGGCGTCGAACGCGACGTTTAATGGGTTCAGGCGGCAACGGGAGGTATGGCAGAACCGCGCGTCCCCGGGGGACGAGGGGCCGAACTCGACCTCCCCTGTGGAGAAACCACGCACGTCAGAGACCTCGACATGGGTATGCGGGAGTTCGACTGTGCCTGCGGTGAGACCCACGCCGTCGTGATGGACGTTCACCCGCCGGATCGCTTTCTCCCCGAGTTCCTCGTCGAGGTGCTCCGGGAGGCGATCGAGACGACGAGCGAGGAGATGCCCGAGTTCGACACGCCGCACCTTCTCGGCATCGTCCTGGAGGAGTTCCCGGAGCGAGTCGTCAGCGCCGACGTGACCGACGACCACGACGTCGGCTACGCGATGGTCTGGGTGACCGACTTCGACGCTCGACGCCTCCACGAAATCATCGTCGAACTGGTGGTCGAACTGATGGAACACGCAGTCAGCCACGCCGAAGACACCGAGGCGCTGGAGTCGTTCGAAGAGCAGATGCTCCAGTTCGACGTATCGGTGTTCGTCGACCAGTATCGCGCCCAGCGCGATTTGAGCGAGAAAGACCTCTACGTCTGAGTCGAGTGGGCCTCACCCGTCACCTCGCGCGCGTCTGACGGACGACCGACATCTGTCGCACTGAATGCTAAGACAGTGGTACGCATTGTCAACTGTATGCAGAGTCGTCTTGTCCACGCCGACGCCCTTCGGAGGGTGCTCTCGGAGGCCGACGAACCGATGACGGCGCGTGAGATACTGCGATTGCTCGACAATCACGAGGAGTTCGACAGCGCACACCGAATCGCCACCGTCCTCGGCCGCTGGGCCGACGCCGGCGACGTAGAAGTGCACCGAGACAGCCCATACCGGTATCAACTCACGGGCTGAACGTCCGTCCCCTGACCCGCCTTCGACCCTGTCGAGGGAGGTTTCTCTCGCCTCAGTTGCTACGAGGCCGGTGTCGTCACGCGCTTTACGAATTTCGAAATCTGTCTTCGCATCTCGTATTATTTCGTCGGGCTTATTACGATGTACACACTCCGGCTGAACAATGACCGACGAGGATACGGCAGAGCAACCCTCTGTTGACTCTCCGGCGGAATCGGAGGACAGAACGATTCTCCTCATTGGGAGTGGCCCAATCCAGATTGGACAGGCGGCCGAGTTCGATTACTCGGGCGCGCAGGCGTGCCGGGCACTGCGGGAGGAGGGTGCGCGAGTCGTCCTCGTCAACTCGAACCCCGCGACCATCATGACCGACCCCGAGATGGCCGACCGGGTGTACATCGAACCCATCACGACGGAGGCCATCGCCGAAATCATCCGCGTCGAGCGTCCCGACGGCGTCATCGCTGGTCTCGGTGGGCAGACGGGCCTGAACGTCACGGCCGAACTCGCAGAAGAGGGCGTCCTCGACGAGTACGACGTCGAAATCATGGGGACGCCGCTGGACACCATCTACGCCACCGAGGACCGCGACCTGTTCCGCGAGCGCATGAAGAAGATCGGCGAACCTGTCTGTCGTTCGACGACCATCTCGTTGGACGAGGACGAATCCGTCAAATCACTCGACGCAGATGACTTGAGAGAACGCGTCGAGGGTGCCGTCGACGAGGTCGGTGGTCTGCCGGTCATCGCGCGCACGACGTACACGCTCGGTGGGTCGGGGTCGGGCGTCGTCGAAGAGATGGACGAACTCCTCGAACGCGTCCGGAAGGGTCTGCGCCTTTCGCGCAACAACGAGGTCCTCATCACGGAATCCATCGCGGGGTGGGTCGAACTGGAGTACGAGGTGATGCGCGACGCCGACGACTCGTGTATCATCATCTGCAACATGGAGAACATCGACCCGATGGGCATCCACACGGGCGAGTCGACCGTCGTGACTCCCTCGCAGGTCATCCCCGACGAGGCCCACCAGGAGATGCGTAACTCCGCGCTCAAGGTCATCCGCGAACTCGGTATTCAGGGCGGGTGTAACATCCAGCACGCGTGGCGCGACGACGGCACGCCCAGCGGCGAGTACCGCGTCGTCGAGGTGAACCCGCGCGTGTCGCGCTCGTCGGCGCTGGCGTCGAAGGCGACGGGCTACCCAATCGCCCGCGTCACCGCGAAGGTCGCACTCGGCAAGCGCCTCCACGAGATTACGAACGAAATCACGGGCGAAACCACCGCCGCCTTCGAACCCGCCATCGACTACGTGGTGACGAAGGTCCCGCGCTGGCCCAAGGACAAGTTCGGCGACGTGGACTTCACCCTCGGCACGGCGATGAAGTCGACGGGCGAGGCGATGGCAATCGGCCGCACCTTCGAGGAGTCGCTGCTGAAGGCGCTTCGCTCGACGGAGTACGAACCCGCCGTCGACTGGGGCGAGGTGAGCGACGAGGAACTCGAAGCGAACCACCTCGAAGTCCCCACGCCCGACCGCCCCTACGCAATCTTCGAGGCGTTCGAACGCGGCTACACCGTCGACGACGTGGTCGAACTGACCGACATCGAACCCTGGTACGTCGAGCGATTCAAGCGCGTCACCGACTCGGTCGCCGCCGCCGCAGAGGGTGACTTCACCGCCGCGGCCATCGCTGGCCACACCAACACGTCGATTGCGGCCGCTACCGGCACCGACGTCGGCACCATCGAACAGGAGGTCCCCGGTCGGACGTACAAGCAGGTCGATACGTGCGCCGGTGAATTCGCCGCGCAGACGCCGTACTACTACTCCGCGCGTAAGCCCGAGTGGTTCCGCGGCCCCTTCGAGGGTGACGCGGCCGCCGGCGAACTCCGGGTCAACCGCGACGTGGAGAACGTGGTCGTCGTCGGCGGCGGGCCCATCCGCATCGGACAGGGCGTCGAGTTCGACTACTGCGCCGTCCACGCCATCCACGCGCTCAGGGAGATGGGAATCGAAGCTCACGTCGTCAACAACAATCCCGAGACGGTCTCGACCGACTACGACACCTCCGACGGCCTGTTCTTCGAGCCGATCACCGCAGAGGAGGTCGCCGACGTCATCGAGGCCGCAGACGCGGACGGCGTGATGGTGCAGTTCGGCGGACAGACATCCGTCAACATCGGCCACCCGCTGGAGGTGGAGTTGAAACGCCGCGGTCTCGACTGCGAGATTCTCGGAACCTCTGTCGACGCGATGGACCTCGCAGAGGACCGCGACCGGTTCAATCGCCTCATGGACGAACTCGGCGTCCGCCAGCCAATCGGTGGCTCCGCGACGAGCGAATCCGAGGCGCTCGAACTCGCTCGCGACATCGGCTACCCGGTCCTGGTTCGTCCCAGCTACGTCCTCGGTGGCCGCGCCATGGACGTCGTCTACGACGACGACGAACTCAAGACGTACATGGAGGAGGCAGTTCGCGTCAGCCCGGACAAACCCATCCTCATCGACGAGTTCCTCGACAACGCGGTCGAACTCGACGTCGACGCCGTCAGCGACGGCGAGCGCATCCTCATCGGAGGCATCATGGAGCACGTCGAAACCGCGGGTGTCCACTCCGGCGACTCCGCCTGCATGATTCCGCCGCGCTCGCTCGGTCAGGAGACGATGTCGCGCGTCCGCGAAGTGACCGAGGACATCGCCCGCGCGCTCGGCACGGTGGGGCTGATGAACGTCCAACTCGCGGTCAAAGACGGGCAGGTGTACGTCCTCGAAGCCAACCCACGCTCCTCGCGAACCGTCCCCTTCGTCTCGAAGGCCACGGGCGTGCCCATCGCCAAGCTAGCCGCCAAGGTCATGGCGGGGAAGACGCTCGACGAACTCGAAGCCGAAGAGCAAATCCCCGAGCAGGTGAGCGTCAAGGAGGTCGTCCTCCCGTTCGACCGTCTGCCCGGAAGCGACCCGCGTCTCGGCCCGGAGATGAAATCGACCGGTGAGGTGATGGGCACGGCCTCGACCTTCGGCAGGGCCTACGAGAAGGCGCAAGCGGCGACCGGCAAGGCCATCCCCGCCTCGGGGACCGCCGTCGTCGATCTCTCCGACGAGGATCTCCCCGACCCCAGCAGTGAACAGGGACGGGAACTCATCGATGGCTTCGCCGAGTTCTTCGACGTCGTCGAGTTCGACGACCTCCCGGCAGCGATTCGTGAGGGGAAGGTAGACCTCGTCGTCTCTCGGAACCGCGACGCACTCGAACTTTGTGTCGAAGAGGACGTTACCTACTTCTCGACGGCGGCCAGCGCCGAGGCCGTCCTGGAAGGTCTCCACGCCCGCGACGACCCGCTCGATGTCGACACCATCTCCGACCGTCCGAAGCGACGGAGTAACTGGGGACAGTAACTCCCTCGGGTCACTCACGCGACCTCCGTGTGACGGCGTAGAACGACGCGAAAGTGCGTCTCAGCACGTCTAAGACGACGATGAAGTTATCGTACTGAAAGTCGTTAGTTCACGTACAGGAGGGGCTAAATCGGCGGGAGAATCAGATTCTCGACGTGCGGAGACATAGTGCCCATCGACTGCCGTCGAGCTCCGCCTGTTCGTTCGCCAGCCCCGATCCGGTTCGGGTTCTCACGGCTTCGATTTTCCGCGTCGCCTTTTCGCGTTTTCTGCGTCGCTTTCCCGCGTCGTCGTCCCTGTACCTGCGCGTCTGCCGACCCCGTCAGTCCAGCTTGCCGAGTGCTTCGAAGAAATCCGCGGTCGGCCCGGCGAGTCTGACCGGGGAGTCGGCCGTCGTCAGGTGAACCTCCGTCGGGGGGTCGACTGTAACGCTGCTTCGACCGTCGCTGACGACGACTGCGCGGTCGGCCCCCGAGAGCGTCACGGTCACCGTCGACGACGCGGGCACGACCAGTGGGGGCATCCCCTCGACCGCGCACATCTCGGTGATGACGAGGGCGTCGACTTCTGGGTGGATGAGGGGGCCCTGCTCGCTCAGATTGTAGGCAGTACTTCCCGTCGGTGTCGACACGAGAACGCCGTCCGCGTGACCACCGGAGTACAGCGACTCGTTCACCCTGACTTCGATGCCGACGCCCCCACCGTGGCCTCGTCGTGGGCCCTGAATAACCACCTCGTTCATCGCCGGTTCCCCCGTCCACCCGTCGCCTCGCGCTTCGATTCGTGGGACCTCTCTGACTTCGAGTCGTCCCTCCTCGAACGCGGTGACCTCCGCGAGGACGGCTTCGACCGCCTCTTCGGGGCTCACGGCGTTCAGAAAGCCCACCTCCCCGAGATTCACGCCGAGAACCGGTGTTCCGTTCGCACCCCGGGCCGCGTACAGGAACGTTCCGTCGCCGCCGATACTGACGATGAGGTCCGTCTCTTCCATCGCTTCTGGTGGAACCCCCTCGATACCGAGCTCTCCGGCGGTCGCCGAGTCGATAGTGACGGCAACGTCCCCCTCGCGGAGTCGCTCCCGGAGGTCACTTGCGAGAAACGCCGCCCGACTATTTCCCTTCTGCGCGACGATGCCGACGTTCATATCCGCGATTCGGACCCGTTCGAGAAAAGCCCACCGTCCGGCGACTGAGTGGGTCGGTCTCGTGGCGACGACGGGCAACATTCATGACCACCCGGTTCGACGCACTCGACAATGCTGGGCCGAACGCGCAGTCTTCTCGGTGGGGTGACAACTGCTGTCGGCGCTCGCGGGGAACTATGACCGACGAGGAGGACTGGTTCGAGCGAGCGATTCGGGAGTCCGACGACGAACCTGCCGCCGACGTCGACGACTGGGACGAGTGGGTTGAGGGGACCGAACGGGTAGCAGACGACGACGGTGGTGACTGGGTCGTAGATGACGACGGTGGTGACCTAGGCCACCACGACACCGACGATGACAGTGGCCGTGGTTCAAGTGCTGACCATGCCGACGACGTGACGGCCACCGAGGGCGACGGTCACCAGACGGACGAGAGCGACGCTCCCTCGTCGCCGCGACTTTCGGACACCGGTGACGGGGTCTTCGCGAAGGGCTTCGACTCGGCGTTCGAGGAGGCACCCATACCAGCGTTCGGCGACGACAAATTTGGCGGTCGCGACGCGTTCGATTTTGACGACGACTTCGCTAGCTTCGCGTCCGACGAACCGTTCGGATTCGACCGCACGGACTTCGACTCGGAGTTCCAGCAAGACGCGTTCGAATCCAACATCGAGCGAATCGCCATCGGTATCGAGGGTCTCGACGAGATGGTTCTCGGCGGGGTACCGAAACGCTCGCTCATGGTTGCGATGGGGAGCGCTGGAACCGGCAAGACGACGTTCGGCCTCCAGTTTCTCGTCGAAGCCCTCACGAACGACGACCGAGCGGTGTTCATCACGCTCGAAGAAGACCGCGAGCGCATCATCGCGACGGCCGAGGAGAAGGGCTGGCCCTTCGGTGAGTACGTCGAATCCGGCCGTCTCGCGGTCGTCGACCTCGACCCCGTCGGGATGGTCAACAGTCTCTCGAGTATCCAGACCGAGTTACCCCGTCTCGTCGGCGAGTTCGGGGCCGAGCGACTCGTGTTAGATTCGGTGTCGCTACTGGAGATGATGTACGACCACCCTGCGAAACGACGTAGCGAGGTGTTCGAGTTCACGAAGGCGCTGAAGCAGGCTGGCGTGACGACGATGGTCACCTCCGAGGTGTCCGACGACACGCCCCACTCCTCGCGATACGGTATCATCGAGTATCTCGCCGACGCCGTGTTCGTTCTCCAGTACGTCCGCTCTTCGGACTTCCAGCAGACGAGACTCGCGGTCGAAATTCAGAAGATTCGAGACGCGAACCACTCCCGGGACACGAAACCGTACGAGATTACGGGTGAGGGAATCAGCGTCTACGGGCGAGCGAACATCTTCTAGGGCTCGGCCCCCCGAACCGCCACCCGATTCGATTCCCCCTCTCGCCCGCTGTTTCGCTCCGCGGACGCGCCGCCTGTCGCTCCTATCGAACCACGGTCACCGGTACGGGCGACTGTCTGACGACCTGTTCTGCGACGCTTCCGAGGAGGATGCGCGAGACTCCTTTTCGGCCGTGGCTTCCGATGACGACGTGGTCGAAGTCGTGTTCGGTCGCCGTTCTGACGATCGTTTTCGACGGGTGACCGACCTCGATCATCGACTGGAGCGGTCGCGCTGCCCGCTCTGATGCCTCTTCGAACAGCGATCCGGCCCGCTGTTTCGCGCGTTGAAACCACTCCTCGGAATCACTCGGAATCACGGTTCTGCTCTCTCCCGCTTCCGTGGGGTCGATGACGGTGAGAACCGTCACCTCCGCATCGGGCCACTCTTCTAGCGCGAATTCGAGGGCCGAAAACGAGGGGGGCGACCCGTCCACGGGGACTAACAGTCGCTTGTTCATAGGTACCGATACACAACTATTCGGATAAAGGCTGTGTCCTCGACGAGCCGACCAGCAGTCTGTGGGTTCGCCGTCTGTCTTCTCCTTCGGGCCGACTCCGTCACCGCCGATTCGGTTTTCGCTCTGGATGGTTCCGCCGCGCCCCGCACGTCACGGGCCTACGAGACGCTTTCGTGGCCTCACTCGCCGTGTCGGGTGACGCAGGTCGAGAGGCCGGTCAGTTCGACCGACTCGGAGTTGTCGGGTGAGTAGACGACCATCTGGCCCTTCTCCATGTAGGGCACCTTCGATTCGAGGTTCGACGGGATGTTGACGCTCTTTATCGCGTCTTCGTCTCCGAGGTTGAGGACGATTTTCGTGTTCACCTGTTTGAACACCGGCTCGGCGATGTCCTGTGGGTCTTGCGTGATGAGAAAGAGACCGAGCCGTTCCTTTCGCCCCTGCTTTGCCGCCTCGGTGAACTTGCCGATGACCTTCCGCGCCTGGACGCTGTCGGCGTCGGTGAGGAAGTTGTGCGCCTCGTCCATCCCGACGACCAGCGGCGTCTCCTTGATGCGGTCGTAGGTCGGGTCGTTCGACAGTTTCTCGTCGATGAGTAGACTCGACACCGCGAGCACGACCGTCTCGGTCGCCCGCGAGTCGTTGATGTGGTACGTCGGGACGACGGCCAACCCGCCGGGACGCACCAGTTCGTGTACCTGCTCGGTGATGGGTCGAGCGTCCTGGTCGAACACCTGCCGGAACGTCCCAGAGATGACCCGGCGTTTGACCGCGTCGTACGTCGCCTCGTGGACGCGTCCGGACTCGTCGAGTTTCTCTCGGAGAATCGGGTCGTCGACGAAGTCGACGAACTGCGCGTAGGTGCCGCTCTCCCCGTGATTTCGGAAGAACCGCTCCAGCAGCAGCGTGAGCGCGTTGTACTGGTTGTCGTTGAGACTTGCTCCCGCCACCAACCACGGTCGGCGGCGCACCATCGAGAACGGTATTGTGAACCGGACCTGCTCTGCCCGGTGGTTCCGACCGGGATACGTCGCCGACCCGACGACCGGAACGAACGCTACGGTGTCGTCGTGACCGCCGTAGGCGACTCCCTCGCGCTCGAAGCGTCGCGCTTGCTGTGTTCCCAGCGCGGGGTTGTCGTCGTGCATCTGCGCGTATTCGTCCTGTGGGTCGAACTGCACGACGGCGGGCCGAACCGTTCGACTGTCGTCCATCTCGTACGCTCGCTCCTCGGCGAGATACTGCCGCAGGATGTTCTTCGAGGCGTGCGTCTTGCCCGACCCGGTGCCCCCCGCGACGAGGGTGTGCCGAAAGACAAGCGGGTCGCCGTCGGCGTAGTCGTCCTTCAGGCGATAGTCGATAGTGGGCGGCGCTGCGGCCGTTCGAACCGTCTCGCCACCGACTGAGAGGTGCCCGAGGAACACTCCCTCGGTCGGAATTTTCAATCCTGTCTTTATCTCCTCGGGGTCGCTCGCCTCCGTCACCACCGACCCCGGTTTCGGAACCCGGTCGGTCATCCGGCGCTTCAACTCGCCAGCGTCGTCGAACAGCACTGCGACGGGATCCAGTGCCGCCATGAACTTGTAGTCGCGCTCGGAGAAGTCGTCGCTACGCATGGCCCGGCGGGCGTGTATCTCCGTCGCGTCGTCGGAGTGGAACTCCTGGGCGTACTCCAGTGCCGTGATTCGGCAGAACAGCACCTCGTCGTCGGGATAGGGCACCAACAGGTACCGACCGAGACGAACCGACTCGCGGTTCCCCGCGGTCACGAACGCGCGAAGCTCCGTGGCGTCTCCCTCCTCGGCGACGCGCAGCCCCTGCGAGACGGAGATGGTCCCGATTCCCGTGTCGGCTCCGACCGGCGCGGTCTCGCGTTCCTCGAACGCGAACGTCTCGCCGTGGCTCGACTCGGAGTCGGTGGACTGACTCCCGCCAGACCCGATTTCTGAACCTCCGCTCGTATCGTCGCCTCCGTCGTCGCTCCGGGTCGCGTCACCGTCTCGGGTGTCGCCCCCGTCGTCTCCGGCGAAGTCAGTGAAGTCACCGAGGTCGGACATGTCTCTCAGCACAGCGTCTCGTCACTTAAACCCCGTCCGACTCGCGGGGGCCTCGTAGTCTTCGACTTCTCCCGGCCTCACTTCGTTGCTGGTCGGCGACTTGAATCGTACAGTCCCGGGGCGTCGAAGAGGGTAACTCGTGGTTGAAGTACTGAATACGGAGACGCTGTTCGTCACGCTACGACGAACAATAGCTATTCTCAACTGGCAAACATCACAGTTTACATTGCTTACATTGCTAACCCAGCCAAGAACCAGATAGATGTCCGAGACGACTATCGATACGATTCGAACGGTGCTCGAAAGCGTCTTGCGGGAAACCGAGGACGCTGAAATCCACTTCAAACTCCGGACGGCGCTTCAGCTTCTGGCCGTTATCGATGACCGGGAGAAAGTTGCGCGTGAGGCCCTGAAAGACTCTGAACTGGACGAGGATCTCCGTCAACAACTTCGTGAATTAGGATATCTCAGCCGATAGCGGTCGCACATTGCGAGAAGGCAACGGTGCGTACTGCACTCACCAATTACCGGGAGACGCGCCAGGTTTCCCACTCTCCGAATCGACCACTCCAGAGACTCGCGGGACACTCGCGCGAGATACAGAGAGTGTATTCAACAGTTCGAACAGGCCTCTGTACTGTCCGAGTTGCGTGAATTCGACCTTATGTTCATCGTGCCCCTATAGAACAGGGTATGGCAACTCAGCAATCACACGGGCGACAAGCGACGTTACCTGAGTTCGAGACGAGGTTCAGTATGGACGAGGGGATCTGGAGGGAGGCCTACTGGGGCGACATGCGTGTTGGCTACGAGACGTATCTCAGAGAGTACGACGATGCGCCACTCCTGAAGGGGCTCCCGAATGATCGGTGTCAGTGTCCACACTGGGGATACATGTTGTCGGGTCGCATGACCGTTCGGTACGCCGACCACGAAGAGGTCGTCGAAGCGGGGAGCGTCTATTACATGTCGCCGGACCACAGTATCACGGTCGACCCGGGAACCGTATTGATCGAGTTCAGCCCGCTGGACGAGTGGACGAAGTTGATGGAAGTGGCCGAAAAGAACATCGCGGAGTTGGAGAAGAAAGAGACAAAACCCCAGTGAAACCCCGTTTCGGGAAGCGAAGCCGACGATGAAGCGTGCCGTCTCGACTCATCTCCTGCCAGCAAGACACCCCCGGAGGAGGGGGCAGAGTCGACGACCGCTACTGCCGAATTCGAGTGAGTGAGGCGTTCGTGTACCTGGTTCAGTACCATCTGGTTCGCGCGATACGCGCCTCGAACGCAGCAGGGCTGTGAACTGTACTCGTCTGTGGGCTTGTCGACGGCTTCTGCAGTTCACGCCCCGTGGTGCGTCATCGTATGCCGCGTGTCGGACTCTCGCGGACGCCTTTTTAGGCTCGCGCACTTAGCGTTACAGCATGCTCTTAATCTCCGGTCGCGGTGGCGGGACCGATCTGACCGGTACTGTCTTCGAGCGCGGTGAGACTCCCCCGTCGTTCAAGGGTGCGCCCGACGAGAACGCTCCGTACGTCTGGGTCTGCGACGAGTTCTACGAAGTCGAAAGCGGTGGTTCCGTGACCCAAATCGACGGTCGGAGGGTCCACGTCGCCTTCGAGTCGCCGATGCCCCGCGGCTTCGACACCCGTGAACAGGCCATCGAAGCCGCGAAGGAGCACATCCGCACACAGTTCGCCCGCGTCGGAGTCGCCGAGGACGAGGTCGAAATCGAAGTCGTCAAGGCCGAACCGGGAACGTCCTGATTTCTCGCTCACTCGTCTCCCCAGCGGAGGTCGTTGTAGTTCCGCACGGAGTCTGACTCCAGTCGCTCTTCGAGGCGTCGCCTGAGAGCGGTCTTCTCGGTGGCGCTCACGCGTGCCAGTTCGTCGGCCTTCTGAATCGCCTCCGGCGGCCCGCGCGACCCCGCGACGTCTCGCAGGAGCTGTTCGGTGAGCGCGTCTCGGACTACCGGGTCGCGCGTCACCGCGTACGGCGATTCGACCCGGTAGAGGAGGTCATCCCGGGGATCGTAGACGACGAAGAACGTCACTTCGTACGCCTCCGGGGAGAGTTCTCTGTCGATGCCCAGGGCGTCGCCCTCGCGGGCGAACGTGCGATCGGACCCGCCGCGGGAGACGAACCAGTTGGTGAACGTGAGGTGGTCGACTCGGCGACCCCTACGACCCTGCGTCGGGGCGTCGTCGTGTCGCCGCTCCAGCAATCGCGTGAAGAAGGCGGTGTCGTCGGCCCACGGGACGTCCATGCCCTTCTCGCGGACGGTTCTCGTGACGAGCTTCGTCGCCGGATTCTTCACGAAGCCGACCAGCGGGACGTCGCGTTCGACGAACCGCTCGACGAGGCGCACGTAGTTGGCGACGATGCTCCGAGGTTTCGCCTCTCGCGTCAGATTTCGGAGTTCCGCGTCGCGGTCCTGCCAGTTCAACAGCTCTTTCGGATACAACGGCCCGTCGAGGACGAGCAGGTCCTCGACGGCGTCGGCGTGTTCGAGCGCGTGCGCGCTCTCGGAGAGGTACAGCGACAGTGCGTGGACGACGCCCTCGGCGTACCGACTCACCCGCGGGGCGTGGACTACCCGCATTCGACCGTGCCCTTCGTCGTACGTCCGCCAGTCCAGATCGTGGTCACTCGTCGCGTCGTTGGTGTGGACCGTGGCGACGAGGCTCCGCGAGCGATGGAGTTCGAGGTCGGTCGGAACCGCACCCATCGCCGCCTGTGCCACGTCGAGGACGAGTCCGTTCTTGAACGTCGTCGGGTTGATGGTGCCCGAATCGAGACCGTGGACGGTCGGAAACGGTGGGTCCGACAGGGCGATGTCCTCGGTCTTGACCGTCTGCAACCGCTGTTCGTCCAGCGGTTCGACGACGACGCGCCCGTCGGTCGACAGCGGGTCGAGCCAGTCGGTCCACACCCGGCGGGCGAGGTCGTCGTAGTCAGCGTCGTCCACGCCGCGCGCGATGGCACTCGCCAGCGACGCGATGCCGTCGACGTGGACGGGGTCGAGCGTCATAGCGTGGTGACTGTTCGCCGTCGAAATAAAGCCTTCACAGTCCCGGTTTCGTCCGGCACCCTCAAGCCCGTCGGGCCGATACCCTCTCTCGATGTCGCCTGCTGCGGTCGCGTTCGACCTCGACGACACCCTCGTAGTCCCCGACCGGGACCGGCAGACGCTTCTGAACGAGGCGGCGACGGCCGTCGGAGCACCTCCGCTGTCGCGGGAGGCGTACCTTCGAGCGCACGCCGACAACTTGACGACCGACACGCGCACGCCGATATTCGCCGCCCTTCTCGAAGGACACGATGTCGGCGTCGATCCGACCGCGCTCGCGACCGCCTATCGCCGCGCGGTGACCGACGCGCTCGTCACCGTTTCGGGCGTGCCAGAGATGCTCTCGACGCTCTCCGGTGCGTATCGCCTCGGCCTGCTGACCAACGGGCCGGTCGTCGCCCAGCGGGCGAAACTCGACAGGCTCCCGTGGACCGACGCCTTCGACGTGCGGTTGGTGACCGGCGAACTCGACGCCGGGAAACCCGACGCGGCGGCGTTCGAGGCGCTCCTGGAAGCGCTCGGAACGACTCCCGAGGAGACGGTGTACGTCGGCGACGACGTCGACGCCGACGTCGCAGGCGCGAGTGCAGCGGGCATGCCGGTGGTCCAGGTTCTCGTCCCCGACGGGGAGGGGCTCGACCCTCGCGCAGTCGCCCACGTCGACCGAGCCGAGCTCCCGTCACGGCTCCCCGACGTGGTGGCGTCGTTGTAACACGGCTATTCGTGTGGCGTTGTAACACGGCCATTCCCGTGTCATTCTACCACCGCTGTCCGGTGGCGTCGCTGGCGGTAACCCGTCGGTCGTCCGACGAGCAGTCACGACTCGGACGCCACCGACGCGAGGACCGAGACGGCGCGTTTCACTTCGGCACCGTCCTCGACGAACACCAGCGTCCGCGACGGCTCGCCCGCGTTCGGTCGAACGCGTAACCCCTCGCGCGTCGCCGCGTCGGCCCCTGTGGACTGTCCGACGAGTAGTTCGATGCGCGCGCGGTCTGGCTGAACGTAGACCTCTGCGACCTGCTCGCGGTCACCGACGAGTGCGTACCCCAGTGTCCCGTCGGCCGTCGGCTCCACGTCCGGATTCGCCTCGGTGACAGACAGCCCCGCCAGCGGGCCGCCGAGTCCCTCCACTTCCGAGGCCAGTAACTGGGCGATGCGCTTGCCGTCGCGGAGGCGTTCTTCAACCATGACACCCTCTCGGGGGTCCACACTGGTGACAGTTACTCATCGTCGCGTAAACTGGCTTACTCATCGTCGCGTAAACTAGCTCGCGCGGCGGTTACCTCCTCGCTCACGTCGACGCCCTTCTCGTGGGCGTACAGGACGGCCGCTGTTTCGAGGGTCACCGCGAGGTCACGCTGTCGGCCGTTGATGCTGGCGACGGCGTCGCGCTTCTCGACGCCGGCGGCGACGACTGCGCTCAGGACTCGCTCGAACGTGGACTGCTCTCTGAGAATCGACTCGTCGGGCGTGAAGTCCTCGGGAACCGATACCGCCGCCGGGTCGAACTGTGCGACCACGTCGCCGTCTTCACGCGACAGCAACCCTCGTCCGGTCGCAACGTCGATGAGGCGCTTTGCCTGATCGGGTGAGTACCACTCCCGGTCGAGCGAGAGTGCGACGACGAACTCACCCTCGCCCATCCGCGTCTTCCCGCGCTGGCGAAACGGCACCGCGACGGCCGCTTCGAGACTCATCACTCACACAGATTCCTCGCGGGCACTAAACGTTCCGACTCCAGCCGACGGGGCCTCACAGCGGCGTGACCACGACGTGACCACTGCCGTCGACGGTCACCTCGAAATCGAGTATCGAGAAGACGATTTTCCCGCCCTTCCGTGGCGTCCCGTCGAGGCGGTCTGCGAACAGTCGGTCGAGGGCGTCCGGGTTGACTACTTCGTTCAGCTCGACGCCCAACTCGTCCACTTCGAGGCCGCTCGCGCGGCAGACGGCGTGTACGATAGTCGTCCCGAGGTGCGTCTCGGGGTCGTGTTGCACCTCGACTACCTGTGGGTGTCGGCCCTCAGTCCCGTCGTTTCCGCCCTCCATCGACCCGTCCGAAGTCGTCGGCTGTCATAATGTTGTCGACGCGACCACTCGTCGACCCTGCTCGTCGAATCGAGTCGAGCGATTGAAGTACTCGCTGGGACTTTCACGACGTATGAAGGACCAAGGACGCTCCACGCGGAAACGAACGGGTGGGCGACTGCGCCCGTTCCGAAACAAGAAGCGCTACCAACTCGGCCGCGAACCCAGTGAGACGACGGTCGGCGAACCCCGCTTCCGCACTATCGACTCCCGTGGAACCAACGAGAAGGTTCGCGCCCTGTCGACGAACGTCGCACAGGTCGCCTCCGGCGGGGAGGTCACCGAGGCGACCATCGAGAACGTCATCGACAACCCGTCGAACATCAACTACATCCGCCGCAACATCATCACGAAGGGCGCAGTCATCGAGACGAGTCTCGGAACCGCGCGCGTCACCTCTCGACCCGGTCAGGACGGACAGGTCAACGCCGTCCTCGTCGACGACGAGTAAGCAGACCAGCAGACAGTTTCTCGTGTGTTCCCGTATCTGAGCGACTGCGCCGTGAATCAGGGCGTGGGTGCCGCCTTCTGGAGCGCCGTCTCGGCGATGTTGCCGCCGTAGTCGGCGCTTCGAGAGACCGAGTCCACGATGAGGCCGAGGTGCTGGGCGCGCGCGGGGTCGAGTTCGCGCAGCAGGGCGTCGATACTCCGGGCGTGCTCGTCGATTCCCTCGACCCGCTCGCGGGCCCGATTCGCCAGTCGCGTCGCTTCGGTGCTGTCGTCGGTAAAGAGGGCGTCCATGCCGCCGTCGATGACCGAGCGCGCGTCGGTGTGGAGTTCCTCGATTGCCTGGGCGACTTCCTCGGGGACCATTTCGTCGATGTTCAACGTGAGGTGGGCGATTTTGGTCGCGTGGTCGCCGATGCGCTCTAACTGCCGAGCGCTGGAGTGGTAGTCGAAGCACACCTCTCGGGGGAGGCCGAGTTCGTCTGCGGCCTTCGGCGTCCGGAGCGTCGCCCGGAAGATACGCGAGACGACCATCCAGAGGCGGTCGACGTCGTCGTCGCGTTGAATCACGTCGCGGGCCATGTCTTCGTCCAACTCCACCAGCGCGGTCATCGCGTCTTCGAGCATCGAGAGGGCGATGAGTCGCATCCGGGTCACGGCGTTGTAAATCGACAACTCCGAGGAATCGAGCAGGTCTCTGATGACCACCCGGTCTCGCGTCTCTTCGAGGACTTCGAGGCCGACGAGACTCTGGGTCGCCTCTCGAATCGTTCGGCGCTGGTCGGTCGATATTCGAGTACTTTCCAGAGCCATGATGTCGAAACCGCTGACGTACATCGTCATCACCGCACGCGTCAACTCGTCTCCCCCGAGGTCGGTGATGTCGAGCGTCCCCTCGGTTCGCTCGTCTTCGGTGTGGGGGGTCATGAACAGCGAGTCACCTTCGGGGTAAAACTCCACCTTGCTCCCCGCACTGACGTCGTTCTCGGTTGCCCAGTCTTTCGGAATAGAAACGGTGTACGTCGAACCTCCCGTCACCTGGACCTTCCGCGTTTCGACCATACTCTTCTTCTCTCCTTCGAATATATTAATCTGGCCAATTCTATATACTCTTCGAGTATCTAACTCAGGGAGTCGGTGAAGTGGCTCGAAACCCATATTCAAAAAGTCCATTCTAATACCAAACAAATTTTTAATATTTCTTCAGAGATACTATATGGCCTTCGCACACGACCAGGCCAGACACGTCCGATGAGTTGGATGATTACCTCTGCCCTCACACAACAGTTTCTTCGTTCGGAAGGTTATCGCTTGTAAGCTGGTCGTTCACACACATTCGACTATATAGCTGTCATAGCAGGCTACTTATTCAACAGTTGCCGAAAATCCGATGATGACGCGGAAATCCCCTGTCGATAATGGTATTGTATCGCGCCGGAAGTTCCTCGCCGGAGCGGGAACGGTCGGCATCGTCGGCATCGCTGGCTGTACCCAGGAGAGCGGTTCGGGTGGTTCTAGCGGCGGATCGTCCGGCGGTTCGGGTGGTTCTAGCGGCGGATCGTCCGGCGGTTCGGGTAGTTCCTCTGGCGGCTCTGATGGAGACAGTGGGAGCCTCTCGGGTGAAGTCATTATTACTGGCAGCAGTACGGTGTTCCCCGTTTCCGACGCGATAGCCGAATTGTTCATGGAAGAACACCCCGAGGTGAACGTCACGGTCGATTCCACCGGCAGCGGCGGTGGCTTCGAGAATCACTTCTGCCCCGGTAATTCCGATATCAACGGTGCCTCCCGTCCGATTAAGGACGAAGAGGTCGAAAACTGCCAGTCTAACGGTGTCGAACCAGTCGAGTTCCGAATCGCCGGTGACGCGCTGACGATGGCGGTCAACAACGACGCAGACTGGGTCGACTGCATGACCTTCGACGAGATGTCCCAGATCTGGCGTGAGGACGGCGCACAGATGTGGTCCGACGTCCGCGACGAGTGGCCCGACGAGGAGATCGAACTCTTCGGCCCCGCTTCGACCTCCGGTACGTACGACTGGTTCAACGAGAACGTCGTCGGTGAGGAGTACAATCACACTGCACAACACGAACCCACGGAGGAGGACAATCTCATCGTTCAGGGCATTACCGACTCTCCATACGCGATGGGCTACTTCGGCTACGCCTACTACAACGAAAACTCAGACGCGGTGAAGGCGGTCGAGGTCGAAATCGAGAAAGGCGACGGCTGCACGCCGCCGAGCCTCGAGAACGCCAAGGACGGCTCCTACCCCATGGCTCGTCCGCTGTTCATCTATCCCAGCGAAGAGGCCATCCAGCGCGAAGAAGTCTACGAGTTCTTGAAGTTCTACCTCAATAACTCCGAGACGGACCTGGTCTCGGACATCGGCTACGTTCCATCTAGTGCGGACGGTCGCGACGAAAATCTTGCGACGCTGGACGAAATCGCCGGTAACTGACGTAGTAGGGCTAACCGAGGGTCACCAAACCGATACCCAATCGGTTTAATTACGTAGCTCCGTTTCCGAACCACCAACGAAATGAGTAACGAACCAATCCAACTACAACTGACTGGGGGCCAGCAGAGCCGAGCCGTCAGAGAACGGCTGTACCGCTGGATACTGTTCCTGTGTGCTTCCGTCTCGGTAATCGTGACGGTTAGTATCATTCTGGCGCTGGCAATCGACGCCGCGAAGTTCTTTCAGTTGGTACACCCGGTCGAGTTTTTCACTGGCACCGAGTGGATAACCGCTCGCGACCAGTTCGGCGTACTACCACTAGTTACGGGGACTCTGCTCGTGACTGGGGTCTCTGCACTCATTGCGGTTCCCGTCGGGGTGGCTGCGGCGATCTACCTCAGTGAGTACGCGAGCGAACGTGCGCGGTCAGTCCTCAAACCGGGATTGGAAATACTCGCAGGGATTCCGACAGTCGTTTACGGGTACCTCGCTCTCGTCTACCTCACTCCTTTTCTCCGGATTTTCGGACTCGATCTTGGGACCTTCAACGTGTTGAGCGCGTCGATCATGGTCGGTATCATGATCATACCGATGGTGTCGAGCCTCAGCGAGGACGCGATGAGTGCGGTCCCTGACTCGTTGCGACAGGCGGGTTACGGACTCGGAGCCACCAAGTACGAGGTGTCGACTGGAATCGTCGTACCGGCGGCCGTGTCGGGAATCTTCGCCTCGTTCATCCTCGCCCTCTCCCGAGCTATCGGCGAGACAATGGTCGTCGTCATGGCCATGGGACTGCGCCCGCGGCTGTTCGACCTGACTGACCCGATTGGGAGTCTTTCTCAGTCGGGGCAGACGATGACCTCGGCGATGGTTCAAGCTGTCACGAGCGACGTGTCCGCTGCCTCGGCGACGTACAAGAGCATGTTCGCACTCGGCTTGACGCTGTTTGCCCTCACATTTCTCATGAACTATCTCAGCAACCTCATCGCAGTTAAGTATCGGGAGGAGTACCAATGACGAGACGGGAGGGTGACTGATGTCAAACGAGTCCGGTTCCGGTTCGACGGTCGGCGAAGCGTTCAGTGAGGTGAGCCAACTTCGCGGGCGCGTGTTCGAGGCGGTCTGTCTCGGTGCGACGACCTTCGGTCTCGTGATGGTGTCGATTCTGCTGTTGTACGTCGCCAACGACGCTCTTCGACCGCTGAGTGCAGAGCCGGGGTGGTACCTTGTGTTCTTCGTCACGCTCGCCCTCCCCGCCCTCGGCCTTTTGGCCTTCTACTACGTCCGCGATGGCCGTGCAGTCGAAGTCGCCACCGCGTCACTCGGAATTCCCCTCGTCGGGCTGCTCGTCGGGGGTGGACTCGTCGTGCTGTTCGTCGAAATCATCACGCCGATGGAGTGGTTCGCATTACTGGTCGGTCTGCTCGTGGGGGCTGGATTCGTCTACGCCCACCGGCAATTTCGAGCGGATGCTGCCCTCGAGAGACTGTTCGTGTTGTTTGTCGCGCCCACGCTGGCACTGGTCGGTATCCCGGCGCTATCTGTCGACTTCACTGCTACGACACCGCTTACCAGTACCGAGCTGTTCACCGTCGCCTTCTCGACGCCAGCGCTGCTCCCGAGCGTCTCTACTCTCGTGCTCTCGCTACCAGTGTTACCAGTCGACTGGATGTTGCTCGCCATGTCCGTGACCCTTCCAGTCGCGCTAGTCGTCGGGCGCGTCATCGCCGCCCGACGAGACGACGGTCGAGGAGTGCGAGAGGCGGTCGTCGGTTCACTCGTCGTCGTCTCCGTCGGGGCGTTCCTCGCGCCCATCGTGGGGTTGAACAGCGAGAATTGGGTCGTACTGGCAACGACAACACTCCTCCCACTGGGGTATTATTTCGAAGACCGTCTCCGTCACCGTGAAGGGTTGCGTGGACTGCTGTTTCCCCTCGTCGTGATCCTCGGTGCGGTGGTTGGTGCGTTCGTCGTCCGCTCGCTCGGACTGGCTGGACCGTCCCCGTGGCTCGACTGGCAGTTCCTGACGAGTCCCACCTCGCGTACTCCAGCAGACGCCGGGATCTACCCGCCGCTCGTCGGCACCGTGTTGATGCTCGTCGTCATCGTCATCTCTACGTTTCCTATCGGGGTTGGAGCAGCCATCTATCTGGAGGAGTACGCGCCTAAGTCCGGGTTACTCGGTCGAATCGTCAAACTCATTCAGATAAACATCGGGAACCTCGCTGGGGTTCCTTCGGTCGTGTACGGCCTGCTTGGTCTCGCGCTGTTCATTCGCGTGGCTGGCCTCGAATCGGGCATCGTCATCGTCGGCGGGCTTACCGTCGGGCTCCTCATCCTTCCGATTGTCATCATCTCTGCTCAGGAGGCAATTCGAGCCGTGCCTAATTCGATGCGTCAGGCCTCCTACGGAATGGGCGCGACGAAGTGGCAGACGACCCGTAACGTCGTTCTTCCAGAAGCGCTGCCGGGAATCTTAACGGGGACGATTCTCGCGCTCGGGCGAGCCATCGGAGAGACTGCCCCGCTCTTAATGATCGGCGCGGCCGCGAGCGTTCGATTGGCACCGGACGGATTCTTCGCGAAGTTCAGCGCCATGCCGCGACAGATATTCGCGTGGTCTTCCGAAATCGAACCCGAGTTCCGATTCGGCGTCCTCGCAGCCGGCGTGCTCACCCTACTTGTCGTCCTGTTGCTGATGAACGGAACGGCAATACTCATTCGTAACAAGTATCAACGGAGCAGTTAACCAGATGTCACAGGAAATGTCAGAACCCGACAGTTCGGACGGAACCGATCCAGGAATGAAACAATCGGCGGTCGACAGTGAGGCAGAACCGCTGATCGAGACGTCGCTTGATGTCACGAGGTCGGAGACGCAGCGCGCCACCCATGAAGCCGATATCATCGTCGAGTCGAAGGACTTGAGCGTCTTCTACGACGATACGCAAGCCCTTCGAGGGATCGATATTCGGATTCCTTCGAACAAGGTAACCGCGATGATCGGGCCGTCTGGCTGTGGGAAGTCCACGTTTCTCCGCTGTATCAACCGAATGAACGATTTGATTGACGCCGCCCGGGTGGAAGGAACTCTGTTGTTCAAGGGCAAGAACGTCTACGACGAAGACGTCGATCCGGTGGCGTTGCGGCGGCGTATCGGGATGGTGTTCCAGACGCCGAATCCGTTTCCCAAGTCCATCTACGATAACGTCGCCTACGGACTGCGAGTTCAGAATAAGACGGATAACCTGGACGAACGGGTCGAGACGGCGTTAAAGCGGGCGGCACTGTGGGATGAGGTGAAGGACCGACTCGACGAGTCCGGGCTGGAGCTGTCTGGCGGACAGCAACAGCGTCTCTGTATCGCACGCGCTATCGCACCGGACCCCAGGGTCATCTTGATGGACGAGCCGGCCTCGGCGCTCGATCCGGTTGCGACGTCCCAGATCGAGGACCTCATCGCGGACCTGGCCGAGGAGTACACGGTGGTGATCGTGACGCACAACATGCAGCAGGCCGCCCGTATCTCGGATAAGACCGCGGTGTTCCTCACCGGCGGCGAACTCGTCGAGTTCGACGACACGCAGAAGATTTTCGAGAACCCCGAGAGCCAGCGCGTCGAGGACTACATCACCGGCAAGTTCGGATAGTCCTCAGCAAAGCCTCTCGGTCGTCGGAGTGAGAACGTTTCGACGGCGACGTGGTGGACGTTTCGACGGCAGATAGTGACACTTCGAGTGAGCCGTGGGGGTCTTCGTCTCGTGCGCCGCACTGTCACGACGGACTGCGTTCGGTTCACTACCGACGTGGATTTATTCCGTTCGACGACGTATCGTTAGTCGTATGCCCGAAGACGTGCTGTTCGAATCCGAGAGCGTTCAGACCAGAGCGGAGATCGCGTCGTACCTTCGCAACGTCGCGGCGGCCCTCGACGGTGGCGACCCCATCAGCCTCAAAGCGGGGAGTGCGTCCGAAACAGTCACGCCGCCAGCCCGCCCGACCTTCGAGGTCAAAGTCGAACGAGAGGGGCCGACGGACGGTTCGGGGACGTTGAGTATCGAATTCGAACTCGAATGGGACGAAGACGGTGGTGACGAGACGGGCGAAAGCGGGCGGCTCGAAATCGAGTGAGTCGTCGTCGCGTCGTCGTCGGAGTACGAGCGACTCGAACCCGGTCGCCGTGTTCGACGGCGCTCTCGGCGATCTGACTATTGTCCGGGCTGTCCCTGTCATTGTCGACACCGATTCTATATATTACTATATCTCTAAATACTTCACAATAGAGATGGGTAGTGAGAGAAACTCTTTAGGTCGTTCACGGGTAGTTCTCACGTATGCCGCGCACGGATTACCAGTCCCAGCTCGAAGGGCTCCAGGAGGAGGTGCTCTACATGAGCGAGGTAGTCGCCGAGCGCCTCCGCATGGGTCTCGACGCCCTCGAACAGAAAGACGAACAGTTGGCAAAAGATGTCATCGTCGGTGACGGCGAGATAAACCGGATGTATCTCGACCTCGAACAGAGCTGTATCGACCTGCTCGCCCTCCAGCAACCGGTAGCCGGCGACCTCAGGTTCATCGCTGCGTCGTTCAAAATCATCACCGACCTCGAACGAATCGCCGACCTCGCGACGAATCTCGGACAGTACGCGCTCGACGCCGAACGGGACATCTTCCCGGACGTCGACATTCAGCGTCTCGGCGACGTGACGCTCGACATGCTCGACCAGGCGATGGACGCCTACGCCGCCGAGGACGCCGAGGGCTGTTTCATCGTCTCCGATCGCGACGACGACCTGGACGCGATGTGTGAGGACGCCAGCGAACTCGTCGTCAGAGACCTCATCGAGAGCGACGAGTTCGACTCCGACTCGGACATCGAGGACCTCTTACAGGACGTTTCGCGTCTGTTGCTCACGATTCGGGACCTCGAACGCGTCGGCGACCACGCGGTGAACATCGCCGCTCGGACCCTCTACATGGTCGAGAACTCGGACGAACTCATTTACTAACAACCACCTCTTTACTGCGGGACATCGCTCGACCCGTTTGCAAAAAGCTGGACCAAAAAGGCGCTCGCTCCCTCCGGTCGCTCGCGCTCAACATACTCGCGCGCTCCGCTCACTCGTTCGCGGTCAACTTCGCTATTGTAGCGACTACTCGGTTCTTAGTCTACCATCGTCGTCACGACTGGACAATCTGCGTTCAACAGGAGACGTTGGGTCGTGCTGCCGAACAGCGCCTTCCCGACCGGTGACCGCCGCCGGCCGCCGATGACGAGATATCGGGGGTCGAGCGAACGAACCTCCGCGAGTATCTCGTCGGCGGGGTTGCCGACGCGCCCCCGTGGTTCGACGACGTCGTCGTTGAATTCGCCGAGCGCTCGGGTGACGATACGTTCGGCGTATCGGGCCGCGCTTTCTTGTTCCTGGGTCACCGAAAAATCGCCGAAATCGGGCATCTCCTCGATGGCTTTTTTGTGGGTCTGGAAGTCTTCCTGTGGGACGACGTGCAGCGCGACGAGTTCGTCACCGTACGCGGTCGCGAGTTCGGAAGCCGCCGAGACGACGCTTTCTGAATCCGCTTCTTCGCCTATCGCAGCGAGTATCGTCATGTCCCTTACCTCTTAGCGAACAGATAAGTAACTTGTTCCGAAGCGCATCGACGGGTTGTTCCACATCTAACGGTCATCTCTTCGACACGACCTCCCATCAGGGGCCAGCCCTCGGGCTTAGCAACCGGATGAGACGCCGTGAACTGACGGTCACCTGTTCTTATGCTGTCGATGTAACGGAAGTCGAGGGAGAGTCGAAGACGAGAATGGGTGTTACTGGAACCCGATGCGACCGCTGCTGCGCTCGGTCAGTTGGTCGCGGCCGCCACCCTTGAACTGGTCGGCGATGCGCTCGTAGTAGTCCATCAGGTCGTCGGTGATAGTCGGGCGAACCGTTTCGAGCGCCTTGCGGAAGTGCCGCATCTCGATCTCGTTGGCGTCGTCGTCCTCTCGTAGCGCCTCGATCGCCGCCTCTCGGCAGATGGATTCGAGGTCGGAACCGACGTAGCCACCGGTGATTTCGGCGATTTCTCGCAGGCTCACGTCGGGCGCAAGGGGGCTCCGCTGGGTGTGGATTTTGAGGATTTCCTCGCGTCCCTCCTCGCTCGGTTCGCCGATGAGGACGAGTCTGTCGAAGCGCCCCGACCGAAGCAGGGCGGGGTCGATCATGTCCGGTCGGTTGGTCGCGCCGATGACCATCACGTCGCCCATCTCCTCGAGGCCGTCGAGTTCGGTCAGCAGTTGGTTCACGACGCGCTCGGAGACGTTGTTCCCGATTTCCTGGCCTCTGCTCGGTGCGAGTGCGTCCAGTTCGTCGAAGAAGATGATGCACGGGGAGACCTGTCGCGCCTTGCGGAAGGTCTGTCTGATGGCCTTCTCGGACTCGCCGACCCACTTCGAGAGCAGTTGGGGTCCGCGCACGGAGATGAAGTTCGCGTTCGTCTCGTTGGCGACGGCTTTCGCCATGAGCGTCTTCCCGGTTCCGGGCGGGCCGTACAGCAGCACGCCCTTCGGGGGTTCGATACCCATGCGCTGGAACTTCGCCGGCTCGGTCAACGGCCACTCGACGCTCTCTTTGACCTGCTGTTTCGCGTCTTCGAGACCGCCGACGTCGCCCCAGGTAATCTTCGGCAGTTCGACGAGGACTTCGCGCATCGCGCTCGGCTCCACCTCGCCGAGTGCGCCGTTGAAGTCCTCGCGCTTGACGATCATCCGGTCGATGAGACTCGGCGGGATGTCCTCTTCGTCGAGGTCGATCTCGGGGAGGTAGCGACGGAGCGCCTTCATCGCCGCCTCCTTGGTCAGCGACTCGATGTCGGCACCGACGAATCCGTGTGTCTCGTCGGCCAGTCCGTCGAGGTTCACGTCGTCCGACAGCGGCATGCCGCGGGTGTGAATCTGCAGTATCTCCTTGCGGCCGATTTCGTCGGGGACGCCGATTTCGATTTCGCGGTCGAAGCGCCCCGGACGGCGGAGTGCGGGGTCGACCGAGTCGACGCGGTTGGTCGCCGCGATGACGATGACCTGTCCCCGCGTCTCGAGACCGTCCATCATCGTCAGTAACTGCGCGACGACGCGGCGTTCGACCTCTCCGGTCACGTCCTCGCGTTTGGGCGCGATGGAGTCGAGCTCGTCGATGAAGATGATGGCGGGCGACTCCTCTTTGGCGTCTTCGAATATTTCCCGGAGTTGCTGTTCGGACTCGCCGTAGTACTTGGAGATGATTTCCGGGCCCGCGATAGAAAAGAAACTCGCAGATGTCTCGTTGGCGACGGCTTTCGCCAGCAGCGTCTTTCCGGTCCCGGGTGGGCCGTGCAGGAGGACGCCTTGCGGTGGCTCGATGCCGAGTTTCTTGAAAATCTGCGGGTGCTTCATCGGCAACTCCACCATCTCGCGCACCCGCTGAATTTCGCCCTGCAGGCCGCCGATGTCTTCGTAAGTGATTCCGGCGCCGCGACTCTCGAAGCCAGAAATCGGCTCTTCGCGGAGTTCGACCTCGGTGTCCTCGGTGATGAGGACGACGCCTTCGGGGTCGGTTTCGACTGCGATGAGCGGAATGGCCTGTCCGGGAGAGCGCATGAACGGGTGGTTCGTACTCGACATCACCGGGACGATGTCGCGTTCGACGACGGGTCGTTTGAGAATCTGCCGTTTGACCATACCCGCCGCGTCCGACCCAAACTGCACGCTCGCCTCTTCCGGTGGGGCGAGAACGAGTCGGCCGGCCTTCTTGGCGTCGGCTTTTCGAATCGTCACGCGTTCGCCGATACCGACATCGGAGTTCTGTCGGGTGAACCCGTCTATTCGGACGGTGTCGGTGTTCCAGTCCTGCCGGTCGGCACGCCACACCTTCGCCGCGGTGAGTTCGCCGCCCTCGATTTCGATAATGTCGCCCGGTGAGAGCTTCAGATGGAGCAGCGTGTCCGGGTCAAGACGGGCGATGCCGCGCCCCGAATCGTTCGGGTACGCTTTCGCCACTTCGAGTTGGACTTCGTTCATGATTGACTCGCGGGGATGCCTTTTTCTCGGCGACGACGCGGGATAAGTTCTTTGCTAGCTGGGGGGTCACTCCCGTATTCTGCCACGTTTGTCACCTTGTACCACGGTAGTTCGCTAACGCTTAAATTCCTACCGACTCCGGTACCTTCTCCCGGGGGAACCCGACCCCGAGAACGGGAGCGAGGTCAATCCCGGCGTGGCTGTTGGTCCTCCGACGCGGCGGTGACGAACGCCTTTTGTCTCCTCGCGCATCTTGTCCAACCATGCGTACGCTCGCGTTCGACGGCCGGATGGGTGCCAGCGGCGACATGTTGCTGGCCGCTCTCGTCGCCGCCGGTGCAGACCCGGACGTTCTCGACGTCGTCGAGGGGGCAGTCGACGTTCGGTTCGACATCGGTTCGACGGTCAAGAACGGTATCCACGCGACGACGGTCAACGTCCTCGTGGCTGACGAAGCCACGACTTCCGACGGGGGCGAACACCACCACCACGATCACTCTCACGACCATTCACACGACGGTTCTCACTCTCACGACCATTCACACGTCCACGCCGAAGGTGCAGGACCACTTCGAAGTTACGGCGATGTCGTCTCGCTGGTCGAGTCCATGGAGCTGCCAGCGTCGGTCGAGCAGGACGCCCTCGCGGTGTTCAAGCTACTCGGTGAGGCCGAGGCCGCGATTCACGGGACGGTCCTTCGCGAGACACACTTCCACGAGGTCGGTGCCGACGACGCCATCGCCGACGTCGTCGGGGTGTTGCTCCTGCTGGCAGACCTCGACGTCGCCGACGTGGTGACGACGCCGCTTTCGATCGGTGGTGGCGAAATGTCGATGAGTCACGGCACGTACCCGGTGCCCGCACCGGCGGTCGTCGAACTCGCCGAACGGGCCGACTGGTCGATACGGGGCGGTCCGGTCGAGGCCGAGTTGTTGACCCCCACCGGGGCCGCTATTTTGGCTCACGTCGCTGACGGCGTCGACTACCTCCCGCCCCTTTCGATACAGACCTCGGGCTACGGTGCCGGTAGCTACGAGTTTCCCGAGCATCCGAACGTGCTTCGGGCGCTCGTCGGCGACGGGGGCCAACCCCTCGTTCGCGACGAGATTACGGTGCTCGAAACAAACGTCGACGACGTGTCACCCGAGGTACTCGGGGACCTTCACGAAACCCTCACAGCGGCGGGCGCGCGTGACGTGTCTATCATCCCGACGACGATGAAGAAGTCCAGACCGGGCCACCTCGTGAAGGTCATCGCCAACCCGTCAGACGCCGCCAGCGTGGCGACTCGTCTCGCGGAGGAAACCGGGACGCTCGGCATCAGAGAGCACGGGAGTGGCCACCGCTGGATTGCCGACCGCGACTTCCAGACCGCGTCGGTCGACATCGACGGACGCACCCACGACGTGAACGTGAAGGTCGCTCGCGACGCTGCCGGGACCGTCTACGACGTGAGCGCGGAGTTCGACGACGCCAGCGCCGTCGCTAGCGAGGCGTCGGTGCCGGTTCGCGAGGTGATGCGGCGCGCCGAGGCGCTGGTGTGGGAGTCGCTCGATCAGTCGTAGCAACTCACGACTCGTCTGCCGCCCGGTGTTCGTCGAGCGCTTCGTCTAGTGTCAACTCGCCCGAGGCGACTCGGCGGGCCAGTATCTCGTCGATGGCGCGATTCTCCGGAGAGCGCTCACGCGACCGGGTTTTGATGACCTGCAGTTCACCGCTCGTCGGTTCGATGGTCCGGCCCTCGATGCGGTCACCCTCCATCTGGGCGATGTTGACGGCGGCGAGGACGTCGCCCATCCCGCGGGCACCGGTTCCGAGGTACGGTGTCGTCCCCGTTTCGTCGACGAGTTCGACCGGCAGGTCGTCGAGTTCGTTGATTATCTGCGCCCCCTGCAGTCGTGCTCCGTCGCCGATTCGAATCAGGGGGTCGATGCCCTCTTCGACTTCTCGACGGACCGTCTCGGCCGCGTCGGCCACCGGGACGTGAAACGCGGCGACGACGGTGTCGCCCGAGAGGACGGCGATTCCCGGTCGCGTCCCGGGGTCGATCCCGACCACCGTGCGTCCCCCCGACCCCCGCATGCGAGAGAGCGCGTCTTCGACTGCCTTCCGCGCACCCTCAGCCGTCGAGACGACCATCTCGACGTTCGCGGGAACCTCGACGCTGTCGTCGTTGCCGGTCAACAGGACCGTCGTCCGCTCGGGTAGGTCGTCTTTCGGAGCGACCGTCGTGAACGACACTCCGCGGTCGCGAAGCTCGCTCACCGCCTCGTGGTACAGCTCGAAATCATCGGTGGCGACGACGATCACGTCCCACGCTTGGCGAGCGCGACGGTAAAACGTATCGAGGGTTTATACCGGAGACCGTCTCACTTTGAGGTGTGACCGAGCCACTTTCGACCGGGTGCGACTCGCTCGACGACCTGCTCTCGGGTGGGTTCGAACGCGGGACCGTCACGCAGGTGTACGGATCGCCCGCGGCGGGGAAGACGAATCTCGCGCTCTCGGCGGCCGTCCGGGTCGCCGCCGGCGGGGGCACGGCCCTCTACATCGACACGGAGGGGCTGTCGGCGGAGCGCTTCGAGCAACTCGCGGCCGCCGTCGCCACCGACGACATCGAGACGGTCGCCTCACGAATCATCGTCTCCGACGTTCACGACTTCGAAGAGCAACGCGAGGCCGTCCGGGACACGACGGAATTCGCCGAGCGAACCGACCTGGTCGTCCTCGACAGTGCGACCGGTTTCTATCGGCTCGAACGAACCGCCGACGCGGAGGCCGGCGACGCGCTCAGAGACGTCGCTCGGCAGGTGACACACCTCCTCTCGCTCGCCCGAAAACACGACCTCGCCGTCGTCATCACGAATCAGGTGTTCACCGACCCCGACGCGGATCGCATCCGACCGCTCGGGGGCAACACCCTCGAACACTGGACGGGGGCCGTCGTTCGACTCGACCGGTTTCGCGGCGGGAACCGACGCGCGACGTTGGAGAAACACCGCTCGAAACCGGCTGGCGAGACGGCGACGTTCCGGATCACCGACTACGGATTGGAATCCGTCGACGAGTACTGAGACGTGTGAGCGAGCACTGAGACGTGTGGCTGGTCACTACGATGCGACTCCGAACATCCGGCGTTCCCTCGAAAAATTCGACGCCGATCGTTCGGTCCTCAGAGTTCGCCGAGCTTTCGGAGTAACTGACCGCGGTATCGCTCGTCGTTGATGACGCCCTTCAGCTCGACGACGTTTCGTTCGAGCGTGTCGAGTGCGACGTGGAACGCGTGTTCGGCACCGTAGCCCTCGCCCGACCCGGCGACCTGACCGTGGCTGGTGCGGAGTCGAATTCGGCACTGGATGAGCGGCGTTCCGCGGAGTTTCTCCTTGTGCTCGTGGAAGCGCACGTGGGCGTGGTGGACCTGCATCGCCTGGTACTTGTCGACGGCCTCCGTGATGGCAGCCACCATCTCGTCGCGGGTGATGGTGTCGAGCAGGGCGACGTTGGTAATCTGGACGTCCATGCGGTCCTCTTCGGTGAAGGTGAGCGCCCGGAGCACGTCCGTCTTGGTGAGCACGCCGGTGATGGTCTGGTCGTCGTCGTCCGGCGTGACGACGAGACCGGCGATGCCGTTGTCCAGCATCCGCGAGACGGCGTCTCGGACTGACTCGTTCTGAGTCGTCGTCAACACGGGGCTGGTCATCAGGTCGTAGACGGGCAGGTCGAGCATCCGGTCGATGTCCCCCCGACGGTCGCCTTTCCCCTGTCTGTCCATGCTCCGGACGACGAAGTTGACGATGTCGTGGGTCGTGAGCACGCCGGTGAGCGCGCCGTCCCCGTCGTGAACGGGGAGCCGCGAGATGCCGTTCTCCCGGAGCAGGTTGATCGCCTGACCCACGTGGTCCTTTTCGGCCACGGTGACTGTCTCGTCGGTGTATATTTCCTCGACGGTCAACGCGTCGAGATTTTCGAGGACGGCTTCCAGAATCGCGTCCTCGGTGACGATGCCCCAGAGCGATTCACCCTCGATTACCGGCGCGATTTTCACGTCGCCTTCGACGAGAACGCGGGCAACCTCGCGCACGTCTTCGTGTCGGTCGACCTGCGGTGCAGACCGCATCAACGCGGCGGCTTTGGTGTTGTCCTCGACGTGTGACTTGACCAGGTCGTTCTCGCCGATGACACCAGCGTAGTCGCTGTCTTCTGTGACGACGACCCCCTTGGGATTGTGTTCGTCGAAGATGGCACGAATCTTCCCGAGTCGCTCTGCGGAATCGACTTCGATGAAATCAGGAGTCGCAATATCAACAATATCCATAGCCGTTTTGAACCTACTCACTCAGTGATATTGAAGTTTGGTTCCACTGTTTCGATTTCCCGCTCTCGCTGACAGGATTTCGAGAAGACAGCACGTACTGGGTAGGTCGACACACGCACGAAGCGTCGGCACAGATTTCGCCACTCTCGGACGATTCGAGCGCGCTGGTCGCAGGGCGACCGCGAATCTCCCGCCGTGTACTACTCGTCGGTCACGTCGAACCCTTCAGTCACGCCTGCACGGTGAGGTTCTGAAAAGGGGCGGAAGGGGGGGAACCTTCCAAATTTGGGTCGGTGTCGCGGAAGGGGGACGTCCGCGGTCAGCGAACGCCAACGATTTGGACGGGCCTTTGCACCATTATTATCTGCGTGATAACCGACGGTTTGTGACCGAATTATCGACCGCTAGCCCGCTTAGCCGAGGGGTAATTCAGCCGAGGGCAGTTTATCGGATCTCGTCGGATCGACGAAACGACGGCCGTAGCCGTCTCACCAACCGTCTTCGTCGCTCGACTTACGGGCGTTGCGATTCTAGGTAGCTGACCCCATCGAAAATTGGGGTATCTGACACTCGTCGCAAATCGTGGTATCTGGCACTGCTCCTAACTCCCAATTTCTCGCGTTGTCGATTACTGCCGTCCGTCTCTCACAGACCTGTGACTGCCTCCGGTTCTTGTCGGTGTGCGTCGACTCAGCTGTCGTGGTCGTTCGACCGCTTCCTCGAAGTACCCTCCTGGTCGACCAGCGCTCCTCTCGAACGCAGCGTCGACCCCGACTCTTCCGACCGGGACTCGCCGGTCGGGACCACTGAGGTCCCGACCGGC
>JBNJGG010000009.1:15126-38251 GCA_051747545.1 Halobacteriota archaeon | reverse complement strand
AAAGAGCGACAGTCTGGCCCGAACCCGCCAGTATGAGCTATATAAACTGCCAGTTTTTGCGGCTTTCACCTCCGACAGCTTGAATGCGAACTGTTCGCACAATAGTTCAATAATCGGGCGTTAGCGGTGATTCAAACGCCGACTGCAGGCGTGATAATTTATCACTTGATTTGGACTGTCTCCGATACTTTTTTATAGAAGCACAAACAATCCTGCGATGTAATATGAGCCAGCGAATGCAAGGGCAGCCGATGATTATTCTCGGCGAAGACTCACAGCGCGTCAAAGACCGCGACGCACAGGAGTACAACATCTCTGCGGCCCGTGCCGTTGCCGAGGCGGTACGCTCGACACTTGGTCCGAAGGGCATGGACAAGATGCTCGTCGACTCGATGGGTTCGGTTACCATCACGAACGACGGCGTCACCATCCTCAAAGAGATGGACATCGACAACCCGACGGCCGAGATGATCGTCGAGGTTGCAGAGACGCAGGAGGACGAGGCCGGTGACGGCACGACGACTGCGGTCGCCATCGCGGGCGAACTCCTCAAGAACGCCGAGGACCTCCTCGAACAGGACATCCACCCGACGGCGGTCATCAAGGGCTTCCACATCGCCTCCGAGTACGCTCGCGGTGAAATCGACAACATCGCAGAGCGCGTTGACCCCGAGGACGAAGCAGTCCTGAAGAAGGTCGCGGAAACGTCGATGACGGGCAAGGGGGCAGAACTCAACAAGGAAGTTCTCGCCGAACTCATCGTCAACGCCGTCCAGCAGGTCACGGTCGAAGCCGACGACGGCGGCCACGTCGTCGACCTCGAGAACGTCAAAATCGAGACCCAGACCGGCCGTTCGGCCTCCGAGTCCGAACTGCTGACGGGCGCGGTCATCGACAAGGACCCGGTTCACGACGACATGCCGACGTCCGTCGAAGACGCCAACGTCCTGCTGCTGGGCGAACCCATCGAGGTCGAGGAAGCCGACGTCGACACGCAGGTCAACATCGAGAGTCCCGACCAGCTCCAGAAGTTCCTCGACAAAGAGGAGCAGCAACTCAAGGACAAAGTCGAGCAAATCAAAGCCTCGGGCGCTAACGTCGTCTTCTGTCAGAAGGGCATCGACGACCTCGCCCAACACTTCCTCGCCAAGGAGGGCATCCTCGCCGTCCGCCGCGTCAAGAAGTCCGACATCAAGTTCCTCAAGAACGTCGTCGGCGGCGCTATCGTCACCGACCTGGACGAAATCGACGCCGAGGACCTCGGACAGGGCTCGGTCTCCCGCGACGACGACGACGACCTGTTCTACGTCGAGGGCGACGACGCCCACGGCGTGACGCTCCTGCTCCGCGGTTCGACCGACCACGTGGTCGACGAACTGGAGCGCGGCATTCTGGACGCACTCGACGTGGTCTCGACGACCGTCTCAGACGGTCGCGTCCTCTCGGGCGGCGGTGCCATCGAGGTGGAACTCGCCTCCCGACTCCGCGACTACGCCGACTCCGTCTCCGGCCGCGAGCAACTCGCCGTCGAGGCGTTCGCAGACGCACTCGAACTCGTCCCGCGGGTCCTCGCCGAAAACGCCGGTCTCGACAGCATCGACACGCTCGTCGACCTGCGTGCGGCCCACGAGGACGGACAGGTCCGCGCCGGCCTGAACGTCTTCTCGGGCGACATCGAGGACACCTTCGAAGCGGGCATCGTCGAACCGGCCCACGCCAAAGAGCAGGCCGTCTCCTCGGCCACCGAGGCCGCGAACCTCGTCCTGAAAATCGACGACATCATCGCCGCTGGCGACCTCTCGACCGGTGGAAACGACGACGAGGGAGCGGGTGGCCCGCCGGGCGGCATGGGCGGCATGGGCGGCATGGGCGGCATGGGCGGTGCGATGTGAACTCGGCCGTCTAGGCTCACTTCACACTTCACGCACTACGCGCCCCGACACCGTTTCGCTTCGACGACCAACCCCCCCGATTTTTGACCGACACCGATTCGGGTAGCGATGCGTTTCGATTCGATACACTATCCGTCTCTGTTTCCCCCGGAAATCCGACGCGGACGCCCATTCAGTATAACCTAAATACGGTCACGCAAAATTTGCGGCCATGAAGACGCTGCTCCTCGACGCCGACGACGTTCACGAGAACGCCAAGATGTCGGAACTCATCCCGGCACTCGAAGAGGCGTTTGCGGCCTACGAGCGCGGCGACGCTCAGATGCCGCCGAAGTCCTACATCGACCTCCCCCGGTACAACGGCGATTTCAGGTCGATGCCGGCGTATCTCGACGCTGGTGACTGGGACGCCGCGGGCATCAAGTGGGTGAACGTCCACACCGACAACCGCGAGCAGTACGGCCTACCGACGGTCCTCGGGACGATGATTTACTCGGACCCTCGTAACGCCTTTCCGCTGGCCATCATGGACGGCCGCGAACTCACGATGCTTCGGACGGGAGCGGCCGCCGCCGTCGCCACGGACCATCTCGCCGTGGCGGACGCGACGAGTCTGGGCATCGTCGGCGCTGGCGTCCAGTCGTACACGCAACTCCGGGCCATCTCCGAGATTCGGCCCATCGAGGACGTCGTCGTCGCCGACCTTGACGAAACCCGGGTCGACGCCTTCGTCGAGACATTCGAAGACGACTTCGACGTTCGCGGCGGATCGATCGCGGAGGCGGCCGCCTGCGACGTGCTCTCGACGGTGACGCCGGTCGAATCGCCCATCGTCTCCAGAGACGCCGTCGGCGAGCACACGCACATCAACGCGATGGGCGCAGACGCCGAGGACAAACACGAACTCGCAGACGAGATTCTACTCGACGCCAAACTCGTCATCGACGACTACACCCAGTGCACCCACTCCGGGGAAATCAACGTCCCGTACCGCAACGGCGTCCTGACCGACGGTGACATCTACGCCGAACTCGGCGAAATCGTTCTGGGCGACAAATCTGGTCGAACCGACGCCGATGCGATCACCGTCTTCGACAGCACCGGACTGGCGATTCAGGACGTCGCCGCCGCGCACGTCGTCTTCTCTCACGCGGACGAAAACGACAACGGCTACCCGTTCGACTTCTTCGGCTTCGGCGACTGAGCCGTTTCAGGCCTCTTCTTCGACGCCGCGAATACTCCCGAGGAAGTCGAGGACCTTCGTGAGAATCCACGCGACCAGCACGAACGGTAACAGTGGTGCGAAGAGGACGACGAGGCCGACGAGGATGCCGAGCCCAATTGCGTCCATTTCGGCGTCCGGATGCGATCTGTACCACGGACCAATACTCCGGTAGGCTCGTTGCAGCCCCTCCGGCTCTTCGAGTTCCGCACTCATGTCTCGGTGTACGTTCCGTGGCCAAATAACCGTTCGACTCTGTTTCGGACGCTTCGAGATGTCCGCCAGTCAACGGACGCAGGGCACCGACTACTCGATGTGGACGGCCGGCCGGAGGGGGACCGCGTTGCCCGCACGGTCGGCGGGGTCGTACACGTCGTCGCCTTCGACGTACACCTCGACTTCGGCGTCGAACTCGCGTTCGATGAACTCCTCGGCTCTCTCGTAGGCCGCCCGTTCGTCGAGTTCGCGCATCGCCTCCAGCGTCTCGTCGTTCAGTCCGCGAACCACCTCGACGAGTTGCTGAGCCAGTTCGTTGACTTCGTTGCCGCGCTCTCGGAGGCTCTCGTCCTGCATCACCGTGCCCATGACCGCCCCCACGTCGCCGCCGGTGTCGACGACGGCGTCGAAGACGCGTCGCTTCCAGTCTGCGGCCGCGTACACCCGGACGACGTCCGGGTCGGTTCCGGTCACGTCGACGATGTCGTGGATGTCCTGAGTCAACCGTTTGATCTGTCGTTCTTCGACTTCGATTGGGACGCTCTGGAACTCGCCGTCGACCGTCGGCCACGGCGCGTCCTCGGCCGCCGTCCCGGTCAACTGCTCGTGGAGTTCGTTCGCCACGAACGGCACGAAGGGGGCCAGCAGTCGCAGGCGGGTTTCGAGGACGTATCTGAGAGTCCACCGCGCACCCGGTCGGTCGAAGTCGGCGCGTCGACGGTACCATCGCAGATGCTCTTCGAAGCCGTAGAAGGCCGCCTGACTCGCGGCGCGCGTCTCGGACCCCTCCAACGCGGCGGTGACTTCTCGAACCGATGCCTGTAGCTTCGACAGTAACCACCGGTCGACGTTCGTCAGGTCCCGATCCCCCTCCGGTTCGTCGATAATCTCCTGCGCACGGTTCCAGAAGCGTTCGAGTTGGTCCCGGACACTGCCGACCTGCTCGGCCCGCCAGTCGTAGTCTTGCCACGGCTCCGCGGAGTTCAGCAGGAAGAACCGAACCGTGTCGGCACCGTACTCCTTGATGGCGGCTCCCGGCAAGACGACGTGACCCTTCGAGGAGGACATCTTCTGGCCTTCGAGCAGACCCATGCCCATGATGACGATGCCCTCGGGCCAGTCGGCCGGGTCGAACAGTTCGGCGTGGTGAAACAGGAAGAACGTCAGGTGGTTCGAGATGAGGTCGTTCGCCGAGAAGCGATAGCTCACCGGGTACCAGTAGTCCCACTCCTCGCGTAACTGCAGCGCCCGCTCGTTCGGCTCGGAGACCGCTTCTGGTCCGTAGAACAGCGTGTCGAAAAAGTCCCTATCGAGTTCCTCGACCGGAACGTCCTGCAGGCGGTGGGCGATGGTGTAGTACGCCATGTAGATGGTCGAGTCCGAGAGCGGTTCGATGACGAAGTCGTCGTCCCACGGCAGGCGCGTCCCCAGCCCGTAGTTGCGGATGCAGGGCCACTGGTTCAGCCAGTCGATGGTGTGGTGGTACTCGCCGCGGGTGTTTTCGGGAATCGCGTCCAGTCGGTCGGCCGCGTCGTGGGCTTCGGCCTTCCACTCCTCGTCGTTGTACCGCAGGAACCACGTGTCCTGATACGCCACCTCGACGTCGCCGCCACATCGACAGACGACTTCTTCGGAGAACTCGTACATGCTGTCGAAGGCACCCGTCTCGCGATTCGCGTCGCGGAATCGCTCGCGAACGTCCTCGACGACTTCGCCGGCGTACTCGCCGTACATCTCTTTCAGCCGACCGGCGTGGAACTCGCGGTTGTACAGTTCCTTCGTCGCCTCCTCCAGCAGAGGGTCCTCGGAGGATTCGATGCCCCGCGATTCGACGGCGTCTCTCGCAGGAATCTCGCCGTAGTCGTCGACGGTGAGGATGGGAATCGGCTCGATGGCGTCGACTTCGGCGGGGTCGATGCCGTAAGACTCCATGCGCCCCGCGTCGGCTTTCGCCTCCTGCAGGGCGACGTAGTCATCCGGGCTGTGTGCGGGCACGGACATGACGACGCCGGTGGCGTTGTCGGCGTCGACGAAGCCCGCGGGCAACACGAGCACCTCGTCGCCGGTGACGGGATTCCGGACGCGTTCGCCGACGAGTGCCTCACCGGTCACCTCCTCGGTGACCTCGACCTCGTGGTCTTGCAGGTCGAGTTTCTCGACGGCTTCCGCGGAGATGAACCACGTCTCGCCGTCGACCGTCGCCCGGACGTACGTCGCCTCGGGGTCGATGTAGGCGTTCGTCACGCCGTAGACCGTTTCGGGCCGCAGCGTCGCCATCGGGACGACGACGTCGCCGTCTTCCCACTCGAAGCGGACGAGCGTGTACTCCTGAAACTCGGCGTTCTCCCCTTCCAGCAGGTCGTGGGTCGTGACCGGTTGCTCCTCTCGCGTGCAGTAGTTGACCGGGTGCAGACCCTTCTCGAGCAGTCCGCGGTCGTAGAGCGTCTGGTACTGCCACGTGATGAACTTCGAGTAGCGCTCGTCGTTCGTGGTGAACTCTCGCCGCCAGTCGATGGACAGTCCGAGCGACTGCATCCCCTTCTTGTAGTGCTCCTCGATGAAGTAGCGGGCGAAGCCCATCGGAGTCTCGAGGTCCTTCAGGGTTTCCTCCGGGACGTTGTAGGTGTCCCTGAGGACGCTCAACTGCTTTTCTTCGCCGCTCTTCAGTCGGTCGACCGCGCCGATGATGGGCGTCCCGGTGACGTGCCACGCCATCGGGAAGAGGACGTTGTCGCCCTGCTGGCGGCGGTAGCGTGCGTACACGTCGGGGACGGTGTACGTCCGGGCGTGCCCGATGTGCATCCCGCCGCTCGGGTAGGGATACGGAACCGTGATGAACGTCGGCTCCTCGTCCTCGGGGACGTCAGTCGGGTCGGCCTCGTACCGACCTGACTCGGCCCAGCGCTCCCGCCATCGCTCTTCGAGTTCCTGCGGGTCGTATTCCATACCCGTTCTGAGGCACCGGAGCCTAAAATAACTCCTATACCCGACGTTCAGGTGGTCCCGGTTCTGATTCGACTTCGGGGCGATCGTGCCCGCGAGAACTCAGCGCGAGACGGCCGACCCACCGGTCTCGGTCTCGAGCGCGGCGACGAATTGCTGAGAACCGTATCCGTGCTTCACGAGCTATCTGAACGGAAAAATCGCCGTCAAACCGACCGGCTCATCGAGGGAGAGCGCTTCGACGTCCCCGACTCGTCGCGTACACGTTGAACGTGCTGGTCGCTCCCCTCAGTCGATGTCGATGTGTCGGGTGTCCTCTTCACTCGGTGCGAGTTTCGGGAGGGTGACCGTCAGGACGCCGTTTGTGTACTTCGCGCCGGCCTCGGTTTCGTCGACTTCCTCGGGGAGCTGAACCGACCGTCGAACCGAGTCCTGTCGGCGTTCGTGGCGGAGGTACTCGCCGCTGGACTCCTCGCTCTCCATCTCCCGGGTGGCCGAAATGGTGAGGGTTCGACCGTCTATCGTCAGGTCGATGTCTTCCTTCTCGAAGCCCGGGAGGTCCGCGGTGACGACGAACTCGTCGTCGTGGTCTGTCACGTCGATGGCCATTCCCTGCATCGCCTGTCGCATCATGCCCGAGTCCCACTGCTGGCTCACGTCGTCGAACTGACGGCTCATTCGTTCGAAAAGCTCTTCGATGTCACTGAAGGGGTTGGAACGTCGCATTACTGTTTGCACCGTTCCCTGATACGTCATCTAACCTAATAAATATTGCAGGGGATTAGATAACCGGTAACACGGTGGAGGGCTTCTAGCGCCAGTAATCGCTCGATCAGCCCTCACGGTCGAGCGTCGAGAACCGGGTCGCCGCCGACTCGTCGAGGGGTCACTCGACGACGTGCTGGGTGTCGTACGAGCCGAGTCGCCGAACCCACCCGTTGTGTGCGATTTCTTCGACCACCTCGACGGCCTCCCGTGCCCGGGGTTCGTACAGGCCCGCCTCGAAGTCGATGTGGAAGAGGTAGTCGCCGAGTCGGTTGCCGCTGGGGCGGGATTCGACCCGCGAGAGGTTGATGTCCCGGTCGGCGAACGCTTCGAGTAGTTCGAGCAAGAGCCCCGGGTAGTTCGCGTTCGGGTAGACGATGAGCGACGATTTCCCGCCCGCGTCGGAGGTCTCTTCGAGCGGTGCGACGACGAAAAACCGCGTCGCGTTCGAACTGCGGTCCTGGATGTCCTCTGCGAGGAGTTGGAGGCCGCCGGAGGCGTTGTCGGGGTGGCCGATGGCGGCGACTGAGGGGTCTTCGCGAGCGCGTTCGACGCCGCGAGCGGTACTGGCGACCGCCTCTAGCGACACGTCGGGGTACTCCGCTTCGAGGTAGGTTCGACACTGCGCGAGCGCCTGCGAGTGGCTGGCGACCACGGTGAAGTCCGGCGACTGTGCGAGCAGTGCGTGTCGGATCGGCGTGACCAGTTCCTTGACGACGCCGACCTCGAAGTTAGCCAGCGCGTCGAGACTCTCGGTGACGCTCCCCTCGATACTGTTCTCGATGGCGACGACCCCCCGCGGGAACTCGCCCTCGGTGACGGCTTCGACGATGGTCGTGACCGATTCGCGGAACTCGACTTCGTCGGCGACGGCCCGTGCTGCGCGGTGGGAGTACGTTCCGGCGGGACCGAGGGTGACGACTTTCATCGCTCCTCCGTTCGACGGTGAGTCAGAAAAGGGCGTCGGGTCACGCGGAGACACGAATCCACGGTCGCTCACGCGGAGACGACTCGATTTACTCCGCGCAGAGTTCGACGAAGTTGCGGAGGATTCGAAGCCCAGTCTCGCCGCTCTTTTCGGGGTGAAACTGCGTGCCGAAGACGGTCCCCGACTCGTTGGCGACGACGGCGGGGAACTCGACGCCGTACTCGGTGGTCGCCACGACTGCGTGTTCGTCCTCGGGGACGGCGTAGTACGAGTGGACGAAGTAGGCGTACTCGCCATCGACGGGACCGCCCGTTACGGCTGTCCCGTCTGCTCGTTGCGTCGAAGACGCAACGCTGTCGATGCCATCGACGAGCGGGTGCTCGCGCTGGACGTTCAGTTCGTTCCAGCCCATGTGTGGCACCTTCTGGCCCTCGTCGAAGCGGACGTTTCGCCCGGGGACGAAGTCGAGTCCCTCGACTTCTCCCTCGCCGACGTGGTCTGCCTCCTCGCTAGAGGTGAGCAGCATCTGCATGCCGAGACAGATGCCGAAAATCGGCTGGCCTCGGTCGGCCGCTTCCCGGAGCGCCTCGCGGTACGGGCCCGCGTTCTCCATCCCCTCGCTGAACGCGCCGACCCCGGGCAGGACGATGCCGTCGGCGGCCTCGAAGTCGCCGGGGTCGTCTGAAATCTGCACCGACGCGCCCGCACGTTCGAGCCCGCGCATCGCGCTTCGGAGATTCCCCAGTCCGTAGTCGACGATGACGACGGACGCCAGCGCTTCCTCGGGGGGATTCGCCATGTCCATATCTCGGGGTACTCGGTGCGGGGGGAAGTCGCTTTCCGTTCGGGCGATTCGTTCGTCGGCGTCGACACCCGTCGCCAGGCCACGTTCGGTAATCGCCCCGTCGCCACGCTCAGTAATTACCCCGTCGCCACGCTCAGTAATTACCCCGTCGCCACGCTCAGTAATTACCCCGTCGCCACGCTCAGTAGTCGCCCAGCCGAGACTGCCCGCCGTCGGATTCGGTCGCCCCGGAGAGCGTAGCCGCCTTTCGAATGGCGTTCTCGAACGTCTCGCGTTGACTCCGGTCGTACAGGGTCGCCGCCGGGTGGACGCAGACGAGAACCCGCCGTGACCGGTCTGCGATTCGCGCGTCGAGGACGGTTCCCACCTCCGAGGTGACCGCAACGTCTCGGCCGAGCAGGTGTTCGCTCGGAACTTTTCCGAGCGTCACCACGAGTTCGGGGTCCACCGCGTCTATTTCGTGCTCCAGATACTCCCTGCAGTTTTCGAGTTCCTGCGTCGTCGGGTCGCGGTTCCCGGGCGGGCGGCATCGGACGCAATTGGTGATGCGAACGTCGGCGCGGGCAAGGCCAACGTCTCGAAGGGCCGCATTCAGTACGTCTCCAGAGCGCCCGACGAACGGTTCGCCCTGTTCGTCCTCGTTTGCACCCGGTCCCTCGCCGACGAACAGTAACTCCGCGTCCTCCGGACCGGTCCCGTTGACTATCTGGCTCCGCGAGTCGACGAGGTCGGGGCAGCGTTCACAGGCCAGCACGCAGATTCCGTCGACGCGTTCCATACCGAGACGCCACCGGCAAGTGACTTAATCGTCTACCTTCCGGGTCGATTCACTCGTCTCCATCCAACCTCTCGCCGCACGCGCGGCGAGTCTGGCGACGCGAAGTGGTTCCGGTCGACCACCTTCCGGCGTGAACGCCTGCACGACGCTCGCCGCTCGCTCGTCGTCGATACCGACGGCCCGGACGTACACCGTCTCTTCGCCGATCTCGACCGTTCGCCGGGGCGGTTGGGCTCGGTAGGTCCCGAGTCGTGCCGAGAGGTCAGCTCCCGAAAAGTGCTCGCCGAGCGCCGACTCCAGTCCCGAACTCGCCTCGAACGAGATTGAGAGGACGGGTCGCTGGAGGCGTTCGGCGAGTCGATGCAGGTCGACGACGTTGAACCACGAGAGGGCGATACCGGCGACGAACACGTATCGAACGTCCTCGCGGTCGACGGCGAAAAACAGGTCACCGATTGCCTCGGTCGCGTCTCGTCCGCCGACGGTACAGTCTCCGAACCCGAAGCCGTCGACCACCCTGTCCCCACGCACGACAGCACCGGCGAGCGTACTCCGAGGCGGTGCTGTCGCCGAAGTCCGTCGACCGTCGGCGTCGGTGGTCCAGGTCTCCGCGACACTCCGAGTTTGTCCCACGTAGGACTCGGCTACCCCGAGCGCGCGGGTCCCGGCTTTCACCCTTCCTTTATTTCCTGAAGCTTGTCGAGCAGTTCGTCGTTGGAAGCACCGATTTCGAACTCGACGCTTCCCTCGTGGGTGTTCTCGCTCGTCGCCACCCCCTCTTGCTCGTCGAGGTCCGTGTCGTACTCCTTGTTACTCTGTTCGGACTCGTCGTAGCTCCCAAATCCCATACGAGTAATACTACTCGGTTCACAGGGAAAATTGTTTGGGAGGTTCAGTTCTCGAAAGCCGCTCTCGATAGCGTCCGGATGCTATCCGGCGCGCCTCACTCGGTGCTCGATTCCTTGACGTTCGGTTTTCCCGTTAGACGGTCGTGTCTGGCACGCTCGCACTCACCCGTCCTTTTTTCTTCCGATGGCGTGACTGCCCGGCATGGAAGTCATCAACGTCACCGCAGACGCCGAGCAGTTCACCTGCAACGTCTTTCTCGTCCTCGGAGAGCGCCCGGTCCTCGTCGACGCCGGAACGATGCTCGGCGTCGTCGACGCCGTTCGAGAGCACACCGACACGCTGGACGCAGTCGTGCTCACCCACCAGCACGGCGACCACGTCGGCCAACTCGACGCCGTCCTCGACGCCTTCGACGCTGACCTGTACGCCAACGACGACCACCCGCGCCGAACTCACGAACTCGACGAGGGCGACTCGGTCGAGATGGGTGACGAGACGTTCGACGTGGTCTTCACACCCGGTCACGCTCCCGACCACGTCTCGCTGGTCAGCGAGACGAAACTGTTCAGCGGCGACGTCGTCGTCTACAACGACGGCGCGTTCTCCGACGGCAGTTTCGGCCGAACTGACAGGCCCGGCCAGTCCCGCGAGCGCCTCATCGAGAGTCTCCGAAGACTGCTCGAAGACCTGCCCGATTCGGTGACCGAGATGTACGCCGGCCACGGTGACGCCTTCGTCGCCGACGACGAGTCTGTCCGCGATGTCGTCTCCCGCGCTCTCGAACGCGCCGAACGACGAGAGCCGAAGTATCCAGACGAGTAGCCACGCCGTGTGAACAGATGGTAGTCGGCGGCGGGGAACGGTCATCGGCAGGAAGCAACTGACCGTGCCAAGCGCCGTCGACGGCGAGTAATCACTGACTGCGCCCAGTCCTGCACTGGTCAGCGTGTCGTCGACTCACCCGCCCTTGTCGAGAGTTAGCATTTAACTTACTAGGTCGCCTGAATCTCCACATGGCAACTGTACAACAGCCTGGTTTCGACACGTCCTCGTTGACAACGTTACACTGGTCCGGCGTCGTCCTCGCGGTTCTGACCGGCCTCATCCACCTCGTTCTCGGCCTCCAGTTCCTCTCGGGTCCACTCGGCATCCCGTTCGTCCTTGCGGGAGTGGGATTTCTGGGGGGCGTCGTCCTCTTTTTCCTCGATTATCACCGACGGCTGCTGTACGCCATCGGCGTCCCGTTCACCCTGATTCAGTTCGTCCTCTACTTCGTCTTCAACTGGCCGGACGTGCTCAGCCCCCTCGGTCTGGCAGACAAAGCGATACAACTGGCGCTGATGGTGGTACTCGTCGCCCTGTATCAGCGAGAATCGTGAGTGCCGACTAGGCGTTCCGCGGTTCTTTGGACTTCGGACGAAGGTTCTTGTACCCGCACTTCCGGCAGCGCTTTGCGCGCACGGGGTTGCGTGCGTTGCACCGCATACAGATTTGCTTCTGCAGGAGCCGATTTTCGGCTTGCTCGAAACTGGCCATACCTTCGGTACCGGGTCGGCTTGTATAATCCTTGCGAGACTGACCGCGACGGCGACGTTCTGGTCGCGAACCACCCGTCTCTCACGACGGGTCGACTCGATTCGGCGCGTCGCCCTCGACCGCTCAGGTCGTCACGCCGGTCGGGTACCGTGACTCGGCGACTGCGAAGGTGAGCGTACTCAGGACGCCGAGGAGCGTCCCGGCGGTGAGCGCGACGGCTAGCTGGGTAAGTGTGATTTGAGGGACTCCGTCGACCGGTGCCGACTGCAGGAAAAAGCCCGAGACTGCGTACAGTACGACCGCGATAGACAGCACGTAGAACGGCGCGTTGAGGTACCGCCACTTGAAGCGGTCGGCGAGGTACTCGTCGGTGACCTGTCCGAGGCTACTCGTGATACCAGCGGCGGCGAACCACTGGACTGCACCGTGGACCAGTGCGGCGAGGACGACGAGGGCCACGGGTTGACCTCCCGTCCCCTGTTCGACGGCCTGTAACATCGCGACGCCCTGGACCCCGCCGACGATCATCAGTGCCGCCGCGACGATGTACGTGATGAGCGTCACGCGGCCCGCGTACAGCAGGTTCCTGGCCTGTTCTGCCACGTCGTCGATTGCGCGTTCGACGCCGAGTCCTCGGGAGAGGACGTACAGTCCGAGCAACGCGAAGATGAGTCCCAGCACGGCCGCTCCGGGGACGCTGAAGTAGTCGGCGATGACGACGAACGGGTAGATGAGAAGCAGGATGCCGAGCGGGACTAACACCGTCCCGCGCGTCTCCGGGTCGTCGAGCACCTGCTTGATAGTGTAGTACATCGATTCGAGGTCCTGGGCCTGTCTGACGACGACGCGTCTGACACCGTCTATCGGGACCCTCGAGCGAATGACCGGGAGGACGGATTCGTCCTGTGCGCCGTCGGTGATGACGATTGCCCGGACGTTCTCACCCGTCTGCAACCCCGCGAGGACGTGGTCGACCTCCTCGCCGACCGCTCGATTCGCCTTCACGTCGCTGGCCTGCATCCCCGTGACGGCCGCGACTTCGACCTCCTCGCCCTCTTCGGCGGCGACCTCGTCGTGGACGTGCAAGCCCTGAAAGAGGACGTTCACGTCCGAGTCCTCCGGGTCGGCCGTCGCGAGTGCGACTGCTGCTCGCTCGACCGCAGCTCGACCGACGACTGGCGTCTCGATCCCGGTCTTCCGGCCGAGGTCGTCGTCGAGGTCGACACAGAGGAGCAACAACATCAGCCCACCCTATGCCGTGGGGCTATAATGCTCTTTTGGGGACCACCAGACGCGACGCCCTCTCTCGGTGTGGTGTAATTGTTTTCCGTGCGCGGCTCGAAGCCCGCTTGCCGAATGACCGACCGCATCGAGTGGGCTATCACGCCAGCGGACTCTCGCTTCCTTCGGGTCGCCTCCTACGTCCCGTGGGTCGTCTTCGGTGGGGCGGCGCTGCTCGTACTCGCGGTCCTCGGTTTGCTCTCCGCCGCGGCGCTCCTCGCCGGTCGCTTCGAGGTCATCGTCGTCGGCGCGGCAATCCTGTTCGTCGGCTTCCTGTCGAGTCGATACCTCCTCGTTCTCAGCAGCTCGGACACCCGTCACCTCCTCGTGCCCGCGGAGGCGACACGTCCCACCCGTCGCGTCCTTCTCCTCGCGGCCGCCGTGGGGGCTGTGTCGCTCGCGCTCGCCGCGCTCGTTGCTCCCGCTCTCGCGATAGCGTTCCTCGTCGCCGCCCCGGTGACGGCAATCGTCGTCGCGGTACTTCAGAGCGAGGGTGTCGTCGACTCCGACTCGCTGCTGCTCCAGTACGGGACCAAAGAGGTGTCTCTCGACGGTCTGCGTCGCGTCCGGTCGATCACGGTCGCGGCGTTCACGTTCGCGTGGCTCTCGTTCGACCGCGGAACCGTCGACGCGTTCGCTCCTCGAATCCTCGTCATTCCCACTGAGGACTACAGCGCCGTCGACTCCGTCTTCGAGACCGCCATCGCTCTGGACGGAACGCCCGGACGGACTGTCCCCCCGGCAGAGCGTGCAATCGTCCTCACGTTCGCTCTCGGCCTGCTCGCGGTCGGTCCCGTGCTGTGGTTCGCCCTCCCACCGACTGGCGACGCACGACTCGTCGCCGGCTACGCTGGTCTGCTAATGGGGCTTTTCGGACTGCTGCTGCTGTGGTACGCCACCGTCTCGTGACTGACGGATCGTTCTGCGGTCGGATGAAGTCGCACCGCTTTTTGCGCTCGGCGCAGTATCACCCTCCACTGGATGATATCGAAGGGCTGTGAGCAGTGCGCCAAAGGCGGGAAGATGGTGCTGTTCGTCTACGGCTACTGTGACCAGCGGGACTGCTTTTATTGCCCGCTCGGCGACACTCGAAAGAACGTCACCGACGTGTACGCCAACGAGCGTCTCGTCGAGTCCGACGAGGACGTTCTCGCCGAGGCCCGACGCATGAACGCGCTCGGTACTTCCATCACCGGCGGCGAACCGCAGGAGGCCATGGAGAAGACGACGCGCTATCTTCGCCTCCTGAAAGAGGAGTTCGGTGACGACCACCACACCCATCTCTACACCGGAATCACGGGTGGGCGCGAGAACATGCGGCGTCTGTCCGAGGCCGGACTCGACGAGATTCGCTTCCACCCGCCGTACGAACTGTGGGGCGACTTGCACGGCACCGAGTGGGAGGACATCCTCTACGTCGCCCGCGAGGAGGGTCTCACCCCGGCGTTCGAGATTCCGGGCATCCGCGCGGAGACGGAGTTTCTCGACTTCCTCGACGAGGGTGCCGCCGAGTTCTGCAACGTCAACGAGTTCGAGATGAGCGACGGCAACTTCCGACGCATGCAGGAGCGGGGCTACGAGTTGCAGGAGGGGCACATGAGCGCCGTCGACGGCTCCAAGCGCGAGATTCTCGACACGATGGGCGCACACGAGCGCGTCTACTTCTGTACGTCCGTGTTCAAAGACGCCGCCCAGCACCGCAACCGACTCAAGCGGATGGCCCAGCAGATACGTCGTCCCTTCGACGACGTGACCGACGACGGCACGCTCGTCTACGGAAAGACCTGGGAACCGCCGGCCCGCTTCGAAGCGCTCGGTGTTCCCTCGGAGTTTTACAGCGTCAAATCCGAACACGTCGAACTCGCGTGGTGGTTGTTAGAAGAGATGGTCTCCGAGGGTGACGTCGAACGCGGCGAAATCGTCGAACAGTATCCGACGGTCAACGGCACCGTGGTCGAACGAACGCCGCTGGCCTGACCTCACAGAGCGGTTCGCACGCTCTCGAACGGTTCGTACTTTCTGCCTCGAAACCGCGCCAACAGTACTCCGAGCGAGCGCGCTCGTCTCGCCGTGACTTACGCGCCGGCTTTCTGGAGCGCGCTCTCGATGTCCTCTCGCTGGGTGACGCCGACGAACCGGTCGACGATGCCCTCGTCGTTCTCGACGACGAGCGTCGGAAGCGAGCGAACCTGATACTCGTTCGCCACGTCCTGCTCCTCGTCGACGTCGACTTTCTCGAACTCGACCTCGCCGTACTCGGCTTCGAGCTCTTCGAGAATCGGGTCCTGCGTCTTGCACGGCCCACACCAGTCCGCGTAGAAATCCTTCAGTCGAACAGTCATCGTACTACTCAATGGCTTTCAGATGTGCGCGCATAAGGGTTTCCCAACCGACCGCGCGGGAGAGTACGCGCCGTCGACTCCCGGGGTCAACCTTCCCTCCGTCGACCGTCGACGCGTCTGTTTGTCGCGTCGATACTATCCGTCCGTACGTCGGCGTCGATACCTTCCGTGCATCGCGTCGATACCTTCCGTGTGTCTCGCCGTGAGCCGTCTCGGCGGCACCGAACGGGACAAGCCGAAACGTTTAGGCGGCGGTCGCTCCCACAGACCAGTATGAGCAGTTCGGACAGCGGTGGACTGATGTCGAGTGCGGGACTGGTCCGCTACTTCGACGCCGAGGACCGCAACGCGATTCGTCTCGACCCCCGTTCGGTCGTCGCCTTCGGCGTCCTCTTCGGCGTCGGCGTACAGATTCTGAACATCGTCGCGTTCTGAGGCGACCCGCCTCGGGCGAACGGACGCTTTTTATCGGTCGGTTGCCGAGTGGCGCGCATGATACGAGCGGGCGTCGTCGCCGTTCAGGGAGACGTCTCCGAACACGCGACCGCGATCGAGCGCGCCGCGAGACGATGCGGAACGCGTGCCGAAGTCGTCGAGATCCGTCAGTCCGGCGTCGTCCCCGACTGTGACGTGCTGTTGCTTCCGGGCGGGGAGTCGACGACCATCTCGCGGTTGCTCCACCGCGAGGGAATCGACGAGGAACTTCGGGCTCACGTCGCCGCCGACCGGCCCGTCCTCGCGACCTGCGCCGGACTCATCGTCTGTTCTCGGGACGCCAGGGACGACCGGGTGCGCACGCTCGGCCTGCTGGACGTGACGGTCGACCGCAACGCCTTCGGACGCCAGAAGGACAGCTTCGAAGCACCGCTCGACGTTCGGAGTCTCGACGACCCGTTCCCTGCCGTGTTCATCCGCGCGCCCCTCATCGACGAGGTGGGATCCGACGTCGAGGTACTCGCCGAGTGGGACGGCTCACCCGTCGCGGTTCGGGACGGTCCCGTCGTCGGCACCTCGTTCCATCCAGAACTCACGACCGACGCTCGCCTGCATCGACTCGCGTTCTTCGATTCGAACCGTACCGAGGTCTGAAGCGCAGCCTTTTCACGCTCGGATTCGACGACCGAGTATGAACGACCTCGACTCGGGCGGTGAGTGCCGGTGAGTGACCGCACTGGTGAGGCCGCCGACGGCGTCGACGACTCCGAAGACGTTCTCGACAGGCTGTTCGCGGTCATCGAAGATCGCCGCGAGACGCTTCCCGAAGACTCCTACACGACCTCGTTGTTCACCCACGAGAAGGGCGAAAACGCGGTCCTCGAAAAACTGGGTGAGGAGACCACCGAACTCGTTCTGGCCGCGAAGGACGACAACCGTCAGGAGATGGCGATGGAGGGGGCCGACCTCCTGTACCACTTGCTGGTCCTGCTGTCGATGAAGGAGATGAGCATCGACGACCTCCGGGCCGAGCTAGAGCGTCGATTCTAGCCGTCCCACGCACTCCGAGTGTGGCGGTGCCGAAATGGCGGTACCGGAACCGATCACCTAGCGTGGCGGCATCGAAACTGACCACCTAGCGTGGCGGCATCGAAACTGACCACCTAGCGTGGCGGCATCGAAACTGACCACCTAGCGTGGCGGCATCGAAACTGACCACCTAGCGTGGCGGTGCCGAACCCGGCCACCCGGTGTGAGGCTACTGGAACCGGACACCCAGGTCGTGCATCCCGTCGTTGTTCGACGCGACGTTTATCAACAGCGGCGTGAGGCTTTCGACCTCTGGAGCGTTGGCGATTCCCCCGGCGTCGAGCGCCCGCAACCCCTCGATTTCCGCTGCAAGGAGGCCGACGATTTCCTTCGCGTCCGGGTCGTCGCCGACGAGCAGGGTGTCGATGCCGAGTTCGGCGTCGAGGTCTGCGAGCCTCCCCGCCGCGAGGTTGTGAAACGCTCCTACGACCGGAGTGTCTCCGGGAGCGGCGTCGACGACGAGCTGGCTCACGCTTCCGGCTCCGGGTGGGTGGTAGTGAAAGCCGTCGTCGTCGCGTTTGATCCCCGTCGCGGGGCTGACGAGGATGTCACCGTCGTCGAGTTTATCGGCGACGGTTTCGACGGTGTCCGCGACGTGGTACGGCGGCACCGCCAGGACGATGACCGTCGCTCGGTCGGCCGCCATCTCGTTGGCGAACCCCTTGATGTCGGTTTCGACCCCGCGGCTCTCCAGTTCCGTGACGTACTCGTCGGCCTTCTGTCGTGCCCTGTTCGGGTCGCGCGAGCCGATGAGAATCTCGTGGCTGGTGTGGTAGGCCCACCGCAGCGCCAGTCCCTCGCCGATGTCGCCGGTGCCGCCGAGTAGCGCGATTCGCATACGTGATGTGGTCGGTCGCCGAGAATAAGCGTTGTTCGATGTTCCGAAAGTTATCCGGTGGTTTGTCCACTCCGGCGTCGGCGAGTGCCCGTTACGGACTCTCTCGTGTCTTCTGTTCCGAAATTGGCACGCCCAGCCGCTGGAATCCCCCCTTGTAGACCAACCAGTACGCCGGTATCGGTGTCGCGACGAGTGCGGCCAGCATGGCCGAGCTCGCCATCTGCGTGGGCGGCAGCAGGAAATCCCCGATGCCGATGAGGATGACGTCCATGGCCACCATGGTCATCGTGAACAGCGTGAACTTGTTCATCACCCGTGCTAGCGTCTCGACCGGTTAATACGTTCCTCATTCCCCGCGAGCGAGGCGAAGGACTGGCCGGAACGGGACTGTCGGGACCGACAGCCGCAACACCGGACCCTACGAGAGCAACGCGGGGAGGTCGTTCACGGACTCGACGACGGCACCGGCCCCTTCGCCCTCGAACTTGCGGCGTCCGTCCTCGCCGGTGAGGCCGCCGGTCAGGACGCCGACGCCGACGTAGTGTCGGGTCGGGTCGTCGCTCGCGGCGTTGACGGCCGTCCGAACGTCGTCGAGGGTGTCGCCCACGAAGGCCACCGTGTCGGCGTCGAATCGCGCGGCCAGCGTCACGAGCGCGTGTGGGTCGGGCTTGCCACCCTCCCAGTTGTCCATCGTGAACCGGTGTTCGTCCGGGACCGACAGGCCGACTCGATCCAGCGCGATGGTCGCCTCGGCGGCGGGTCGCCCCGTGAGGACGCCGACGTCGAAGCGCTCGACCAGCGTCTCGACCGTCTGTGGGTCGGCCAGCACCGGCTCGTCGTGGATGTACCCCCGCGACTCGAACGGGGGCGTCCCGCCCTCGATGTCGCGGTACAGGTCACTCCCGAGGTAGAGCGCCTGAAACACCTCCCGAAGGCGCTCGGTGTCCCACGCCTCGCGGACGCGTGCTTCGGCGTCTGCGGCGAGCGTCGAGACCACCGCTTGCGCGCCCGAGAGCCCCCCACCCTCCGCGCCGACGGCGTCCGTGAACGCCGAGGGCGACAGGCCGAATCCCTCACGGTCGGCCAGCACGTACAGCGCGGCCGCGTACGTCAGTTCCCAGTCGTTGTTGAATCCGCCTACGTCCTTGAAGCGCTGGATGGTCTCCCGGTCGATCGTGTCGCCGTACACCCGCCGCACCGATTCGACGATGGCGCGTCGATACGAATCGCCCACGTCGACCAGCACGCCGTCGATGTCGAGTACGACCGCGTCTACGTCCATATCCGACGGCGGGCGGCCGACGACAAGTGCCTTGCCTTCCGGGACGGCGCGGCTCTGTGGCGGTCGCTCGCCGTCCTGTGGTACTGGTCAACTCGTTCGACGACTCACGCCCGCCGAACGACGTAGAGCGTCTCGGTGTCGAGCGTCTCGCGTTCGACACGAACCGTGGGTTCGTCGAACCCGAGCGTCGTGAAGAGAAAGTCGGCGTCCGACCGCTGGGCGACGCGCAGCGTCGGTTCGTGGAGTTCCGGCGGGAGGTTGAGCGCGTAGATGGCATCGACCCGGTAGTGGTCGCCGGGGTCGGCCGACTCGCTTCGAGCGACGATGTCGTCGTGGACGAAGTCGACTCCCTCCGGGACCGACACGTCGTAGATGTCGGTCGCCGTCACCGTCGCTCCCCCCTCGACGAGCGCGGCCGCGACGTCCGGGCGACGACCGACGCCGACCTCGACCAGACGGTCGTAGACGGCGAGTCTATCGGCGAGTTCGTCTCGTCCCACGTGGTTCACGTCGGGATGTTTATGCCCGGCGCACCCATAACGCCTTCCATGCTCGTTGATATCGTGCCCATCGGGGAGGTGCCTGCCCAGGTCAAGCGCGAGGCCTCCGCCGCGCTCCGCTCGGTCTACGACTGCGACGTGACCGTCCAGAACGAACAGAGCATCCCCGAGGGCGCGTTCGACCGGGGGCGAAATCAATACCGAGCCGAGGAGTTCATCGAACTCGCGAGCAGGAACGGGACCGGTGACAAAAACATCGGAATCACGGCCAAAGACCTCTACTACCGCCGCCGAAACTACGTCTTCGGGCTCGCGTATCTCAACGGCAACGGCTCCGTCATCTCGACGTATCGCCTCCAGACGTCCTCCGACGGCGGTATCTCGACGAAACCGACTACCGAGGTGTTCGCCGACCGCGTCCGCAAGGAGATCGTCCACGAGATCGGGCACACCTTCGGACTCGAACACTGCGACAACTCCAAGTGTGTGATGAGTTTCTCCCCGACCGTCCGCGAGGTCGACGTGAAGGAAGTCAACCTCTGTGGGTCGTGCAGTCGGCTTCTCAGGTGACGCGGCGCTCGGCTTTGCTCTCGCCTCCTCACAGTGTCGCCTGGCCCATCGCGGATTCTGTTTTCTCTGTGATTCGGTTCGACAACAGGTAATTATCTATTGCCCGCGTATCGGTACGATATGAAGTTCCTCGTCGCAGTCGACGGCTCTGACTCCAGTGTCAAGGCGCTCAAGTACGCACTGGAGTTCGCCGCAGAGGCCGGAGCGACGCTCACCGTCGTTCACTCGGTCGAACCACAGGTCCTCGTCGAGGGTGGGGAGACGCCCGCCGAGAGCTTCGACGAGGCGACCGACCGCATCTTCACCGAGGACATCGAGGACGCAGAAGAGCGGAGCGAACGCATCCTCAGACAGGCGCTCGCGGTGGTCGAGGACGCACCGGTCGAGGTCGATTCGGCGCTCCTGTACGGCGACCCCAAGTTATCCGTCCCGGAGTACGCCGTCCAGCACGACTACGAGCACGTCTTCGTCGGCCACCGCGGCCTGTCCCAGCGCTATCAAGACCTCGTCGGCAGCGTCGCCATGGGAATCGTCGAGCGCTCGACCGTCTCCGTGACCGTCGTCCGATAAGATGCTGGAACTCGACGGGTCGGCGGGTGGTGGCCAACTCCTTCGAACCGCGCTTACGCTCTCTGTCGTCGACGGCCAGTCCTTTCGGATGACCAACGTGCGTGGAAATCGGTCGACTCCCGGACTCCGGCCGCAACATCTCGCGGCGGTTCGACTGGCCGCCGCCCTCTCGCAGGCGAGCGTCGACGGCGCGTCCCCGGAGTCGACGACGCTGACCTTCCGGCCGAACGAGGTGGTCGGCGGCACGTTCGACGCCGATATCGGCACCGCGGGAAGTATCACGCTGCTTTTAGACACCGTCCTTCCGGTGGCCGGACGACTAGACGACCCGGTGACGGTCAGGGCTACCGGCGGCACCGACGTGCGCTGGTCGCCACCGCTGGACTACCTCCGCCGGGTCAAACTCCCGCTGCTCGACGGCGTCGGCCTCGATTCGACCCTGACGCTCACCCGACGGGGGTTCTACCCCGCGGGTGGCGGCGAGGTGACGCTCGAACTCGCGCCGTCGTCGCCGACGCCGCTCGATTTCGTCGAGCGGGGTGAGCTCGGGTCGGTGTCGATTTACTCGACCGCCAGCGAGTCGCTCAGGGGGCAGCGCGTGGCGGAGCGACAGGCCGAGCGGGCCGAGACGCTCTGCGCCGAGACGACCGACGCGGAGTCGCCGCCAATCACGTCGACTGCGACGTATCACGACACGTCTTCGGCGGGGTCGGCGCTCGTCGTCGCCGCCGATTACGACCGAACGCTGGTCGGGTTCGACGGACTCGGAGAGCGAGGTGTCTCCTCTGAGACGGTCGCCGAGCGCGTCGTCTCTCGGTTCGAATCGTGGCGCGCTGGACCCGGGGCGGTCGACCCGCACATGGGAGACCAGTTGCTCGTCCTGCTGGCGCTGGTCGGGGGGACGGTGTGGATTCCCCGCGTCACCGACCACGTCGAGACGAACCTTTCGCTCATCCGAGCGTTCGGCTACGACGTGGCTCTCGACGACCACGACGACGGCGGTGCTATCGCCTCGCGTGCGGTCCACTAGAGAAAGAGAAGCGGGGAAAAGCTGGTGGCTATCGTCTAACGAAGCAGGTGGGTTTGGTCCTCACAGGCGGGGGACTCTGAGACCAGAATTCAGGGTGCGTAGTAGTACTCGCCCTGTCGCTTCTGCTCGCGGTCGAGTTGGCTCTCGGGCTTGTTGATTCGGGGGCGGCCGGTGCGCTCGTCGCGGCGGAAGGTGATGTCGAGGTCCGCGAGGAAGTCGTTCATCCCCTCGCGCATCTCCTGTGGTGTACTCGCGTGGCCGAATCGTGCGGATTCGCCGTCGAACACCACGAGTCGATCCGCGAGCAGGTCTATCATGTAGATGTCGTGGTCGATGACCAGCACCGTCGCGTCGTGGTTCTCGGCGTACCGGCGGATGGCGGTCGTCGCCTGCACACGCTGTTCGACGTCGAGGTGTGCGGAGGGTTCGTCCATCACGTAGAGGTCGGCGTCCGAGGAGAGACAGGCTGCGATGGCGACGCGCTGGCGCTCCCCGCCCGAGAGGTCGGTCAGGTTCTGCTCCATGATGCGGTCTAACTGGAGCGGCCCCGCGACTTCGGTGTTCCAGTAGGAACTGCCGAAGTTGTCGGTGATGGAGGACAGAAACACGTCGACACGCATCGGCTGGTCGATCTCGACGTACTGCGGCTTGTAGGCGATGTCGAGGTTGAAGTCCAGTTCGCCCTCGTCGGGTGCGAGTTCCCCGGCGAACATCTTCGCCAGCGTCGACTTCCCGATACCGTTCGGCCCGACGACGCCGAGAACTTCGCTCTCGTAGATGGTGCCGCCGTCGACTTCGAGGGAGAACTCGCCCTCGCCGTAGGACTTCCGCAGGTCGGGGTACGCCAGTAGCGGCGCGTCCTTCACGGACGCCCGGGGCGCGTGCTCTTCGAAGGTTATCGCCTCGGGCCTGATTCGCATGTTCTCGTTCGTCAGGAAGCCCTTGAGGTACTCGTTGATGCCGTTCCGCACCGATTTTGGAGGCGTTATGACACCGAACGCACCGGGCTCACCGTAGGCGATGTGGAGCGTGTCCGCCAGCAGGTCGAGGATGGCCAGGTCGTGCTCGACGACGAGCATCGACCGGTCCTCCTCCTCGGCCAGGTCGCGGATGAGGCGCGCGGCGGTCATCCGCTGACCGATGTCGAGATACGGCGTGATTTCGTCGAGGAAGTAGAAGTCGGCGTCGCGGGCGAGCGTCGCCGCGAGGGCGACGCGCTGGGTGTCCCCCCCCCCCCCCCGGGGGGAGGCGCGG
>JBNJGG010000009.1:0-15116 GCA_051747545.1 Halobacteriota archaeon | reverse complement strand
GATGGAGAGGCGGTCGACGAGCGAGTCGAGCGCTCCTCGCTGGTCGGTCTGTTCGAGCAGTTCGATGGTCTTCCCGTTGAACTGGTCGGGAATCCTGTCCACGTACTGTGGTTTTCGGGCGACCGTCACCGCGCCGTCTCTCACCCGTTCGATGTAGTTCTGGAGTTCGGTGCCACGGAATCGGTCCAGCACTTCCCCCCAGTCGGGAGCGCTCCCGTAGTCGCCGAGGTTGGGCGTCATCTCCCCGGCCAGCGCCCTGACGGCCGTCGTCTTCCCGATGCCGTTCGGGCCGAGGATGCCGGTCACGCGACCGGACTCGGGGACCGGCAGGCCGTACAGCGCGAAGGCGTTCTCGCCGTAGCGGTGAACCGGGTCCTCGGTCAGTTCCTGTGGAAGGTTGATGATCTCGATGGCGTCGAATGGGCACTTCTCGACGCAGATACCGCAGGTCTCACCGAGACAGATTTCCTCGCTGATCCGGATCTGGTCGGGACTGCCTTCTTCGGTGTCCTCGCCCCGGACGGTGATGCACTCCTTGCCGGTACGGTTCGGCGGACAGTAGTTGCTACACTCGTAGTTACACCGGTCGGGCGAGCACCGGTCGAGGTCTACGACCGCGATGCTGTCGTCTGCCATGAGTTAGAAGGTGACGCCGTTGGTTAGCAAGATCGCGTACGAGATGAACCAGAGCGTGAACGTCATGAACGCGACGTAGAGGTAATCTTTCGCGCCGAAGTCCCCCACGTCGACGCCGATGACCCGCAGCACCGGTAGCTGTGCGACGATGAACGCCGCGAGGATGAACACTGCCCGCGTGTCCGAGGCAGCGGCCGCACTCGTGCCGACGATGTAGGCCGAGAGGAGGGCCGCGCCGACCCCCGCGAGCGAGGCGAGCGTGGTGACGGTCACCCCTCGAACGTGCCCTGAAAGACCGGTCGTCGTTTCCGTAGCCATACCTGTTGGTGTGGTATCCGCCGTCAAAAGGCGTTCGCTTGCGGGTAGCGACGGCGTCTCCGTCCCGTCTGTAGATTAGTGGGCCGTTACTGAGACTCCATGAAGCTTTATGCTGGTGGCCCGTTTCGACTGATAACGATGGATGGAACTGACGAGGAGGGTCTCGAGGATCTCCCGCCAAGCGCGAAACTCGTCTTCAAAGTGCTCGAATACAACGGCCCCCTCACGCAGAAAGGAATCGTCGAAGAGTCCATGCTTTCGGCCCGAACGGTTCGATACGCCCTCGAACGGCTGGAAGACATCGGCATCGTCGACGAGGACGTGTACTTCGCGGACGCACGTCAGAATCTCTATCAGTTGACCGCTCCAAGTCCCGAACCGGACGGCGGCGTCGAGTCCGGCCACGGCAACTCCGACTGCGACGACGGCACCGAAGCCTGCTGCGCCGAGTGAATCGGCACTCAACGCCGACCGTTTTTCTCGGAATCGCGCCCGCGATTCGTCTCTTCTACGTCGGTTACTCGGGGATCGCCTGTAGTTGCCTCGCGGTCGACCGGAACTCCGCGTACACGGTTTCGGCCCACGCCCGAGCGTCCTCGTCGTCGGTGTCGACGAGCAGTTCGAGCAGACCCGACGACGTATCGTACGCCGCGACGGCGATACGGTCGTCGAAGAGCGTGACCCCGAACGGGAGGGTTTCGGCGATGTACACCTTCACGTCCTCGTTCGTGAGAAGCGACTCCGAGCGTTCGGGGTACTGGGCCATCACCTCCTGGGCGGCGGGCGCTTCGTAGACGATTTCGAGTTCCTCGTTCTTCGAGATGCGTCGGTGTATCTGCCCGACGTTGGTCGGATTCGGGACGATTTTGTACGCGCCATGGAGCGTCTCCGTCTGACCGATGAGTTCGGCCAGTCGGTGGGCCGGTCGGTACGGATTGTGCGGTTCGGTCGCGGTCACCGTCGCGTCGGCGAATCGGTCGATGTCGAACTCGAAGGGCGTCTGTTCGATCGCGTCCACGAGTGGCCCGAGTTTCGCGGCCGTCTCGACAGCCTGCCGAAACGAGGTCAACTCGTCGAGCATGATTTTGCCCACGCCGGTCAGGACGTATCCGTCGTCGGTCCGACGGACCAGTCTGCACTCTTCGAACGTCGTCAGCAGTCGATGGACCGTCGTCTGTGACGTCCCCAACCGCTCTTCGAGTTCACGACGGTCGATCGCTCCCGACCGAAGTTCTGCTAGCATGTCCCCCCGAGATACGAGTTTGTCGATGAGTTTTGCGTCCGTCATTATCCCCCTCGCGCTCCACGTGGCGTTCGCCGGTGATGCGCCTCGGTAACGTCTCCATAACGGGTCATACCACTCAAAAACATTTCGTTGAGTAATTATTTTCCATTCGTTGAAATTATACTGTCCGACGAAGCTCTCCCGCGAACTGGAGTAAATCCATATTTTGAATCAATTAATGATTAACTATATGCGCCGTGGGTGCAAGTCACGTGTAATTCCGGGGCTACCTGCGGTGCCCTCCGGAAGGGACCAACATGAAGAAATTAGGAGCCATACTGTTCGCCGTGCTGATGGTGACATCGGTCGCCGTCGGCCCGGCTACAGCAAGCAGCACAGAGGCGGCATCCGCGCCGAGTCTTGGGGGAGACCTCGACGCGACGCCGCAGACAACGCAGACGAACGACTCTCCGTGGGGTTCACCTGCACCTGAGTCGGAATCGAGGGACTCGTCGAACGACACCGAGTCGACACCACCGACAAACGACAGCGAGTCGACGGCGACTGTCCAGTCGCCACCGTCGGAGCAGACGGCTTCCCAGACCGCTGGGACGCTCGAACTGGACGGGCGCGGCTACGCGACCGCCGGTGACAGCCCATCGTTGGACGCCATCGGCAGCGACGACACGATGAGCTTCGAGTTTTGGGTGAAGTACGACGCGAGCAGTGACGAGGACGCGGTCATCTTCACGAAGGGGGGCATTCCGGGCACCCGGTCGGGCAAGTATCAGGCCTTCCTCAGCGGGACCGGCGAGGAGCGACCAGTCACCTTCGAACTCGATATGTACGACGGATCGTTCACGTCGAACAGCGGCATTCAGGCGGGCCAGTGGACCCACGTCGCGTTCACCTACGACGGGAGTACCCAGACAATCTACATCAACGGCGAGCAGGACGCCCAGCGGAGCGAGTCCGGCTCCTCTGGATCGAACGACGCTGAGCTTACCATCGGAGCCGACGACACGATGGGCGGACACTACCTCGACGGTCAGGTCGAGGACCTCCGATTTTGGAACGACGCCAGAAATCTCATCGAGATTGAGGACAACCTCTACACGGAACTGAACGGTGACGAAGCGGGACTGGCCGCACACTATCAGTTCGCCGGCGACGCCACCGACTCGGCGGGTGCGAACGACCTCTCCCTCGGGGGCGACGCCACGGTCACCTCCACCGACGCGAACCCGGTCGCACCGTACCTGTATGCGACCTCGAACAACGGTTCGGTGGACCTGACCTGGGACGAGCGCCGGATACTTGGTGGGCAGAACCAGGTCGACCAGTTCACGCTGTATCGGTCGACCCAGCGCGACTTCAGCGACCGGACTGCGGTCACCACCGTCTCTAGCGGCACGACCTCCTACACGGATACGGCCGTCTCGGACGGACAGACCTACTACTACCAGGTCACCGGCATCAACTCGGACGGCCGGGAGGGCGACTTCTCGCGAGCAGCGGTCGCCTCTCCGTACCACGAACGCGGTGGCGGCGCGTTCAACGCGAGCGGTCGCGGCTACGGCACCGTGAGCGACCGTCCGTCGCTGGACAACGTCGGCGTCGACAACACGATGAGCTTCGAGTTCTGGGTGAAGTACGACGCGAGCAGCGACGAGGACGCGGTCATCTTCACAAAGGGCGGCATCCCCGGTGATCGAGCCGGTGCGTACCTGGCCTACCTCAGCGGGACCGGTGAGGAGCGTCAGGTCACCTTCGAACTCGATATGTACGACGGATCGTTCACGTCGAACAGCGGCATTCAGGCGGGCCAGTGGAACCACGTCGCGTTCACCTACGACGGGAGTACCCAGACCATCTACATCAATGGGAAACTGGACGCCCAGCGGAGCGAGTCCGGCTGGTCCGGAACGTACAACGCGCCACTCACGGTCGGTGCCGACGACAGTCAGGGCGGACACTTCCTGAAGGGAAGCGTCGACAACCTCCGGCTCTGGAAGGACGGCCGCACCGAGAGCGAAATCACGAACAACTACCAGACTCGGCTGACGGGCAACGAGGATAACCTCGCGGCCTCCTGGCGGTTCGACGAGGTCGGCACGACCGACGAGTCGCGCAGTGCCGAGACCAAACACGGCACCGTCCAACTGAACGGCGACGCGGAAGTCGTCGCGGGCGGCACGCACCCGCTCGAACCCCACACGTTCGCCACTGGCGGTAACAGCTCGGCGACGGTCACCTGGGAGAACCGCGAGTCCGACTCCGTCGACGAGTACCGCATCTACCGCTCGTCGTGGGCGGACTTCCGCGACCGGACGCAGGTCGGGAACATCACGAACACGCACCAGACCTCCTACGTCGATTCGACCGTGAACAACGACCGGACCTACTTCTACGAGGTCACGGCAGTCGTCGACGGCCAGGAGAGCGACTTCCCGCGGGCGGCCCCCGCCTCGCCGTCCGGCGAAGCCGAGGACAACATCGAACTCGGTTACCAGGCGGCAGGCGGCGGCAGCCTCCTGCTCGAAGACGAGGCCTACGCCACGGTGAGCGACCGTCCGTCCCTCGACATCGGTAGCTCGGACGGGACGATGGCGATCGAGTTCTGGGTCAGACACAACGGGACGAGCGACGACAACGCCTACATCCTAAAGAAGGGTGACGCCTACAGCGCACAGTTCGTCGGCACCGGCGAGGAGCGCCCCATCACGTTCTCTATCGACTCCTACGGTGGCGATCTCACGTCGCACTCCGGCATTCCGGCGGATGTCTGGACGCACGTGGCGTTCACCTGGGACGGCGACACGAAGGAGATCTACATCAACGGCGAACTCGACGCTCAAGAAGATCAGAGTACGACGACCAGTAACAGCAACCTGCCGCTGCGCATCGGCACCGACGACGCGGCCAGCGGGCACTTCTTCGAAGGCTCTATCGACAGCCTTCGGCTCTGGAGCGACGGCCGCACCGATGTCGAGATTCGAGAGAACTACCAGTCGGCGCTGACTGGCAACGAGGACGGTCTCGCGGCCTACTGGCGCTTCAACGACGACAGACTGTACGATCACTCTCTCGGCTCTGACGCCGAGCATCCGACGGCCGAATTCATGGACGGTGCCGATATCGACCGCGGCGGAAGCCACCCGGTCGCACCCGACACCTTCGCGAAGAGCGGTAACAGCGCGGCGACGGTCACCTGGGAGGAGCGCGACCCCGGGACGGCAACCGCCTTCAAGGTTTACCGCTCCTCGACGCTCGATTTGAGTGACCGACAGCTCGTCGCGCGGGTGGACGCCGCCAACACCACCTACGTCGACGAAAACGTCTCGAACGGCCAGACCTACTACTACGAGGTCACCGCAGTCGACGGCGGCGGACAGGAGAGCGACTTCCCGCGAGCCGCGACCGCGACGCCGTACAACGAAAGCGGCGGTGCGAGCCTCTCGCTGGGCGGCGGTTCCTACGCCACGGTGAGCGACAGGCCGTCGCTCGACCTCGGGGGCGACGATACGCTCACGATGGAGTTCTGGCTCAAGCACGACGGCGACAGCGACACGGACGCGCGCATCCTCCGGAAGGGCGATCTCTACGGAGCGCGCTTTGTCGGCGACGGTGAGGAACCCCGCGTCAGATTCTTCGTCAGCGGCTACGGCGGCGATCTCACTTCGAACGCCGGCATCCCGGCAGACACCTGGACGCACGTGGCGTTCACCTGGGACGGCAACACGAAGGAGATCTACATCAACGGCGAACTCGACGCCCAGGAAGACGACAGCGGTAACATCGGCGGCAACGATCGGCCGTTGCGCATCGGCACCGACGACTCGGCCAGCGGGCATTTCTTCAGCGGACACATCGACGAACTCCGCCTGTGGAACGACGGCCGCACCGGCGTCGAACTCCGGAACAACTACCTGACCGAACTGACGGGCAACGAGGACGGTCTCACGGCCTACTGGCGGTTCGACGATGTGGGCGCCAACGTCGCCCGAGCCACGGACGCAGAACACTCGACGGCCGAGCTGATGGAGGGTGCGACCCTCGCTTCGCCCGGCGTCTTCCCGCTCCCACCCCAGGCGTACGCCCGCGGTGACGATGAAAAGGCAGAGATCGCCTGGAGCGTCCGCAGCCGGGCAGCGTCCGACCGCGTCAACATCTACAGGGCCACCCAGCGAAACCGCGGTGACCGAACGTACGTCACAGACATCAACGCGAGTCGGAATGCGATTCTCAACGACTACAACCTCTCGAACGGAGTGACCTACTACTACGAGGCGACGACCGTCGACAGCGAGGGTCAAGAGAGCGACTACGCCTTCCCGGCGTCGGTGCTGCCCTCCAACCAGCCGGCTGGCAACGCCTACGAGTTGAACGGGCAGACCTCCTACCTCTCGGTCACCGACCGTCCGTCCCTCGATTTCGCGGGCGACGAGACGATGACACTCGAGTTCTGGATCAACTTCGAGGAGAACAGCTCTCAGGACGCGAGGGTCCTGACCAAGGGTGATCTCTATCGGGCAACCCTCGTCGGGACGGGTGACGAGCGCCAGATCAGATTCGACGGCGACAGCATCTGGCTCACCTCGGACACCGCCATCCAGGCCAACACCTGGACCCACGTCGCGTTCACCTACGACGGCAACTCACAGGAGATCTACATCAACGGCGCTCTCGACACCGAATCTAGCGGCTACGGGACGATCGGAAGCGACGACCGACCGTTGCACATCGGCACCAACGACGCCGCGAACGGCCAGTTCGTCAAGGGCAAGGTCGACCAGATCCGACTCTGGGACGACCGCCGCTCTGGCACCGAGATTCGATCGAATTACAAGAACGAGGTCAGCGGCAACGAGGAGGCCCTCGTTGGTCTCTGGAGGGGCTGTTACAGCCAGTCCACCTCGACGGTCTGGGGTAACGCACACCGCCCGATGACCGCCACACTGACCGACGTTACGTGCTCGCCGTCCGGCGCGGCCCTCGAAACAGGCTCCGTGTCGACGCAGGTCAACGTGACCCTCTCGGACATCCCGGACGGCCTTCAGCAGTACGACGTGTCGGTCACCACTAACACCGGAACTGCGATTCGGACGGTCACGCCGGGTCTCATCCAGCCGCCGGAGTTCCAGATCACGTCCGGTGGTGCCGGCGCAGCGAACGTCAGCGCACGCGGCGTCGACCTCACGAGCACCGTTGCGGGCTCGAACGACGAACAGGTGCTGTTCACCATCGAGTACGCAGGGAACATCAGCAAGGACGACCTGAATCTGACTGTCAACTCGCTACTCGACGATTCGGGGTCGAGTATGGCCGCGAGCAAGGTCAGTCTCAGCACCCAGTCCTCCGGAAGCGATACGGAACTGTTCCAGAACCCGATTGGAGGCGCTCAGGCTCCGCCGAGCGACCCAGACGGTGACGGTCTCTACGAGGACGTAAACGGTGACGGTCAGGCGACGTTCGACGACGCCATCACGCTGGCGTTCACGAGCAGTGGGTCGCTGTCGGCCGACCAGATCGAAGCGCTCGACTTCGACGGCGACGCACAGCTGACCTTCTCCGACGCCATCGAACTGGCGTTCAACGTCTGAGCGGCTCGAACACCGACTTTCTCCCATTTTTCGACCGGTCAGCGGCGGCCACGGTCGAAATCGTCCGCGTCGACGACTTCTGGGTCGGCGACGTAGCAGAAACTGAGTCTGTCGATGGAACAAGAGAGAGGGTCGCGTTCGATCGCCGTGGGATTCTGGTCGGTCGACGCGGGGACGGCCTTCTGGCCGACTTACGCGGGGACGACCGAAATCTGCTGTTTGCGGTCGATTGCCGATTCCAGTTCGTCGGCGATGGCACTGCCGCGAGAGACCTGAATCTCGCCACCCCGGCCAACCGTCGCCGTGAAGAGGTACTGGCCGTCGGACTGTACCTCCACGGTTTCGCCGACGTGTCCGTCTAACTGAATCAACACGTGCCGGGACGTGATCTCCGGCTGGACGATTGTGCCTTCGACTCGTCCGTCGTCACCCCCACCGCCGGCTTTCGGTTGGGAACCTCCCGGGCGTTCGTCGTGGGTGCGAACGTCGATTTCGATGCCGAGTCGCTCCTCGATGTCCTGGATCCGACCGCCGCCTTTCCCGATGACGTAGGAGATGTCGCCCTCGTCGACGTAGACGGTCGCCCGGTTCTGACCCTGCAGTTCGACGTCGACGTGACCGCGGGCGATGGAGCGAATCTCTCGCTCTATCTCCTGTCTCGCGATGCGGTTGACGCTCGTTTCGGCTGCTTCCTCCTGCAGGGGAACGGTCACGACCTGTCGGTTGAAGGTGTAGATTTCGTACTCGGGGCGGCCGGATTCGAAGTCTTTCACCTCGATGACGGGTCGGGCGAGGTCCTCGGCAGTCATACCCGCGGGGACCTTCACCCGGGTGGTGACGTTGTAGACGGTGTCGATTTCGCCGTCTTCGATGTAGACGACGGTGTCGACCACCTGCGGAATCATGCCGAGTTCGACGCGGCCGACCAGACGCTGGAGGGCGTCGATGGCGCGCGTGGCGTGGACGACGCCGACCATGCCGACGCCCGCCAGTCGCATGTCGGCGAAGACGCCGAAGTCGGACGTCTTTCGCACCTCGTCGTAGATGGTGTAGTCGGGCCGAACCAGCAGCAGCGAATCGGCCGTCTTGGCCATGTCGCCGGCGAGGGCGGTGTACTGGGTGATGTCGGGGCCGACCTGGAGGTCGCGCGGTTTCTCCATCGTCTTGACAGCGTAATCCGACGCCGCGAGAAACTCCGCGACGGCCTGTGCGAACGTCGACTTCCCCGCGCCGGGAGACCCGGAGATGAGAACCCCCCGCTGGCGTTCCTTGAGTCGGTCTTTGAGTTCGTCGGCAAACTCGTAGTCTTCGAGGTCGGTTTTGACGATGGGCCGAACCGCGGTGATTTCGACGCCGTCGGCGAAGGGCGGCAGGGCGATTGCGATGCGGAACAGGCCGAACTGGACGATGGTCATGCCAGGCTCCTCCAGTTCGATGAACCCCTCTGGACTCATCCGAGCGGTCTCTTTGATGTCGCGGGCCCACTCGCGCATCTGCGCTTCCTCGACCGCTTCGTCGGCGATGACCTCATAGTGCATGTCGCCGATTTCGCCGCGCTTGGCCCGCGGCTTCGTTCCGGTCTTCAGGTGAACCGACATCGTCTGGTCGTCGAAGAGGTACTCGATGGGGAGCGTCCCCGAACCCCGCACTCGGGCTTCGACGTACTCGACGTCTATTCCTCTCGTCCGTGCGACCTCCGCTTGCACCCGGTCGCTCGTGAGCAGGGTCGCCTCGTGTTCGGCGGCCAACTCGCGGATGAGGGCGTCGACGTCCCCCCGTCGAGCCCCACGCCGCTCGCTGCCGGACGGGCGGCGACCGACGTACTCCAGCGTGATGGTGCCCTCGTCGTCGTACTCGGCGAGACGCTGCAGTTCGGACAGGCCCTCCCAGCCGGTGTCGCGGCCCGCGTTTGCCTGCGATTCGAGTTCGGCGACGACCGCCTCGGGGACGTAGACCGCTGCCTCGCCGTAGGTCCCTGACTCGACCCGCTCGGACACGCGACCGTCGATGACCGCGCTCGTGTCCGGCACTACGTTCATGTCATCTCGTTCGCGTGGCAGACGGATAAGGGTGTTCAAGCCGTCGCCGGCGTCCCGTGCGTCGTTCGGAGGCCGGCCCGCCGTCGCGGGGGCTTAAGCCGTTCGGGCTGGACGCGTTCGCATGGACGAACTCACTGACCTCACTCGTCGGCTCGTGTCGATTCCGAGCCACGAAGACGAGACGGCCGCAGGCGACGCCATCGAACGCTGGGTACGCGACCACACGGACGCGGCGGTGACCCGTGACGACGCTGGTAACGTCATCGCCCGCCGAGGCGAGGGTGACCGGTCGCTCGCGCTCGTCGGCCACCACGACGTCGTCCCACCCGCAGACGAGCAACTCGACGGCGACGACTACGTCGTCGAGGAGCGAGAGGGTCGACTCTACGGTCGCGGAACCGCGGACATGAAGGGGACGCTGGCGGCGGCGATGCTCGCCTTCCGCGACGCCGACCCTGCCTCCGAACTCGTCTTCGCGAGTTTCGTCGGCGAGGAGGTTGGCGGCGTCGGCTCTCGGGCCGCTATCGAGGACGGATTCGCCCCCGACTACGCCATCGTCGGCGAGGGGACGACCGATTACACCACTCCCGGCGTAACCGACGCGGCCATCGCCCACCGCGGGCGACGAGCGAGTACGCTGCTGGCGAGCGGGACGGCCGCCCACGCTAGTGAACCCGGCGCGGGCGAGAACGCCATCTACCGGGCCTGTGAGGCCGTCGATATCGTCCGCACGCTCGACGTGCCAGAGGCGACGGTGCTGGGCCACGACCTCGACGGGAGTCTCGCGGTCACCCAGATACACGGCGGCGAGACGTGGAACGTCGTCCCCGACACCTGTGAGGTGACCATCGACGAGCGCACCGTCCCCGGCGACCGGGCCGCGCTCGAACGTGTCGAGGAAGTCGACGGCGTCGAGTGGCGCGTCGACCAGGACTGGCCGCCGATGCAGTGCGACGACGACGCGTTCGCCCACGCCGTCCTCGAGGCGGCGTCTGCGGCCCAGGCGGGCGACCCAAGTTTCGTGACCAAGCCACACGCCACGGACGCGGGGTGGCTGGCCGATTCCGGGGTGACCTGCGTCGTCTGCGGTGGCTCCGGTATCGGTGAAGCGCACACGAAGACCGAGAGCGTGAGCCTCGCCGCGCTCGAACGGTGTTACCGAATTTATCTCGGTGCCGCCGAGTCTCCGTCGATAGCTGGCAATTCGGATGCGCCGAATTGATAACCGAGGGTGGCCTGACTCAGGATGATGTCGTCTGACGATTCCCCCGAAGCGACGACCGACGCGTACGACCGACTCCTCCAGAAGGTCGCCCGCTTCACCAGCATCGACGACGCCGCGATGCTGCTGCAGTGGGACCAGCAGGTGATGATGCCGAAAGGCGGGACCCCCGCCCGCTCGAAGCAACTGTCGGGCCTCTCGGCGGTTCAGCACGAACTTCTCACCGAAGACGAGGTGGGAGAACTGTTGGACGAACTCGAATCGAGCGACCTCGACGACGAGCAACGGGCGGTCGTCCGAGAAATCCGCCGCGAGTACGACCGTGCGACTGCCGTCCCCACCGAACTGGTCGAGGAGATCTCTGCGACCACCTCGGAAGCGCTCCCCGCGTGGGAAGAAGCCAAGGAAGCAGACGACTTCTCGACGTTCGCGCCGTACCTCGAGACGCTCGTCGACCTCAAGCGGCAGTACGCCGAGCACATCGACCCCGAGCGAGACCCCTACGAGGTTCTCTTCGAGGACTACGAGCCGTGTCTTCCCCTGTCGCAGGCCGAGGACATCCTGGTGCAGATTCGGGCGGTCCTCGTCGAGATGATAGACGAGATACGCGAGACCGGGGCGGATCTCACCACCGACGCCTTTGCGGGAACCTTCGACCCCGGGACGCAGGAAGGACTCTCGCGGGAGGCGCTGACGATGCTCGGGTACGACTGGGATCGCGGCCGCCTCGACACCTCCTCGCACCCGTTCACTTCGGGGACGCAGTTCGACGCCCGCGTGACGACGCGCTTTCTCGAAGACGACCCGCTGGGCGCGCTCATGGCGACTATCCACGAGTTCGGTCACGCCACCTACCAGCTCGGCCTCCCCGACGACGAGTACGGGAACCCGCTCGGCGAGGCCCGAGACCTCTCGGTCCACGAGTCGCAATCGCGGCTCTGGGAGAACCACGTCGGCCGGTCGAAGGCCTTCTGGGAGCACTTCCTCCCGACGTTTCGGGAGTACTTCCCCGCGGCCAGCGACCTCACGGTTCGAGACGCCTACGAGTCGGCCAGTCAAGTGTACACGGACAACTTCATCCGCGTCGAGGCCGACGAACTGACCTACCACCTCCACATCGTCCTCCGGTTCGAAATCGAGCGCGAACTCATAAGCGGCGACCTCGCCGTCGAGGACATCCCGAAAGCCTGGAACGACAGGATGGAGTCGTATCTCGGCATCCGTCCCGAGACGGACGCAGAGGGCTGTCTGCAGGACATCCACTGGAGTCACGGGAGCTTCGGCTACTTCCCGACGTACTCACTCGGAAGCGTCATGGCGGCACAGTTAGCCGCGGCGGCGGCGGACGACATCGGGAGTCTCGACGACCAGATTCGGGCCGGCGAGTTCGACGACCTGCACGCGTGGCTCACCGAGAACGTTCACCGGCACGGCAAGCGCTACGAGACGAACGACCTCGTGAAAAAGGCCACCGGCGAGGATTTCACCGCCGACTACTTCGTCGACTACGTGACCTCGAAGTACGGCGACCTCTACGGCCTCGATTCGGTCTAGATTCGGTCTCGTCCCGCCCTGTCTCGGAGGGGTCCCTTTCTCCGTTCGGTGTGGCGTTGTTTGCGTGTTCTGTCCGACCCGAAGAGGCGTTTCTCTCACGTCGGTCCCTCTCACCCGACACGGCGATTGTCTCCCCGACGACAGTCGAACCACCAGACCTAAATATTGCTATGGCATACCATGTCACGTATGGCGTCAGCACCCGGCAACGACGACCTGTTCGACCAGTTTTTAGCAGAGCGGGGTCACGAGACGGAACCGGTACGCTGGGATCGTTCCTATAACAAACTCCAATGTCCCGACTGCGGGGCGTTACACGCGACGAGCGCGACCGAGTGCGGCGTTTGCGGGTGGCGACCAGACCCGTAACGTCAACTGCCTTTTTCGCCGTCGAACCTCGACTGATAAGCCACTTTGTTTATACCACACCGGGCCGTGAACGGGAACAATGAGCCAGTCTCAAACAAGGGTCACCCGTTTGTTCGGCGGACCGGGCAGCGGGAAAACGACCGCGTTACTCGACCGCGTCGAGGAGATGCTCGACGGCGGGGACGTGGACATCTCGGACATCCTCGTGGTCTCTTACACGCGGGCCGCTGCGGCCGAGGTCCGCGAGCGTCTCGCCGAGCGTCTCGACACGTCTCCACGGACCCTCCAGGGAAACGTCTGTACGATGCACGCGAAGGCGTACGACCTGCTCAATCTCTCCCGCGGCGACGTGGTCGGCGAGAAGGACAAAAAGGAGTTCTGTGAGGACTACGGCCTCGAGTACGAGGACGAGTACAGCGGCGCGGCCAGGCGAACCGCCCGCTCGACCACCCTCGGCAACAAGATCATCGCCACCAGTCAGTGGCTCCAGCGCACTCGCCGTGACGTCGCCGACTGGTACGACGTCCCGTTCCAGTGGAACGTCGAGATCGTTCGGCTTCCTCCGGACATCGACCCGAACGCCCAGGAAGGGAACAAGTACACGCCGACGTGGCCCTCGACGGACGACCGAGTCGACATCCCCGAGGCGATTCGCGCGTGGCGGGCGTACAAGGGAGAGAACAACCTCGTCGGCTTCGCCGACATGCTCGAACGGGTGGCCCAGCGGTCGCTGCTCCCGAACGTCGACCACCTCGTCATCGACGAGTTCCAGGACATAACCACCCTCCAGTACGCGGTCTACGAGGAGTGGAAACCGCACGTGGAGACGATCCTCCTCGCCGGCGACGACGACCAGGTCGTCTACGCGTGGCAGGGTGCAGACCCGAACTTACTGCTGGACGCCCACCGCGACGAGGACGTCGTCCTGCCGAACTCCTACCGCCTCCCGTCTCACATTCTCAACGTCGTCAACAAGGAGATTCGACACATCGACAAACGCCAGGAGAAAGACCTCAGGCCCCGCAAGGAGGGCGGCGTCGTCGAGGCGATTCCGAACCCGTCGATGCTCAACCTGGTGCGCAACGTTCGGTACACGGTCCAGCAAGACGACAGCGAGAGCATCATGGTGCTGTTTCGGGCCCGGTATCAACTGTTCCAGTTCATCGACGAGTTCATCTCCGAGGGCATTCCGTTCAAAGTGCTGACCGACCAGCGGATGTGGACCGACCGACTAATTCAGTACGTCCGCGCCGTCGAGCAGATGGCCGAGGACGAACCGATTACGGGCCTGCAGGCGCGTCGACTGGCCGACATGCTACAGGACTCGGCGTTCGGCACCAACGACCGTGACGACCTCTTCGACCTCATCGAGGGGTACGAGGCGGAGGAAGACGTGGACGATTTGACCGAGTTCGAGATTCCGGCCGCCGAAATCCGCCAGTACGCACCGTTCATGCCCGACGGGCTTTCGGCCGGGGACATGGTTCGGAAGGTAACGAGTTTCCAGCGCAAGTCCATCGACGCCTACTTCAAGAACGACTACCGCGAGATGGACCCGAACATCGTTCGCGTCGGCACCATCCACAGCGCGAAGGGCCGTGAGGCCGACCACGTGTTCGTCGCGACCGATCTCACCGAGAAAGTCGTCGAGCAGATGGCCGCGACCGTCCCCGATCCGACGGCGATACCCGGCGTCGACGAGTTCACGAGCACGACCTCCCCGGTCCCCGTCCTGACCGACAACGAGCGTCGGGTCTTCTACGTCGGGATGAGTCGGGCCCGCGAGCGTCTGGTCCTCCTCGAAAACCTCATCGACGGCGCACCGACCCTCCCCATCAGCGTCCTGCTGCACAACGAAATCCGCGACACCGACGTCGACGAGATGCTCACCGCAGCCATGGAGCCGCCCGCCCCGGATCCGTGACGGATTCCTCCCAGCCGGGGACGGAATACGAGGCGCTCGATGCGGCCCTGAACGCGGGTGACGCCGTCGCTTTTGCCCACGTCGGCGACCGGTTCGACGACGACCTCCGGTATCTCACTCGGTTTTCGGCCCCCGACCACGAGTACGCCTTCGTGTACGTCCCCGGTAGTGGCGTCACGACCGAGGGACGCGCCATCCTCTGTGCGCCCGCGTCTTCCACGACGCG
>JBNJGG010000008.1:0-38529 GCA_051747545.1 Halobacteriota archaeon | reverse complement strand
ATCGGCGTCCGCTCGGGGACGTGGTCGACGGTGACGGTTCGGTAGTCCTCGGGGTCGATTTCGGTGAACGCGATGTCTCCGTTCTCTCGAACGGCGTCGAGGCGAACGATGAGGCGGTCACCGACGCCGTAGTCACGCTGGAGATTCGATTCGTGAACGAGACCGGACACGTGGTCCGAGATGTCGACGAAGACGCCGTAATCGACGACGCCGTTTACCACCGCGTGGTACGCGTTTCCAACTTCGATGTCGTCTCTGGTACAGCTCGGAGCAAAATCATAGACGACGGGTCGCGAATCTGACCCTGCGCCGGAATCCCCGGCGTTTTCAATAGTCATGGGCGAGGTAAGTGGTGGGTAGAAGTTAAGCGTTTCATGATGGAGCGACGCCCACGCGACCGGGTGTCGAGCCCTCGGAGTCGAATTCGCTCTCCAATCGGCCGGGCTTTCGGGTGGCCGTCGCGTGCGCAGGCGCTGTTTTCGTCGTTTGGGTGACCGCCCCGCTCGATTGGGCGACCGCTCTGCCCGGTGCTTCGGGCGATGCGGGGATGACTGACGCTTTCGAGGGGAACCCACCTGGTGACTGCCCTTCCGCAACCCTTAGAAGTACGCGCGTTTCAGATTCGGGTATGCCGCTCTTTCGGTCGGGCAAACTCCTCGGAATCGCCGAGGAGACACTCACGTTCGTCCGTGAAGCCGCCGAGGAAACCCATCCGAACGAGTACATGGGATTTCTTCGAGGAGAGGACGCCAGAACGCTCGGACTCGACCGGGACGGAACCGTGATTACCGACGTGCTCGTCATCCCGGGAACGACGTCGAACCCGGTGAGTGCCACCGTCCGAACCGGGATGGTCCCGAACGACGTGCGGGCCGTTGGGTCCGTCCACTCCCATCCGAACGGTGTTCTCTATCCGAGCGACGCCGACCTGGCGACGTTCACTCGCGGCGTGGTCCACGTCATTCTCGGGGCCCCGTACGGCCCCGACGACTGGCGTGCATTCGACAGCAGCGGCGACCCGACCGGCCTGGACGTCATCGACGTGGAGTTGCCACCGGACGAGGCGTTCTTCGACTTCACACAGGAAGACATCGACGAGGAGTTATGATTCTGATAGACGCGCGGAAGACCGACGTGACAACCGTGTGGGTGACGAACGCGATTTGGAGTGGTCGACGGTGACCATCGTCATCGCACAGGGAACGTTCGATATCCTCCATCCCGGCCACCTTCACTACCTCAGAGACGCCGCGGCGATGGGTGACGAACTGTACGTCATCATAGCCCGGCGGTCGAACGTAACGCACAAGCAACCGCCGATTCTCCCGGACCAACAGCGACGGGACATGGTGGCGGCCCTCGGCGTCGTCGACGAAGCCCTGTTAGGCCATCCCGAGGACATCTTCGTCCCGATAGAGGAGATTCAGCCCGACGTCATCGCACTGGGGTACGACCAGCATCACGACGACGAGGCCATTCAGGCCGCGCTCACGGCCCGCGGTGTCGACTGCGAGGTTAGACGGGCGTCGCCGCGCTCCCCCCAATACGAGGGGGAGCTTCTCTCGACCGGCCAGATAATCGACCGCATCGTCGAACGGCGCTGCTGAGTCGGATCATCAACTCCCTCGCGCGTCCGCTATCGTCGCCGACCGAATCGTCTAGAGTACCGGGACGAACCGAAACAGGAGGTATGCCGCCACCGTTGCCACCGAGGGAACGAAGTTCTGGAGGAGGATTACGCGGGCGGTGGTCGCTGGTTTGAAGAGGTCGGCACCCTCGATGTCACCGCCGTTGTCGCTCCCGAGGGGGTCGGACTCCACGACCGGATTCGGTATCGTGTCGGTGTCTCCGATGGTCGGGACGGCCCGTCCGTCCGCAGCGAGGGCGTCGACCGTGACGTTCGGCGTCCCGCCGACGGTCTCCGACAGCGTCACGCTACGGGTCGCTCGCCCCCACCCCAGACCGACGATACTCATGGTTGCGATGATGACGAAGCTGGCCGGGATGCCGAGTGCAGAGAGCAGGGTGACGATACTCGAACTGACGAGGGCGACGATGAGAGCCGCCATCAGTGGGAGTTCGGTGAGGTCGTTACCCATCGTGTCGAGCGTGCGCCGGGCGATGGTGAAGGCACCGACGGCGATCGCGGCCGATCCGAGGAGAATCCCCTCGTTCATGCTGAGCGATTCGTTCCCGACGAGTGGTGCCACCGCGTTGGCGACGTTGCTCGCGCCTGCACTGAACGCCATGAAGCAACTGATGCCGATTACCATCACCGTGCCGGCGACTTCCCGTCTCGTCGTGTTCGGGCCGAGGACGGGCCGTGGAACGTTTCCAGACCGGTCGAGCGTCAGTAGTGCGCCGCTCGACTGTGTCACCGCCAGACGAGCGGCGAGTTTCGGGTAGAAGTAGCGACCGATGACACCGCTCACCCAGAACGCGATAATCGGCGAGACGAGCCACCACCCGACGATTCGCCCGACGACGTCCCAGTTGAGTTGGCCCGTCGCGAGGCCCAGGCCGGCGATTGCACCGACGCCCGTCATCGACGTCGATGCGGGCACGCCAACGACGTTCGAGAGAAACAGGGCGAACCCGATGAAGAAGAGGACCGCGATGCTGGCTTCGAGAGTGAAGAGCGCCCGTGGAACGATGAGGCCACCCATCGTCTCGACGACGTTTCGGCCCACCGTCCACCCGCCGAGCAGGGCGAACACGCTCATGAGTACTCCCGCAGCGAACTTCGAGAGGACGCCACTCCCGACGGCCGGACCGAACGCAACGCCGGTCGACGACCCACCGATGTTGAACCCGACGAACGCGGCGACTGCGAGTCCGACGACGAGGAGGACGACGCTCATAGGAGTCGATTATCTTCCCCGGAGATAGTGCCTTGGATATGCGCTGCCGGGGCGCGTTTACATCGTGACAGTCGTCGAACGGGCTCGTGTCGCGGTCGTCGTCGGACGTCCCTGTCTACAGTCGGAGACGTGTGAAGAGAAATCAGTCGACGTGTTAGCGCTGACCGAAACCGCCGTGGTTCGGTTACTTAGTTAGTTAGTTAGTCAGTTAGTTAGTTCGCCGCGGCGACGAGCGACGCCGAGGAGTTCCCGCCTGCTTCGGACCCGTTGTCACCTTGTTGTTCCTGAAGCCAGCTATCGTAGTCCTCCTGAGAGACGACTTCGACCGTGAAGTACATCTGCGAGTGAGCAACGCCACAGAACTCTGCACAGTACCCCTGGTAGGTGCCCTGCTCGAGGGGCGTGGTCTTGATGACGGTGGGTTCACCGGGCATCGCGTCCTGCTTCAGCCCCATTTCGGGAACGTGGAAGGCGTGGAGCACGTCGCGCGAGGTCACCCGGATGTACACGTCCTGTCCCTCGGGGACGACTATCGTGGTGCCGGAGGTGACGTTCTCACGTGGATAGGTCATCTCCCATCCCCACTGGAACGCTTCTGCCTGTACGAGTACGTCGTTCTCGTCGGGGGCGACTTGGTCTTGACCCGCCTGGAACGTGACTTCGTCGTTGGCGAGCACGCCGTACGAGGCGACGCCGACGAACAGGAGGACGATGGCCGTCGCAATCGTCCAGCTGATCTCCAATCGCCGGTTCTCCATGGTTGGCTTCGCTTCGTCACTCTTGCTGAAGCGCCACACCGTGTAAATGAGGATTCCCTCCGTCAGTAGCGTAATCGGGATGGCCACGATGAGCAATTCCTCGTTCAGTTGATTGATGAGGTTGGACGTGGTCGACGTTTGCGCCGCGACCGGGTCGGCGACGAGCGCAAGAACTGCCAGGGAGAGCAGTGACGCGAGCGCCACGCGCGAGTTTTTCATGCTAGTTTGGCGTTAGAATCTCCTCCCTAAATACCTACTGACTCGCCTCGAATGCCGCGACTGTCGTGTGGTCTCTCGCCGGGCTCTCGTCTCGAGACGGCACGCTTCGGCACCGAAATCGGCACCGAGTGCCTGTTTCGGGGGCCTATCCCACTCCGAGCGAAGAGGACCGGTCTCGGGAGTCTCTCCCGATTCGAGATTCGAGAAGTCCGACGCGTGCGAGGCTCTGTTCGGTCGGCGTCAGTTTCGGGTCTGCGTTCGGTCGGCGACGGTACTCGTGTTCGAGCGTCGGGGTCGACATCTCCGTCGTTGCCATCCCATCAGAAAAAGCGGGGGGCCTAAATACCGGCACGTCTAACCGCCACAGGAGACAGCCGTGGCTTCCACAGACTCTCCGGATCGTGTTACGGCCTTGCTCGCTGCGACGGCAATGGGCGTCTACCTGCTGTTACTCGTTGGAGCGACGACTTCGCTGACCGACGCGGCGGCGTCCTGCGCGGCGTGGCCCGCGTGCGGTGACGGCTGGACGGTCCCGGCGACCACGAACGGCTACATCGCCGTTGGACACCGCGTCGTGGCTGCAATCGTCGGCATCGCTATCCTCGTGTTGGCCGTTCTGGCCCGGCGCGTCCAGGACACTCGCGTCCGAAGAACCATCTGGATTGCCGCGCTTCTGTACCCGGCGCAGGCGGCCCTAGGTGCTGTGGTCGCGCTCAGCGGCGAGTCGATGGCGCTTTCGATGGTGCATCTCGCCATCGGCGTGACGATTTTCGGCGGGTTGGTTCTCGCACTCGCGTGGACGCTCGAACGGCAGACCGGCGATGCGGACGACCGACCGACTGCACCCCCTGAGATGGCCGCAGAGCCGACGCGGGAGAACCGCCCACCGGTACCGACCGCCCCACGCGCTCGGCTGAAAGCGACGGCGTCTGCTTACTTCCGGCTGATGAAACCGCGTCTGATGTGGCTCCTGTGTTTGGTCGCCGCGGCGGGCATGGGGTTGGCGGGCGGACCCAACCTCACTGCATCGACAATCATCGCCACCCTCGGCGGGGGCGTCCTCTCGATCGGCGCGTCGGGGACGTTCAATCACGTTCTCGAACGCGACGTGGACCGACGGATGGCGCGAACGAGCGACCGCCCGTTGGCGACGGACCTCGTGCCCGTGCGTCGCGCGCTGGCGTTCGGCTTCGTTCTCACGCTCGCGTCGCTCGCACTGTTCGTCTCGGTGAACCTCCTCGTAGCCGTCCTGGGTCTCGTTGCAATCGTGTTTTACAGCGTCGTCTACACGCTCATCCTCAAGCCGAACACCGTCCAGAACACCGTCATCGGCGGTGCGGCGGGCGCGCTCCCGGCGCTCATCGGCTGGGTTGCCGTCACGGGCGAGGTTGGGTTGGGTGGAATCGCACTCGGGGTACTTATCTTCCTGTGGACGCCTGCACACTTCTACAACCTCGCGCTGGCGTACAAAGACGACTACGCACGCGGCGGCTTCCCGATGATGCCTCTCGTCCGCGGTGACACCGTCACCCGAAAACACATCCTGTGGTACCTCGGCGCGACACTCGTCGCGGCGGCGGCACTCGGCCTCTCCGACGGGTTGGGGTGGCTGTACGTCGGTGCCGGCGCGCTCCTGGGCGGCGTCTTCCTGTGGACGGTCGTTCGACTGCACTACGAACAGACCGAGCGCGCCGCGTTCCGCGCGTTCTTCGCCTCGAACGCTTACCTCGGGGTCGTGTTGCTCGCCATCGTCGTCGACACCTTCGCGATATGAATCTCGCCGTCGATTCGAAGGAGTGGTTGCCGTCGAGGGAGACGCTGTTGTTCGCCGGTCTCGTCGTCAACACCGAACTCGTGTTCGTGCTGCTCTACTTCGTCGCCACCGGCGCGACGCTCACACCGGTGCGGTACACGCTGTACGGACTGGTGTGGATTACCGTCGGTATCTGGGCCATCGTCACGACGCGGGTCGCCCCGTCGAATCGTCGGACGAAGCGCGTCGCCGCGCTCGTCGCCGTCGGCTACTTCGCGGTGCTCGCGGTGGCGGGGGGACTCGTGACCGCGGCCCTCCCCGGCGGCTCCGAGGGCGTCCGCGTCGTGCTCCTCCAACCGGGGTGGGGGCCGGCGCTCATCTACAACGGTGACGTGGTGAACCTGATTCTGATGCCCGCCCGCGTCGTCGGCTACCTCGCGCTGACGTATCTCGTCTACGCCACCGTCGTCGACGCCGCGGGTGCGGCCGTGACAGGCGTACTCGGGTTGCTCTCGTGCGTCTCCTGTTCGTGGCCGATTCTCGCCTCCCTCGCCACCGGCGTCTTCGGCAGCGGGTCGGCACTCGCGGCGGCGACGACCTCTCTCTCGTACGACCTCTCGACGCTCGTCTTCGTGGTGACCGTCGCGCTGCTGTACTGGCGGCCCTTCGGTCGGTGACGACGACGCAGTCGAGCGGTTCGGCGTCGTCGAACACGCCGTCGAACAGCCAGGCGTCGTCGAACAGCCAGGCGTCGTCGAACAGCCTTTTCTGTCGACGGGTCCAACCACCGTCCATGCCGACAGTCGACATCGAATACTGCGTCCCCTGCGGCATGCTCCCGCGGGCGCAGGAGGTCCAGCGCGCACTGCTCGAGCAGTTCGGGGCGGAACTCGACGCGGTCGCTCTCGTAACCGGTGACGACGGGGTGTTCACCGTCTCCGCCGACGGCGACCGCCTGTTCGACGTGTCCGAGGACGACTACGACGTGGACGAAATCGTTCGCCGCGTCAGGCCGTACGTCGGCGCGAGTGCATCCGCCAGCGAATCGGTCTAGACGACGGCACGGACGGGTTCGACGTGGGGCGACCACTCGCCCCTGCGCTCGAACGGAATCCTTACGACCCGGACGTGGCGAGTGTGAGTATGGACGAGGTACTGGTCGCCGACGACGTTGCGAAACGATACGGTGACACGGTCGCACTCGACGGCGTCTCCCTCTCGGTCGGCGCGGGCGAGGTGTTCGGACTCATCGGTCCCAACGGTGCCGGGAAGACGACGCTCGTCCGCGGTCTCACGGGGACCGTCGCCGTCGCCGGCCGCGTTCGGGTCCTCGGCTCGCCGCCCGGCGAGGTCGACCCCTCGCGTATCGGGCTGTTACCGCAGTCGTTCTCGCCGGCGTCGCGGCTCACCGCCCGCGAACTCGTCGCCTACTACGCCGGCCTGTACGACCACGCCAGAGACACCGACGCGGTGCTGGCGTCGGTCGGCCTCGAAGACGCCGCCGACACGTGGTACGAGCACCTCTCGGGCGGCCAGCAACGACGGCTGTGCGTCGGCACCGCACTCGTCAACGACCCCGACGTTCTCTTCCTGGACGAACCGACGACGGGCATCGACCCCGCCGGACGCAGGGCGGTGTGGGACCTCGTCGAGTCGCTCGCCGACGGCGGGGCGACCGTGTTTCTCACGAGCCACTCGATGGACGAGGTACAGCACCTCGCAGACCGGGTGGGCCTGCTGGCGAACGGGTCGCTCCTCGCCGTCGGGTCGCCGTCCTCCCTCGTCGCCGACCACGGAGGCGAGAGTCGCCTCGTCGTTCACGTGGACTCCTCGCCGGACGGCGCGTTCGACGTGACGGCGGTATCTTCGGCCGTCGCCGAATCCGAGTTCGGTGACATCGACGTCGCCGTCGAGGCCAAGGGGAGCGACCTCGTCTTCGTCGGCATCGACCCGACGGACATCGGCGAGGCCGTGCGGACGCTGGAATCTCACGGCGTCACCTACGATTCACTGGTCTGGAAGGAGCCGGACCTCGAAGACGTGTACTTGCGCTTGACCGGGGAAGCGTTCGACCGAGCGCCGTCCGAGACCACAGTCGCTCCCGCGCCCGCTGGAGGTGAGCGATGAGTTCGCTCTCGCGGACGCGCGCAGAGTTCGGGGCGGCGTGGTCGTCGTTCCTCCGCCGTCGGACGGCCGTCTTCTTCACGTTCTTCTTCCCGCTCATCATCGTCGTCATCTTCGGCGCACTCGTACAGACCCAACCGACCGGCGGCGGCCTGTTCGCCGAGCCACCGGCGTACTACCTGCCGGGATATCTCGGCGTCGTCGTCCTCTTTACGCCCCTTTCTCGCGTCGGCAGCACCATCGCTCGACACCGCGAGGGCAACCGATTCGAGAAGCTGGCGACGACGCCGTTGACACCGCGAGAGTGGCTCTTCGCCCAGACGCTCGTGAACGTCCTCATCATCGGGCTCGCCAGCTTGCTGGTACTCGCCCTCACGGTCGCCCTCACGAGCGCGGCGATTCCGGTCTCGCCCGCGCTGGTCGCCATCGTTCCGTTCGTTGCCCTCGGCGTGGCCGTCTTCTGCGGGCTCGGTGCGGTCATCGGCCGTCTCGCCGACTCTCAGGACGGCGTCATCGCGGCGAGTAACGCCTTCGCACTCCCCATACTCTTCCTCTCGGAGACGTTCGTCACGCCGGACCTCCTCCCCACGTGGTTCCAACCCGTCGTTGCGCTCTCGCCGCTCACCTACTTCGCACGGGGCGTCCGGGCGCTTACCTTCTCCGGTGGTGACTGGGTCATCAACCTCGTCGTCCTCGCGGTGCTGGCCGTGGCACTCTTCGCCGTCGGCTCTGTCGCAATTCCGTGGACGGAGTAAGTCGAGAGACCGCCTCACTGTGTGACGCTCGTTCCGCGAAGTTGTCGAAACGCCGCCCAGACGAGCGTGACAGGGGTCGCCGCGAGTAGCGGGTAGACGTAGAGCCCGCCGTTGCCACCGACGACGCTCAGCATTCCGAATGCCGAGAGGCCGACTGCGAGGGCGACCAGTGTCACTGGGTGGGTCGCGACACCGACGGCGACGCCGACGAAGACGACGCTGACGACGTAGACGGTGACGGCGATTGCGAGCGGTGACAGCACGCTCGAGACTACTCCCAGGACGGCGGCCGCGACGACGCCGGCGACCGCGGCGACGCCGAGTCTCCACGGCCCGTGGTGGCTGTGTGCGCCGGACCAGCGCATGGATTCCTATTGTCTGCGCGCAGAATAAGCCTTCAGTCCCTCCAGAAAGCCGGCTAGTCGCCAGCGCAGACGGGTTGGTCGCCCGCGAGGACGACCTGGTCGATTAGGGGGTTGTGACCCTACGTCGACGGAGGCCTCACCGGGTGTGTGTCAGTCGCCCCGAAACGCGTCTCCGCCCGTTTCATCGGTTCCGTCGTTGGGGGCCTTGTGAGGTGTCGGTGACGTCGCACCGATGCGGGGACGTTCCTCGAGCGCGGCGGCCTCGTTACTTTTTACGGACGGTCGCCAACAGACCCGCATGTCCGCAAGCGCGAGGCGCGCCGTCTTGCAACGCATCCTCGACAGCGGCGTCGTCGCCGTCGTCAGAGGTGCCGACGCCGACACCGCAGTCGACACCGTCTCTTCGCTCGTCGACGGCGGCGTCACCGCCGTCGAACTCACCGTCGACACGCCCGGCGCTCTCGACCTCATCTCGGACGTTGCCGGGTCGGTCGGCGACGAGGCGCTCGTCGGTGCGGGAACCGTCCTCGACGGCGAGACGGCCCGCTCCGCGCTGCTCGCGGGTGCCGAGTTCGTCGTCTCACCGACGCTCGACGTGGACCTCGTCGAGACCTGTAATCGATACGACGCGGTGTGTGCCCCCGGCGTGATGACGCCCACCGAGGCGCTTCGAGCGACGGAGGCTGGTGCGGACATCGTCAAAGTGTTCCCCGCCTCGACCCTCGGACCCGGTCACCTCGCGGCGATGCGGGGACCGCTGCCCCAGATTCAGACGATGCCGACCGGCGGTCTCGACCGCTCGAACGTCGGCGAGTTCGTCAGGGCGGGTGCCGCAGTCGTCGGCGTCGGGAGTGCGCTCGTCGACCGCGACGCGGTCGAAGCCGGTGATTTCGCCACACTGACCGAGAACGCCCGAGCGTTCGTGGACGCCGTCGAGGCCGCCCGCGGCGAGTGACCCCTGCGGCACTCGCTGATTCTCGGGGTCGCTCGCCAGCGGGACGGCCTACCCGTCAGGGGGTCCTTCGGAGTGGTGGCCGCCCGACTGCGTCGACTCGGTTCCGACCGACGAGTGCTCGTCTGTGCGAGCAGTCGACTCGGCATCCGTCTCGCTTGCGTCGGAATCGACGTCGCGTGTTGCTTCTGCTACGGTTACCGAGTCCGATTCGGTGCCGTCCGCGAGACGCTCCTGTCGGAGCCGAATCCGTTCTTGGCGTCGCTCGACCAGCGAGGCGCGGAGTCGTTCGTCGAGTGCCGAGCGGAGTCGATTCGCGGTTTCGACGTCCACGTCGACGGCGGCGGCGTCTTGATTCATCAGCGAGAGCGACCCGGCAGTGTCGACGGTGACCGTCGCCAGTCGCCACCGTCGCTGGAACACCGTCCGCGAGTCGATGACCGTCTGGATGCGATAGTAGGGAACGATCTTGGTCTCCCGGCTGAGGACGCCGTTTCGGGTGACGACGTGCTCGGGGCCGAGCCAGTAGCCGCGGTGCTTCCACTTGTAGTGGGCGGCCACGGGGATGACGGGGACGAACGCTGCGGGTGCGTACCACGGAAGTCCCGCTCGGGCCACCGTCTCGAGGCCGAACAGTCCCGCGACGACGACGCCGAGGGCGATGAGGTAGCGGGCGGCGTAGCGCCGTCGCACTCGCTTCGGTGGTCGCTCGAACTCCGGGTCGCCGAACGCTTCGATTTCACGGGCCAGCGCTAGCACTCGGTCGGTGGTCGCGAGCGGAACCGCCGCCTCCGACCCGCTCCGATTCGGCCCGCCACTCGTGCCGTATCCCGCCGTCTCGATGGCGAGTGTCGCGTAGCCGACGTACCGCTTCAACGGGTTGTCCTGGATGGTGAGCGTCTGTATCTTGTCGAATGGAATCGACCCGTCGTACCGACGTAACAGCCCGCGTTCGTAGGTGAGTTCGTCACCGATTCGGTCGAGTTTGAACCCGTAGTAGTTGAGGACGGTGACTGTCGCACCCACCACCCACGAGACCAGGACGACGGCCACGAACAGCATCACCCCGGTTGCGATGGCGACGACGGTTCCTGCGCTCGTCGGCAGAAACGGCCCCACAACGGACCCCAGCGTCGGTACGAGGACGAACAGCAACCCGGGCAGTCGCAGGTCGAACGACAGCGCCCCGACGAGCGCCAGTTCCCGGTCGTCGAGGGCGAACAGTGGTTCGGTCGCCGGCGTCGACTCGGAGGCGTCGCCACCACGCTTGAGACGCCCGATGTCCCGCTGGAGTCGCTTTGCCTCCTCGAAGGAGACGTACCGAATGCTGCCCTCGGTGTCGCTGCCGCCTGCCGTCTCCAGGTCGACGGCGGCGATGCCGAGCACTCGCTGGACGACGTTGCGGTGGATGTCGACGTTCTGGATGCGTCGGAGTGGAATCTCTCGATTCCGACGCGAGAGGACGCCGGATTCGATGTCGAGCGTGTCCTCGGTCAGCACGTACTCGAAGCGCTGGTAGTAGGCCACCTCGTAACCGACGAGCAGGACGACCACCAGCCCCGCCAGTCCCACGAAGGCGAATGGGCCGAACCCGCCGGGGATGAACGCCGCGCCCGAGAGGGCCACGAACAGGAGGGGAAAGACGATGCTCGTCCCGCGCTCGACGACCCGGTACGGGACCGACAGCGGGGACAGTCTCATACCGCGTCCTCACCCTCGGCGCGTATGGCTAGCCGCTTGAGCCGTTCGCGCAAGTCGTCGGCCCCGGCCGGCGTCAGCCCTGGAATTCTCACGTCGGCCCCGCGTGAGCCGGCCGTGTAGACGACGGTGTTGGCCAACCCCACCAGTCGCTCTACGGGTCCGCGGGCGGAGTCGACGTGCTGGATGCGGACGTACGGGACCACGGTTCGGACCCGCGTGAAGACGCCGCGTTCGAGGTATATCGAGTCCTCTCGAATCTCGTAGCGCCACAGTCGATATCGCGCGACTGCGTAGGCGAGGCCGAGGAGGAGGGCGAGGGTGCCCAGAGCCACGGGTGCCCACGACGGTGGTGAGAGTCCGACCCGTGGGGCGACGGTTCTCAGGGCGATTCCGCCGAGGATGCCGAGAAAGACGGCGGTCGCGGTGTACCTGAGGGCCCAGAGTAGTTGCACGCGGGGGTTGAGACGATTCATTGGAGGCCGACGGAGGGACGCCCTGGCTCGCCCCCGTGGAGACGCGCCGATTCGCCGCCGCGATGACGCGCTGAACCCGAAGACGGACAGTCGTCGTTCATGCGTCTGGCTAGCCCGTCGGCGCAGTTATATGTATGGGGACACCCACCTGCGGGCGGGCGACGACTGCCCGGGTCGACGCCTCGACCCGCGTCGAGTCCCGCTCCGACGAACACTTTTCGGCATCCGGGCCGATACGTCGCGTATGGAGTTCGCCGTCGTGCAGGGCGACATCGCCACACAGGAGGCCGACGCACTCGTCAACGCCGCGGGAACCAGTCTCAAGATGGGGTCTGGCGTCGCTGGGGCGCTCAGACGGGCGGCCGGTTCCGGTCTCGACGACGAGGCCGTGAGCAAGGGCCCGGTCGAACTCGGCCAGGTCGCCGTCACCGGGGCATACGACCTGGATGCCCGGTACGTCGTCCACGCCGCGGCGATGCCGCACTACGGCGACGGACGAGCGACCGCGACGAGTATCCGGAACGCGACGCGAAATGCACTGACGGCCGCCGACGAACGGGGCTGTCGGTCACTGGTGATTCCGGCGCTCGGCTGCGGCGTCGCCGGATTCCCGCTCCGTGAGGGTGCCCGCATCATCTCCGAGGAAATCGCTCGCTACGACCCCGAATCGCTGTCGGACGTTCGATTCATCGCCTACAGCGACGCCGAGTTCGAGACGATAGCGGCCGTCGCCGACGAGGTACAGACCGGAACGTGATACCGGGGGTCAGGGCGGCCAACGGAGTTTTCGATACTGAACCCGAAGTGGCGGTCATGCCACGGTTGGAGGACCCGGTCGAAATCGGCAGCCTCACGCTGTCGAATCGACTCTACCGCGCACCGCTGCTCGAGTGCGCTGGTAACGGTGCGGACGCCGTTGACGCACTGGTCGACGAACTCGAACCGGCGGCCGCCGCGGGTGCCGGACTCGTCTGTCAGGGGGCGACAATCGTTCGCCCGTCGGGTGGCCGTGCCGCCCCCGGAATGACCCACGTCAGCGACCCCGAGTTCGTCTCTCGACTCTCTCGATTGACCGACCGCATCCACGAGCACGGTTCGCACATCGCCATCCAGTTAGAACACGGCGGGCTACGGAGCATGGAGACGTGGCACGCCGAGTTTCGCGCGGCGAATCCATCCCTCGAACAACTCGCCGTCTCCCGGCCCGGTTGCTCGGCCAGTCAGCCGACGGCCGTGTCGTCTGTGAAAACTGTAACAACTGTACGGTCCCGCAGGCGGCCGGTCACCCCGGCGTCTGTCGGACACCCGCTGTCCTTCGACGCGCCGGGGCGCTCAGAAAGGCAGGGGCCTACGACAGACCATCGGACGGCGAACGCTGAGTTCCTCGGATTGACGCGTTCGAGACCCCCCAAGTCATTAAATAGCTGGTCGAGAATCTCCGTCCAATGGGTCGCGACCGGTTCGGCAGTGACGAACCCGATTTCGAGGTCGTCGTCGGGGCGCTTGAAGACGACATCGCTCGGACCATCATCACCAACCTCTCCGAACCGATGACCGCCAGCACCGTCTCCGACGTGTGCGACATCCCCCTGTCGACCACCTATCGGAAATTGGACCTCCTGACGGACGCGACGCTGTTGAACGAGCGCACTGCGCTTCGCTCGGACGGCCACCACGCGACGCTCTACGAAGTCGATTTCGAGTCGGTGACCATCGAACTCACCGAATCGCTCGACCTCTCGGCATCGGTTTCCCACCCCGAGCGGACGGCCGACGAACGACTCGCCTCCCTCTGGGCGGAGGTCCGAAAGGAGACGTGATGGGCCCGTCCTGGCCGACCTGACGTCGCTCGCCACCGGTATCGTCGTCGCGAAAACGGGTATCATGGTTCTCGGCGACCTCTTGATCTACCTCAGTTTCAGCGCCGCTCGCCGAACCGACAGTGAGTCCCTGGAGTTGCTCGCCGTCGGGTTCGGCGTCGTCACGACCGGCGCGCTGCTGGCCGGTATGGCTAGTCTCGTCTTCGGCCTTCCCCTCCAAACCGGCGTCCTGGTCGATTTGGTACTCACGCCCGTTAGATTCGCGGTCATCACGTGTTCGCTGTCTCGAGACTAGGAGTTTTGGTCGTACACCTCCTGGGTCGCCTCGTCCCGGCCCTCAATCGTTATTGTGCAATCTGTACAAAACTGTTAAGGCCGAGCACCGACAAGGAGAGAGTAATGACAGAAACAGACAAACTGGAAGAGATTCGACAGCGAAAACGCGAAGCCCTCGCGGAGCGAGTCGAGGGGAACGGACAGTCCGAAAAAGCCCACACCGCTCCAGCGGAGCCGCTCCACGTCACCGGTCCCGACCACCTCGACGAACTCGTCTCGAAGTACGACGTGGTACTGGTCGACTTCTACGCCGACTGGTGTGGGCCCTGCAAGATGCTCGAGCCCACCGTCGCGGCCCTTGCCCGCGAGACGGATGCCGCCGTCGCCAAGGTCGATATCGACTCCCAGCAGGCGCTCGCCGCACAGTATCAAGTACGGGGCGTCCCGACGCTCGTGCTCTTCGCCGACGGGAACCCGGTCGAACAGGTCGTGGGCGTTCGGGACAAGAGTCACTTCGAGACGCTCATCCAGCGCCACGCGACGGTATAACTCCTCGAAAACCAACTCGGAAAACGTCCAGCGCACCGTGATTATCTCCGTTTTCAGTGACCCGTAATCCGATTCGACGAGTCGAGAGAGTTCGATAGAAGGGAGACTAGATCCTCGGGTGGCTGGACCTCGACCGCTCAGCCGAGGACGTATTCGGCCGCGGGGTACTTCTCGACGAGCGGGACGCCGCCCACCTTGATTTGCTCGATCATCGGGTCGAGGCCGAGGATGCGGCCCGCACCGAGCGCCGCGACGGTCAGGAACACGAGCATGTAGGCGAAGTCGCCGTTGATGAGTCCGTGTTCGATGCTCCAGTTCCCGAAGTAGAACATGAGCATCATGAGCGCCCCGAAGAACGCCGCCAGTCGGGTCATCACCCCAAAGATGAGGCCGAGCCCGATGGCGAGTTCCCCGTACGGCACGGCGACGTTGACGAGGTCGACGAACCAGGGCGTCGAACCCATCCAGGCGAACATCGGTGCCAGCGGGTTGCCGTTCGTCGCCGCCACGTTGGCCAGGTAGCCTCCGGCGTTGAAGGGGTTCAGAATCTTCTCGATACCGGCGTAGGTGAACGCGGCACCCATCATTAGCCGGAGGGCGAGGATGAACCACGCCGAGAGGCTGTGTGCCTTGCCGGTAACTGTCAATCCGCCAATCCTGCTCTCGAATGTGTTCGTGGTCATTTTGATTACCTCACATCTTTACAGACGACTGGTGGTTCTATATAAACGAACGATGGTTCTCACGTCCGTAGAATCAGCAACCGTCGCCCTGTCGTCCCGGTAACACGACGCGCGTTCGCAGTCTCGACCGGAACGCTGGAAGTCAGGTCGGCAACGTGTGTGGCGACGGCTCCCGCACGGGTCGTCGTCGACGCGAACCACCGGGTTAGCTCGACTATCGAGGGCGTCTGGGGCTTCAGGAGGTCGAGGACGAACTGTCGGATGGGTTCCATCGTGTCTCACTGTAACTGACGGTTTCGAGACAGAGAACCGTGACTGGGGGTGTTTATTCGGCCGGCCGTCCAACCACGGTACCATGGAACTTTACGCCGAGGAAATCGACCTCGGGACGCGAACTCCCACCGTCATCCTCAACACCGTCGACGCAGCGGAACTGGGGGTACATCCCCTCGACCGCGTACAGATATCCCACGACGGGCACACCACCGTCGGAATCGTGGAACTGACCGACGAACTCGTCAGCCCGGGTCACCTCGCCGTCACGCGAAGTCTCGGTCACATCGCCGGCCCGGTCGACGTGACAGTCGCACCGCAGCCAAATTCCGTTCACTACATCCGAAAGAAACTCGACGACATCGAACTCGAAAAGCACGAAATTCACCGCATCGTCCGCGACATCAACGAAGACCGGCTCTCTGACGTCGAACTGGGCGCGTACGTCACGGGCTTATACACCCAGGGAATGTCGCTACAGGAGACGATGCACCTCACCGAGTGCATGGCCGACGTCGGTGACACAATCAGGTGGGACGACGGCGTCGTCGCCGACAAGCACTCTATCGGTGGCGTCGCCGGAAACCGGGTGACACCCATCGTCGTCTCTATCGTCGCGGCCGCGGGTGTCAAGATCCCCAAGACGTCTTCGCGGGCGGTCACCTCTCCCGCCGGAACCGCCGACACGATGGAAGTGCTGTGCGACGTCGAGTTCGACGCCGACGAGATTCGCGACATCGTCCAGCGGGTCGGTGGCTGTGTGGTCTGGGGTGGCGCGGTGAACCTCTCGCCCGTCGACGACAAGATAATCCGGGCGATGACCCCGCTGTCGCTGGACCCGACGGGACAACTCATCGCCTCGGTGCTGTCGAAGAAGAAGAGCGCCGGGTCCACCCACGTCGTCATCGACATCCCGTACGGGGAAGGGGCGAAGGTGAGCAGCCTCGCGGCGGCCCGAGAACTCGCAGACGACTTCAAACGGGTCGCAGACCACCTCGACGTGCGCGTCGAGTGTGCCATCACGCGCGGCTCCGAGCCCATCGGACGGGGAATCGGGCCCGCCCTCGAAGCGCGGGACGTGATGCAGACGCTCGCCGGTAACGGTCCCGAGGAACTCCGTCTGAAGAGTGTCCGCCTCGCTTCGATTCTGCTGGAGTCCTGCGGCGTCGACGCCGACGCGGCCGATATTCTCGACTCCGGTCGGGCGCTCTCGACCTTCCGGGACATCATCGACGCACAGGGTGGCGACCCCGACGTGTCTCCAGACGACCTCGTCACCGGCGACCACCAGCGGACGACCAGCGCCGACCAGGGAGGTGTCGTCACAAACGTCGACAATCGACTCGTCAGCGACATCGCTCGGCGAGCGGGTGCTCCGAAGGACAAGGGTGCGGGCATCTACCTCCACTGCGGCGTCGGCGACGAGGTCGAGACGGGCGACCCGCTCTTCACCATCTACGCCGAGACAGACCCCAAGCTCGCGGACGCAGAGGGCCTCCGCTCGCGGTCGGAACCGGTTCGAGTTCGAAGTCGGGACGAGGCGCTCGTCGAGCACGTCTGAAGCGGAGACGAGACGTTCGTCTGTCCGGTCTGCGGAGCTTATACGTTCGGAGAGCAAATAACCCGACATGAACGAGCTTCACCCCGATGTCAGCCGGGTCGCCGAAGATATCGACACCATGGCCGTCCGGGGGGCGGCGAAGATAGCCGACGTCGCTGCGGGGGCCCTCAGAGCGCAGGCCGAAGCCAGCGACGCCGACTCGCCCGAGTCGTTCCGCGCCGAGATGCGTGCCGCCGCGCGCGTCCTCCTCGACACCCGGCCATCCGCGGTGAGTCTGCCGAACACGATGCGGTTCGTTCTCCGCGACATGTCGGGTGTCACCGTCGAGGACCTCCGAGAGGACGTCATCCACCGGGCCGACGAGTTTCGGACTCGGCTCGAAACCGCCCAGCGCGACCTCGGTGAAGTGGGAGCGAATCGACTCCGCGACGGCGACGTCGTCATGCTGCACTGTCACTCGACCGCCGTGGTCTCCTGTCTCGAGGCGGCAGTCGAGCAGGGCAAAGAGCTATCGGCTATCGTCAAAGAGACCAGACCCCGAAATCAGGGCCACATCACCGCCAAACAGTTGGCCGAACTCGGCGTTCCGGTGACACTCATCGTGGACAACGCCGCCCGACGCTACCTCAACGATGTCGACCACGTCCTCGTGGGGGCCGACAGCATCGCGGCCGACGGCAGTGTCATCAACAAAATCGGCACGAGCGGTCTCGCGGTCAACGCCCGCGACCGGGGGACGCCGATCGTCGTGGCCGCCCAGACGCTCAAACTCGACCCGGCGACGCTGACGGGACACAACGTCGAAATCGAGATGCGAGACGCCGAAGAGGTCATCTCCGCGGCGCGGGGCGCGGAGCTCGGAGACCCACGCGTGGAGAACCCGGCGTTCGACGTGACGCCGCCGCGCTACCTCGACGCCGTCGTCACCGAACGCGGACAGTTCCCCCCGGAGAGCATCGTCGTCCTGATGCGTGAACTGTTCGGCGATTCGGTGTCGGAGCCGTGGGTGGAACCGTGAGGGACGCAGTCGCCCCGGCCATCGTGCGACCTTTTGTAGGGTGGGTTTGACAGTAGCACACGATGACCGGAAAGAGTACCATCACTGACGAGTTCACCGTCGTCGACTTCGGTGCACACTTCTACCCACCCGAGCTGAATCCGTCACGCGGCAGCGAGAGTATCGAACGAACCGGCGTCGACAGGGTGACCGACCTCGACACCCAACTCGGCGAGATGGACGAGGCCGGCGTCGACGCGATGGTCCACTCGATGCCGTACTTCCTCGGTCACGAGGATGCCGACCGTACCGCCAACGCGAACGACGCGCTGTGGGACTACGTCTCGGGGTACGACGAGTTCTACGGGCTGGCGTCCCTGCCCACCGCCGACAGCGGCGACGCCGCGGCCACAGAGTTCGAGCGTTGTCTCGACGCCGGATTCCATGGAGGCGCGCTCGACGAGACGGCGGTCGGCCTCACCGACGACGCGATGGAACCAGTTCTCGAAATCGCCGACCGGACCAGTGCGCCCATCTTCGTCCACGTCCCTTCGATGCCGAACGTCGAGTTTCGGTTCAACGCCGTCTTCGGTCGGGAGAAGGCGATGGCCCAGAGCATCTGCAGCGCAATCAACCGAGAACTGTACGACAGCTATCCGAATCTGAACGTCGTCTGGCACCACTTCGGCGGGAACATCGCATCGATGATGGGCCGCGTCCACCTCCACGCCGACGCCGGTCGGTGGCCGAATCAGGAGACGATGAAACCCTACGACGAGTTCAAGGCCGACCTCGAAGAGCGCGTCTACATCGACACGGCGGGGTACTTCGGCTACTCAGCGCCGCTTCGAATCGCGCTCGAAGAGCTCCCGTCGACGCAGGTGTTGTTCGGAACCGACTACCCGTGGGAACCCCGGAACGGGACCGAGTTGGGCGAGTTCGTCCGCGCAGTGACCGAGTCGGTCACCACCGGTGACGCCGAAAGAATCCTCGGAGGAAACGCGCTCGACCTCCTGGTGAACGTCTAGGCACGCGCCGACATCACCACCGCGTCGTCTCCATCCACCACTCTTCAACTCACCGCGTCGTCTCCATCCACCACTCTTCAACTCACCGCGTCGTCTCCATCCACCACTCTTCAACTCACCGCGGCGTCTCAGTCCCCCACGTCTCGATGGCCGTCGCCAGTTCCTGGTGCGACTCGGCGTACTCGTCGAGCGAGGTGCCTGCCACCGTCGCGTCGACGGCCTGCCGCAAGGCCGCCGCGCCCGCTCGGGTCCCGTCCGGGTGGCCGTGGATACCGCCACCCGCCTGGACGACGACGTTCGTCCCGAGTCGTTCGACGAGTTCCGGCACGAGGCCGGGGTGGAGACCCCCGGAGGCGACCGGGAGCACGTCCCGGAGTCCCGAGAGGTCGCTCCGAAGCCACTCGTTGATGCCGGCGGTGTCTTCGTTCTCTAGCTTGCCGAGGTCTGCGGTCCCGGTATGGAGGTGGTCGACGCCGCAGAGACGCGCGAACTGCGCGAGACAGCGCATCGAGACGCCGTGCGTGGGAACTCGGTCGAACGCCGCGTGCATCGCCCGGTGGGCGTGGATGGCCAGTCCGTGCGTCTCACACCGGTCGCGGACGGCCTGCACGGCGGCCCACCCGGCGGTGACGATGTCGACCATGACGAACTTCCCACCCTGCCCGGCCACCTCGTCGACTCGGTCGAGCATCTGGTTCGTCTCGGCGGTGACGTTGACGAGGTAGCCCTTTCGCTCACCGGTCTCCGACGCCGCCCGGTCTCGGGCCGCGAGGCTCTCGGTGAGTCGGTCGGAGAAGGGGTTGAACGACTGGTCGGTGAGGTTCTCGTCGTCCTTCAGTAAATCGACGCCGCCGACCCACGCGTCGTATCCGACCTGTGCGTGCTGGACAGTCGATAATCCGACTTTCGGCTTCGGCACCGTCGCCGTGAGTGGTCTGTCGTGGGCGTCGAATATCTCGGTTCGCACCGCAGATCCGAACTGCGGTCCCGGAAAGCCCTCTGCGACGGCCGCGGGCCACTCACAGTCGAGCAGTCGAATCCGCTCGACGGCTTTCATGCCCATGATGTTGCCCGCGATGCACGAGAGTAACTGGGCCATGTTGCCTGCCTCGAACAGTTCGACCGGGTAGGCGACACGGATTTGTGGGTCGCCGATGTCGAAGGCTTTCGCGCTCAGGTCCGCCACGTCGCCGTCGACTTGCAGTGTCGCCCACGTCCCGTTCGAACTCTCGGAGGCGACGCGACTGGCGGCCGCCTCCATGGACATGTCCACCGCCGGTTCGACCGAAAACACACAGACGAGGTCGGTTTCCGAGGGCTGGTACGACAGGTCGAGGAAGTCTTCGTACGTGATGCCGGGCATGGTACGACGTACGCGACTTACCCGTATAAATCGGCCGCGACCCGGGGGTCGCTCGGTTTCCACTCGACTCTGTCGACCGGCGGTCTCAGAGGACGACGAATCCCGGAAGATACAGCAGTAGACACAGGATACCGGTGGGTCGGTCGATCCCACGCCGCCAGTAGAGCAGGCCGACTACGACGAGCGAGACGCCGAGCATGTACGTCGCCGACAGGCGCACCGAGGCCTGGTTCGTGACCACGACGTCGGCCACGAGCGCGCCAATCCCGAGCGAGAACACCGGGTCGGTGATGTTACTACCGAGTATCGACCCGACCGAGATGCCGGTATCGCCTCGACTGGCAGCCATCCCGGCGACGAATATCTCAGGTGTGGTCGTCCCCAGTCCCGTGAGTAACCCGACGAAGTACTCGGAGACGCCCGCGTTTCGCGCGAGTTCGACGCCGTTGTCGACGAGCAGGTGCCCGCCTCCGGCCACGAGTGCGAGGCCGAGCAGAACCCACGGAAGCGCTCGTGCCGGGGGCGTCGGCTCTTCGATGACCTCCTCGGCAATCTCCTCGCCGCCCTCGTTCGTGTACAGCGTGTAGATGAAATTGACGTACGCGAGCATCATGAGCACCCCCTCAGAGCGCTGGACGACGCCGTCTTCGAGCGTGAGCATCATGATGACCATCGCGACGGTCATCGCGCCACCGTACACGACCACGCTCCGTCGCTCGGCGACGATTGGGGAGACGAGCGCGACGATACCGATGGCGAGCGTTATCTGCGCCGTCTCAGAACCGATGATGTTGCCGACGGCGATGTCGCCCGCGCCGTAGTACGCCGCGTACACCGAAGTGACCATCTCCGGGATAGACGTGCCGACCGAGATGATCGTCACGCCGATGAAGAAGGTAGAGACGCCGTAAAATCGAGCGACCTCTGCACCCGCATCGACCAGCCTGTCGGCCCCCAGTATCAACGCCGCGAGTCCGACTCCGAACAGCGTCACCTCGACGAGCATCGCCTCAGAGCCTGCTACGGACCCGCTGGATGGCGGGCGTATCGATGTCGAGCAATCCGGCAAGCGCGTCCGCTGCCCCCAGAAGCCACGCCGCGCGTTCGATGCGCGATTCCAGGTCACCGGGGCCCATACGGTAGTCGCCGACGATGTCCTCGACGGTCGCGCCCTCGCTCCACTCCTTGAGTATCCGGGCCGTCTTCACCGACTCCAGCCATCCCTCGAAGTTCGGCGCTTCGTCCATCCGGGTCGTGAACTCGTCGGCGTGGCGCGTCGCGAACTGGTACATACTGGCGCGCTCGCGGTTGCCGAGATACGTATCCTGCATGTCCGGGGTGTCGCATACGATTTCGAGTACCGTGAGTTCGGTCGCTTCGTCCATCTCTGCGGCCGTCCGCAGACCGTCGACGATGCGAGCGCCCGTCTCCGGGGTCACGTACTGCCGGGAGACCTGTGCGCCAAGCGGCGTCGCGGAGAGACCGTCGCCGGCGACGACCATCTCCATCTCTACCAGTTCCGAAACGACCTCGTCGACGAGTCCCGAGAGGTCGCTGGTCGGCGTCTCGTGTGCGTAGAAGGTCGCGTCGAGGAGGTCGAGAACGCCCGATCGGGAGTCTGCGAATCCGGAGGCGACGACGGAGAGGACGTGCGTCAAGAGAGCCGCACGGTTCGCGAGCTTCGACTCGACTGCCTCGGCGTCTGCGGTGACGTATCGCTCCCACAACTCCGCCGCCGTCGACTCGTCGCCGACGAGAACTGCCTCGCCGTAGGGGTCCAGATGTGGTCTCCCCGCTCGACCGCACATCTGGTGAATTTCGAGTACGGGTAGCCACTCCATCGCGGATCCGGTGTAGCGACGCTGGTCTCTGACGACGACCCGTCGTGCCGGGACGTTGACCCCAGCCGCCAGCGTCGGCGTCGCACAGATGACCGCGATGTTTCGCTCGCGGAACGACCGTTCGACGACCTCCCGGTGGGCGCTTCGCAGTCCCGCGTGGTGGAAGGCGACCCCCTCTCGGATGCAGGCGGCGAGTCGGCGGCCGGTGGCGGTAGCTCCCACGTCGGCGACTTCGTCGGCGAGCGTCTGCGCCGATCCCAGGCCCTCGTCGGCGAGTCGATCCGCGAGAGCTTCGGCCTCGCCGCGGGAGCTGACGAACGCGAGACACTGTCCGCCCGCGTCGACGGCGTCGGCGACGAGCGCAACCGTCGCCTCGGTGTCGTGGTCGCCCTCCTCGTTCACCTCGACCTGCAGGGCGGTTTCGTCGTCGAAATCGACGCGCTCACGCGCGTAGACGCCCGTTCGGAGGTCGACCGGTCGCCACGTCGTCTCGACGAGCTCCGCGTCTAGCCACGACGCGATTGCCTCGGGGTTTCTGACGGTCGCCGAGAGCGCGACGATCTGGACGCCGGGAGCCCGGCGCTGGAGCGTCGATAGCGTCACTTCGAGCGTCGGTCCGCGGCCCTCCGCGCCGAGCAGGTGGACCTCGTCGACGACGACGCAGGCGAGGTCTGACACCCACTCCGCCCCGTTTCGAATCGCCGAGTCGACCTTCTCGCTCGTCGCCACCACGATGTCGTGGGAGGCGAGGTCCGAACCGGGCGAGTCGTAGTCACCGGTCGCGATGCCGACGCTCACGCCGGGCAGCGCGTCGAACGTCTCGTATTTCTCGCTGGCCAACGCGCGCAACGGGACGATGTAGAGCGCGGGACCGTCGGCGGTGAGCATCGCGACTTCGGCGATGAGCGTCTTCCCGCTGGCCGTCGGAATCGCCGCCACCAGTCGCCCGCCCTCGGCGACCCCCGCCTCGACGGCCGCGGCTTGCGGCGGGTACAAGCCCTCGATTCCCAGTGTCTCGTAGTGGGAAAGTACCTCCTCGGGGAGCGGGAGGTCCCGAACGTGCATTACCGGGTTCTGGTGCCGCGTTTATATAAAAACCCGCGACGAACTGAAAGTGCGCGAGCGTTTTGTCGACAGTTCGGGCGTCCGGCACGCACGTAGGCTCAGACACTCGGCGCGCTCGTGGGCTCAGACACCCGGCGCGCTCGTGGACTCGTGCGTACTGAGCGCACGAATCCCACACCGTTAGACACCCAGACTCCGTAGGTTGCCCGTGAAGCGACGCTTCGTCCTCGGTCTCTGTGGGTCCCTCGCGTCCTCCCTAGCCGGGTGTTCGGGGCTCGAACCGCCGGAAGCCGACGCGTCCGCGTCGCGACCGACCACGTCGACTGCGGCCCGAGACGACTCCGTGCCGGCGGGTCCGTACGGGTACACTCACCTTCGTGCGGACGGGAACCGCGTCGTCGGCGGCAGTGGGAGGATTCCCGGCATCGAACCCGTCGACGTGGAGCTTCCCGGGCCGCCGGCGTGGCTCGTCGCCGCGCCACTCGACGACGGGGTGCTGTGGGTCGTCACGCTCGAAGACGGCAGTGTCGAGGGATTCGAATCGCGCGACGGCCGAGTCGCCCCTGCCGCAGTGTCGCCGTCGGTCCTGTCGGGCCCACCGGCGCTCGCTTTCGACGCCGACGGCCCGGCCTCGCTTCTCACCCACCCGGATTGCTCGCCGCTGTCGCATCCAGTTCCGATTTCGGGCGGTGTCGCGTTCGTTCAGGAGAACGGGGCGGTATCGCTCCGGGGCTCGACGGACGCGGATTTCGACGTCGACGCGTTGCCCGACGCACGACTCGTCACTCGGGGGGACCGACTGTTCGTCCTCGGTGGGTCGACGACGTCGTACGGCCACGGTGCTCTCGGCGACGCCGTGGAAGGTGCCTGCGTCGCCGTCGTCGACGCCGCCGCAGGTACCGTCGTCGACGTTCTCGAACCTCCCGAAGGAACAGTCATCGAGAGCGTTGCCCCGCTCGTCGCGGACGTCGACGCCGACGGCCGAGCCGAGGTACTCGTCACCGCCAGCGACGACGAGGCGGGCGCTCGAATCGTCGCGCTCCGACCGGGGGAGGGCGTCGTCGCCACCGGCGACCCGGTGGGTCTCGGCCACCGCTGGCGACACCTGTTGGCAGTCGCTCCGTTCGGCCCCGACGAGACGCCAGAGGTTGCGGTGGTGAAGACGCCGCACATCGGCGGGACCGCAGAGTTCTACCGCGTCGCTGGCGACCGGCTAGAACTCGTCGCAACGGTGCGAGGATACTCGACGCACCGTCTCGGGAGCCGAAATCTCGACACGGCCGCCGCCGGCGACTTCGACGGCGATGGCAGGGTCGAACTGCTCGCTCCGACCGACGCGCACACGCACCTCGCAGGTGTGACTCGAACCGACGGCGGTGCGACCGAATCGTGGCGTGTCCCCGTGGACGGGTCGGTGACGACGAACCTCGCCGCCGCGTCCATCGACGGGGCCGTGTCGGTCGGCGTTGGACGTGCGGATGGCCTTCGGTTATGGCTCTCCTGAGGGCGTGCAGATGGCCTCTACTGGGGTTCGGTTGAGGACGCACCGAGGGGTTGTCGTCCGGGCTCGACTGAGCCCCATCTCACGCGGGGGGAGTGCGACACGACTGTTTCAGAGCTAATTCGTCCGAGCAATGGCGACACATATTTGCTTGCTCCACCCAGACGTATTGGCCAGATTAAATGAACCGAGCATTAGCCCTCCTCCTCGCGTTACTTCTGATAGTCCCCACAGCCGCTATCGGCACGGCCGCGCAGGCGTCAATCGCCGACGTCACCGTCTCCCCCTCCCAGCCCGGGCCTGACGAGCGCATCACCGTCACGACGACGATTCGGAACGCACAGGGTGGGTCGACGTTGAACGTGACCGACGTCGCAGTTCGAACTGCGTCCGGACGGCTGGAAGAACTCGCCCGGGTCGAGAACCTCGGGTCGGTTCCGGCCGGCAGTGAGATGCGAGTCCCGCTCTCGTTTAGCTTCGATGAGGCCGGCGTTCAGGACCTGCGTGTCATCGTCTACGGAAACAGCGAGGGCCGACCGGTCGAACTCCGGTATCCGCTCTCGGTCACCGTCCGAGACAGCGGCCCCCGCCTGAGCATCGATGCCCGCGACCCCGTTGTCGGAGCAGAAGGCCCGGTCTCGGTGACCGTCGCCAACGGCGAGGACGCCGCGGTTCGAAACCTCGAACTCTCGGTTGCGGGCGAGGACGCGTCAGTCGAAGAGACCACTCGCCTCGCCCCTGCGCTCGCCGGCGGGCAATCACAGCAGTTCGTGTTCAACGTGACGCCCGCGGCCGAATCCAGTCGGCTCACCGCGACGCTTCGGTACACGACTCCGCAGGGTGAGAATCGCCTCGCCACCGTGACCCGGCCGCTCTCTGCAGACCTGCTCCGAGCGGACGTCGGTATCGAGGCGTCAGTTCCGACGACCGGCCCGAAGCCGCCGGTGAACGTCGAACTGACCAACTTCGGTAACGCTGCGCTTCGAGATGTCGTCGTCCGCGCAGAGGTCGACGGCGACACCGTCTCGCGCCGACTCGTCGGAGACGTTCCGGCCACGACGACCCGTGCGGTTCAGATGAACGTCACCGGCGTCGAGGCGGCCGACCTCACGCTCGTCGCGGCGTACCTGACTGCCGGCGAATCTGGAGAGGTCCGAACCGACGTACCTTACCGGAGCAACCCAGGTCGGATAGAGCTGACCGGCGTCGACATCGAACGGGAGAACGATCGACTCCACCTGTCGGGCAGCGCCAGCAACGTCGGTCTCTCGGACGCTCGTAGCGTCGTCGTCAGCGTCGTCCCCGGTGACGGCGTCACGCCCGCCCGCCCGTACAAGGAGTACTTCGTCGGGACAGTCCCCGCCAGCGACTTCGTCTCCTTCGACCTCTATGCACAGGCCGACGCGGGGGCCACCACGATTCCGATCCGCGTCACCTACCTGGTCGACGGCGAGCAAGAGTCGACGGTGACAGACGTTGCGGTCGACGACCTGCCCACCGCCGACCAACCGCAATCGTCGCCGACGCCGTCGCTACCGGTCCTCGTCGGTGGCGTCGTTGCGGCGCTGCTCGTCGTCGGCATCAGTGCTTTCGCCTACCTCCGCCGATGAGCATCGTCGAACTCCGGGGCGTCGTCAAACGATACGAGACAGGCGGCGAGGTGCTCGAAGCGTTGAAGGGCGTCGACTTCGCCACCGAACCAGGTGAGTTCGTCGCCGTGATGGGGCCGAGCGGGAGCGGTAAGTCGACGATGCTCAACATCCTCGGACTGCTCGACGTGCCGACCGAGGGGACCGTGTTGCTCGATGGTAACGACGTGACCGACCTCTCGGACCGCCAGCAGACGAGCGAGCGCAAGCGCTCTATCGGGTTCGTCTTTCAGAACTTCTACCTGATTCCGACGTTGACGGCGCTCGAGAACGTCGAGATACCGACGCTGTTCGGCGACGATCCCGACGCTCGCAGGCGGGCGACGTCGCTGCTGGAGCGCGTGGGGCTGGGCGAGCGTCTCGACCACCGACCGGATCAGCTCTCTGGCGGGCAAAAACAGCGCGTCGCCATCGCCCGCTCGCTCATCAACTCTCCGCGTATTCTCCTCGCGGACGAACCGACGGGGAACCTCGACCAGGCGACCGGTCGAAGCGTTCTCGAAGAGTTCGAGCGCATCACCGACGAGGAGAACGTCGCCATCGTGGCGGTCACCCACGACCAGCAGGTGAGCGACTTCGCAGACCGCACCATCAACATCGTCGACGGGAGGATCACGACGTGAGCCGACTGGACGATCTCTACCGTCGAACGCCGGCGCTGTTGATGGCGAGGCGCAACCTCTCACGAAACCGACTGCGATCCGGACTGGCCGTGCTCGGCATCGTCATCGGCGTCCTCGCTATCGCCTCTCTCGGCATGTTCGGGACGACACTCCGAACCGGGGCGAGCATGCAACTCGGCGACATCGGTAACGAAGTCGTCGTCTCACCCGCCTTCGACGAGGGCGTCCAGGAACTCACCGAGCGCGACGTTCAGCGAATCGAGCGTTCCACGTCGAGTCCCGCCACGGTCGTCCCGGTCAAACAGCGACAGGGGCTGGTCACCCGCGGGGACGAACGCGCGGTGACGACGGTGTACGGCATTGAACGACCGGGGGCGCTGTACGCAGCAGCGGACGGCCGCGTCCCCGACCGACTCAGACAGGGTGCCGTTGTCGGGTCGTCGCTGGGCGACCGCTTCGATCTGCAGGCAGGAAACTCCATCACCGTCGACGGGAGGACGTACCGCATCGCCGCCGTCCTCGAACAGGAGCAAGGCGTCTCGCTCGTCAATCCGAACAACGCCATCATCGTGTCCCCGACCGACTTCGAGGCGTCCAGCTACGCGCAGGTGGTCATCACCACCGAAACCGGCGACCAGGCGACGGCCGCCGCCGACGCCGTTCGCGAGGAACTCAACGAGCGCGAAACCCGCGTCACCGTCTTCGAACTCTCGGACATCACCGAGGGAATCAACACGTTCTTCGGCATCCTCAACACCTTCCTGATCGGCGTCGGCTCGATTTCGCTCGTCGTCGCCGGCGTGAGCATCCTCAACGTGATGCTCATGAGCACCGTCGAGCGCCGACAGGAAATCGGCGTGCTTCGAGCCGTGGGTGTGCAGCGCCGCGACGTGATTCGCATGATTCTCGCGGAGGCCGCACTGCTCGGCTGGGCCGGGGGCGTCGTCGGCGCGATTCTCGCACTCGTCGCTGGCGTCGCGCTGAACTCGTACGTGTTGAACGACGCACTCGTCACGTTCCAGGCCACCAACGTGCTGTACGTTGTTCTGGCGGTCGGTTTCGGCCTCGTGACGAGCGTTCTCAGCGGACTCTACCCGGCGTGGAAAGCCGCGAACGAGCGCCCGGTCGACGCGCTCAGAAAGTAGCAACGTCGCCGACGAACCTGAACGAACGTGGAAAAAAGCGGGGCGGGCCTCCAAACACTCTCTCGCTATGCGGTTCCCCCTTTCATCTGCTCCTGAAGGTGTCCCCCGATTGCTTCCAGTTCCTCGTGGAAGGTGTCCATGTCGTAGTCCTGTGCGTGTATTATCGCGCTGTATCTGCTGGTCCAACTCGACAGCAGATACACCTCGGAGAGTTCCTCGTCAGTCGCTCCCTGCAGCCGCGCGGCCGCCTTGTGGAACGCCTGACAGTACGGGCACTTGATGTTGGCCGCGATGGCCAGTCCGATGAGTTCCCTGTACTTCGCCGGGATCTCAGTCTCTTCGAACCCGTACTTCTTCCATATCGGCCACTCGTGGACGAGGTCCTCCTCGTCGAGCGCATCGAAGAAGCCGGGGACCATCCCCATCGTCTCCTCGATGTCTGCGACGGTCTCCTGATAGTCGTTGCCGCCCGCTGTTTCTACTGCCATTCTTATCACCAGTCGCCACCGCGTGGCGCACTAGAATAATTCCACACGATAGAATATGATTGTTTTCTCGTTAATTCGTGAGAGACTCGCGTAGAACTCCGGATGATTCCCCAAACGTTCGTTCGCTGAGGCCGCAAAACCTGTCAGTCAGTGTGGGGATCCGGATTCCTCGAGGGCGCTCCCTTACAGGTAGCCGTGCGCTGCGAGTCTGTCGACGGCCTCTCGGAGTCGGTCCTCGCTCGCCGCATAGGAGATGCGGGCGTACCCCGGCGCGCCGAACGCGCTACCCGGGACGGTAGCGACCTGTGCATCCTGGATGGCTCCCTCACACCACGCCTGATCGTCGTCGTCGACCGGGAGCATGACGTAGAACGCCCCTTCGGGCGTCGGCACGTCGACGCCGTGGTCTTCGAGCAGGCCGATCAGCATGTCCCGACGGGCCTCGAACGCCCGCCGCATCTCCTCGACGGCGTCGTCGGTGTTCGCCAGCGCCTCGATACCGGCGTGCTGGACGAAGTTGGTCGCACACGACACCGAGTGCGAGTGGAGTTTGCCCGCCTGCGAGACGAGCGACTCGGGCGCACACAGGTAGCCGAGTCGCCACCCGGTCATCGAGAACGTCTTCGAGAAGCCGTTGATGGTGACCGTGCGGTCGGCCATGCCGTCCAGCGACCCGATGCTGGTCGGTTCCCCATTGTAGACGATGCGGGCGTAAATCTCGTCGGAGATGACGGTGAAGTCGTGTTCGACCGCGAGGTCGCGGACCCCCTCGATGGCCGCGTCCGAGTACACCGCACCGGTCGGGTTCGACGGGGAGTTGAGAACGAGCAGTTCGGTGTCGTCGGAGACGGCCTCCGCGAGGTCGTCGAGCGCGGGCTCGAGCGCGAAGCCGTGGGGAGCGAGGTCGACGCGGTTGAGCGTCCCCCCCGCGAGTTTCACCATCGCCTCGTAGGAGACCCACGCGGGGTCCAGCAGGACGACCTCGTCGCCCTCCTCGATGAGCGTCTGAATCGTCTCGTAGAGCGCCTGCTTGGCCCCCGGCGTGACGATGATGTTCTCGGGGCCGCAGCCGATTCCGTCGCCCTGTAGTTTCTCGGCGATGGCCTCTCTGAGTTCGACGATACCGTTCGAGGAGGTGTATCCCGTGTGACCCGCCTGCATCGCCGCCTGACCCGCCTCGACGACGTTCTCGGGGGTCGGGAAGTCCGGTTCGCCGACAGAGAGGTCGACCACGTCTTTGCCCTGTGCTTCGAGTTCGCCCGCGAGGTTGCTAATCGAGAGGGTCGCGCTGGGCTCGATTCGCCCGACGCGCGCCGCAAAGTCGAATTCAGTCATGCCAGTGCCTCCACCATATCCACCGCAGCGTAAACCGCTTCCGCTCCTTTGTCGATGCGCTCTCGCGCCTCTGCCCCGCTCATCCCCGGGCCGCTGACGCCGAACGTGATCGGCGTGTCCCTCTCGAGGCTCACCTGCGTCAGCCCCTGTGCGGCCGCGTCGGCGATGACCCGATCGTGGTCGGTGTCGCCGGTGACGATTGCGCCGACGACGGCCACCGCGTCTATCTCCTCGCGCCGAGCGAGCGTGTCGGCCGCCAGCGGCGCGTCGTAGCAACCGGGAATTTCGACTGTCTCGACTACCTCTGCGCCTCGTTCCGCGGCCGCGTCGCGCGCTGCTTCGGCCATCGGTTCGGTGACCGACGAATTGAATTGGGCCACTACCAGTCCGAGTGCGGTCATGGGTGACGGGTTCGCGGGTTCGATAAAAGAACTACCGACCCGGAGACGCGTGCCGGTTTTCCCCGCTCAGTGTGGTGAGATACGCCGTACCGACCTGGAACACAAGAGTTGTAATGACCGACGGACACCGTGATGCTATGAGTACGGACGGCAGGGTCCCTCCCCGCCTCGCTTCCGTCGACCACACGCTGTGGGCTGTCGTCGTCGTCTCCGCGCTCGCCCTCGTCACTCGGCTCGTCGGTCTCGGTACTCGCATCTTCCACTGGGACGAGGGGCGAGTCGGCTACTGGGCGCTTCGCTACGCCGAGACGGGCGAGTTCGCCTACCGTCCCATCATCCACGGACCGTTCATCCCCGTCGTCAACGAGTACGTCTTCGGCGTCCTCCCACCCACGGATTTTAGCGCCCGCCTCGTCGTCGCCGTCGTGGGAGGACTTCTCCCCCTGACCGCGTGGCTGTTCCGCGACCGACTCCGCGACTCCGAAGTCGTCGCGCTCGCGCTCTTTCTCGCCGCCAATCCACTGCTGGTTTACTACTCTCGATTCATGCGAAGCGACGTGCTCGTGGCGGCGTTTTCGTTCCTCGCGCTTGGTCTCGTCGTCCGCGGCCTCGACGCGAGACGGCCGGAGTACTTCTACGCGGCCGCCGCCGCGTTCGGACTCGCGTTCACGACGAAGGAGAACGCCCTCGTCTACGTCCTCTGTTACCTCGGCGCGGGTGCGCTCGTCCTCGACCACCACCTCGTCCGCATAGCCGCCGGCGACCGCTCGGTTCGCGACGTCCTCGTCCGCGAGTGGCCCGCGACGGCGGTGGACCGCCTCCGGGAGTGGGGCGGGGACCTCGTGGGCGGTCTCGGCCGCCTCGCCGTCCACACCGTCGCCGTCGCCGCGGTCTTTCTCGCGGTCATCGTCTTCTTCTACGCGCCGCGACCCGACCTGTGGCACGCCTTCGCGTCGCCCGACCTCTTGCCGGGAGTCGTCTCCGATGCGACCCTCGGGTCCGCGGAGAAACTCGGTGACTCGTGGCTCTCGGGCGACCACCAGTCCCACGACTACCTCCCGTACCTCCACGACTTCGCTGAAACCCTGCTCTACGGCGCGACCGTTCTCGTGGCGTTCGCCGCCGTCGGCGTCGTCGTCGACGCGCTCGAGGGCCAGTTCGGCCCGCGTGCCCTCGTCGCCTTCGCCGCCTACTGGGGACTCGCGTCCGTCGTCGGTTACCCGGTCGCCACCGACATCCAGGCCCCGTGGATTGTCGTCCACGCGGTCATCCCGTTCGCCATCCCCGCGGCCGTCGGTCTGGCGGCCGTCGGACGGGCGGGCTTGCGCTCGTTCATCACTGGTGACACCGTCAGTACCGGACTCGCGGTCCTCGTCGTCCTCACGGCGACGTTCGGTGTCGTCAGTGCCAACGCGACCTACTGGAACGCCGATTCGCAGGAGGAAGAGGAGGTACTCCAGTGGGCGCAACCCACCACCGAACTCAAGGAGACGCTCGAAGTCGTCGATGCGGTCGCTGCCTCCAACGACGGCACCGACGTGCGCTTTTACGGCATCTACGACCCCAACGCCAACGGGAAGGTGTACAACTTCTACGTCGACGACGAGAACGGCACTCGAAGCGCGCCTCCACCCACCGGGTGGCACAGCCGACTGCCGCTCCCGTGGTATCTCGAACGTTCGGGTGCGAGTATCGAGAGCACCCACCCCGACACCGCCCCCGAGGAGGCGATGACCGACGCCCCGCCCGTCGTCGTCGCCTACGGGTGGAACGAATCCGAACTCGAACCCCACCTGCCGGGGTACACCGCACACCGCCACGCGTTCAAACTCTGGGGCGAGGACGTCGTCGTGTTCGTCGAGGACGACGCGGCGAACGCCGCGATGAGCGACCGTCGCGATTCGACCTGATTGCGGGTCGTCACGTCGGCGGGCGGTCGTGGTGTGGTAAGGCTTATGCGGTCCTCTCTACAACCGGCGAGCGTGACAATCAGCGTACCAGGACCGACGTTGGGCGTCGTCGGTGGCGGCCAACTCGGGCGGATGCTCGCCGAGGCGGCCGCCCCCTTGGGCGTCGACGTGGTCGTCCTCGACCCGACTCCCGAGTGTCCGGCATCGACGGTCGCCGCAGACCACGTGCTGGGCGACTTCGACGACCCCGAGGCCGTCGCCGAACTCGCCGAACGGTGTGACCTGCTGACCGTCGAAATCGAACTCGCGGACCCCGACCTGCTCGAACGAGCGAGCGACTCGACCGGCGTGGCCGTCCACCCGACGCCGGACACGCTCCGGGTGGTGCGCGACAAGCTAGCCGAAAAGCGGGCGCTCGCCGACGCCGGAATTCCAGTCCCCGAGTTCCGCGCGGTCGACGACGTTGACGGCCTGCGCGAGGCGCTGGACGCGTTCGGCGAGGTCATGCTCAAAGCCCGCGAGGGCGGCTACGACGGCCGGGGGAACGTCCCGGTCACGACTCCCGAGGGGGTCGAGTCGGCCCTCGCAGAGGTCGGTGCTCACGCGGTGGCCGAGTCGTTCGTCGATTTCGAGCGTGAACTCTCGGTCATCGGCGTCAAGGGTCGCGACGAGGTCCGAACGTTCCCGGTCGGCGAGAACGTCCACGAGGCGGAGATTCTCAGAGAAACGATTGTTCCCGCGCGCACGCGAGACGACACGAGAATTCAGGCCGAGAAAGTCGCGCGCGACGTACTCTCTGTGTTGGACGGTCGGGGGGTCTACGGCATCGAGTTGTTCGAAACCGGCGAAGGCGACATCCTCGTCAACGAGATCGCCCCGCGGCCGCACAACTCGGGCCACTGGACCATCGAAGGCGCGTACGCCTCGCAGTTCGAACAGCACGTGCGAGCGACGCTCGGATGGCCGCTCGGTCCGACGACGCTTCGCTCCTCAGCCGTGATGGCGAATATCCTCGGCGATGGTCCCTCTCGTCCGGCGCGCCTCCACGGCGTCGACGAGATACTCTCGACACCGGGGGCTCACCTCCACTGGTACGGAAAAGACGAGGTGCGAGACTTGCGGAAGATGGGCCACGTGACGGCTGTCCCCCACCTCGGCGACGACCCTGCGGGCGTCGACAGATTGCTCGACCGGGCCCGGTCCCTCCGCGACGGCCTGCGTTTCGCAAGTGATACCCGGTGACGACGAGTTCGTTCCACCAGAAGGACACGATGACCGACGACATCCAGGCACTCATCGACAGACTCGCATCGGAGGCCGCTCAGGAACGCGGCCCGGAGGCGACTCCCGACGTGGGCATCATCATGGGGTCGGATTCCGATCTCGACGTGATGGCCGGGGCGTACGAGGCGCTGTTCGACCTCGGGTTCGACGAACAGACCGACTTCGAGGACCCGCCCGACTCGCGCTTTACCTTCGAGAGCTACGTCGTCTCCGCGCACCGGACCCCCCGACTGATGTACGCCTACGGGGAGACGGCGGCCGCGCGTGGACTCGACGTCATCATCGCCGGTGCGGGCGGAAAGTCCGCGGACCTCCCGAACATGACCGCCTCTATCGCCTACCCGATTCCGACCATCGGTGTGCCGGTTCAGGAGAAGTCCGTCGACTCGGTCATCGGGATGCCGACGGGCGCGCCAATCGTCGCCGTCGACGCCGGGAAGTCGTACAACGCCGGGCTCTCTGCAGCCCAGATTCTCGCGCGCGAGCACAGTGAACTCGCCGAGCGACTCGTCTCGTTGCACGAGGCGCTGCAGACGGACGTTGCGGCCGTCTCCCGCGACCTTCACGACCAGGGCATCGAGCGCTTCCGCGAGCGCCGACGGTAGCCAGCTCGGGCGGAACAAATTCGCTCATCTGCTCTAGGAGGCCCGCAGTCGACTTCTGTCCGCCGTTTTTCCCCGCAGAGCCAAAATCAACGCTTATAGGGGAGCGCTCCCAACCGCCGCACGATAGGAGACTACGGCATGAATCCATGGATAGCGATAGGCGCGTTGGGCCTCGTCGGGGTCGGCATTCCGCTCGGGATGATGGCCGCCTCTGCGATACTGCGTCCAACAGTGCCGGAACAAGGAAAAAGCGCCACGTACGAGAGCGGGGAGATTCCGACCGGGACGGCGCGACTGCAGTTCAACATTCAGTACTACATGGTTGCGCTGCTGTTCGTCGTCTTCGACATCGAGACCGTTCTCATCCTCCCGTGGACGGTCATCTACCGCTCCGCGCTGGAATCCGGCGTCGACCTGGCGACGGTGTTGCTGCCGATGCTCGTCTTCATCGGCGTCCTCCTCGTCGGTCTCGTCTGGGCGTGGCGAAATGGCGCGGTCGAGTGGGTCAAGAGCCCGCGTGCGACCCGTCAGAAGACAGAGAGGCAAGCATGAGTAGCGAGACACCATTCGTTTCGGACGACGCGGCGGTACAGACCGACACCCGCGATGCCCGTCTCGGTGACACCACCGACGACCGGTTCAACTCGAAGCTTCGAGAAGCGTTCGGGGCTTCCCCGTTCATCCTCACGAAGTTCGACAAGTTCATGAACTGGGTGCGGGGCTCGTCGATGTTCATGCTGCAGTTCGGTATCGCCTGCTGCAGCATCGAGATGATGCACACCTACGCGGTCAAACACGACCTCGACCGCTTCGGGGCCGGCGTCCCCCGCGCGTCGCCGCGACAGGCCGACGTGATCATCGTTCCGGGGACGATTGTTTCGAAGTTCGCCCCGCGGATGAAGCGCGTGTACGACCAGATGCCCGAACCGAAGTTCGTTATCGGAATGGGGTCCTGTACTATCTCTGGCGGCCCCTTCCAGGAGGGGTACAACGTCATCAAGGGCGCCGAGGAGGTCATCCCGGTTGACATCCACGTTCCCGGTTGTCCGCCTCGCCCCGAAGCGCTCGTCTACGGCGTCGCCAAGTTACAGGAGCGCATCGCCAACGGCGAGTCCAGTCCCGTCGTGGTCAAGCCCTACGAACTGGAGCAGTTCGGCGACCTCGAACGCGACGAAATCGTCGACCAACTGGCCGAGCAGATCGACGAGGACGACCTCGTGATGCGATACAACTGGGCTGATTCACCATGAGTCTACACGAACCAGAAGACCGACGCGCCGACCTCGTCCCCGCGACGGGCGACGGCCTCGAAGCCTTGCTGGGAGAGTACGTACTCGAACGGGACGACCACCTGAACGCGCCGGGATTCGTCATCCGACCAGACGACGTGCAGGACGTACTCTTCAAACTTCGGGACGAAGCCGGATTCGACCACCTCTCCTGTGTCACCGCAGAGGAGTACGAGGACCGGTACGAGTCCATCTACCACCTCAAGAAGTACGACGCGCCGACCGACGAGGTGAGCGTCGTCGTCCCGACTTCGAAGGAAAACCCGGTGAGTCAGACGGCAGAGCCGGTGTTCCGAACCGCTGACTGGCACGAGCGCGAGGCGTACGACCTCGTCGGTATCCAGTACGAGGGCCACCCCGACATGCGTCGGATTCTCCTCCCCGAGACGTGGCAGGGCTACCCGCTCTCGCTCGACTACGAACAGGACCGACCACAGATCGTCTCGCTCACCGAGCACGCCAACCCGCTTTCGGAGGACATGCGCGCCGAGGAGGACGCGGACACGATGTTCATCAACATCGGCCCGCACCACCCGGCTACACACGGCGTGTTACACCTGAAGGTGGCACTCGACGGCGAGCAGGTCGCCGACATCGACCCCGACATCGGATACCTGCACCGATGCGAAGAGCAGATGTGCCAGCAGGGCACCTATCGCTACCAGATAATGCCGTACCCGGACCGCTGGGACTACATCTCGGCCGGGTTGCTCAACGAGTGGGCGTACGCGCGCGTCGCGGAGGACCTCGCAGACATCGAGGTCCCCGAGTACGCCCAGATCATTCGAACGATGAGTGCGGAACTGTGTCGCATCGCCTCACACCTGCTCGCGGTGGGCACGTTCGCCCTCGACGTGTACGGCGACTTCACGGCCATCTTCATGTACTCCATCCGGGACCGCGAGAAGGCCCAGAACCTGCTCGAGGACCTGACCGGTCAGCGGATGATGTTCAACTACTTCCGACTCGGCGGCGTCGTCTGGGACCTCCCGGAACCCCGTGAGGAGTTCTTCGACAAGGTTCGAACCTTCCTCGACGAACTCCCCGAGGCACTCGAAGAGTACCACGACCTCATCACGTCGAACGAGATTCTGCAGGCGCGCACTATCGACACGGGCGTCCTGCCGCCGGAGGTCGCGAAATCCTACGGCTGTACTGGCCCGGTCGCTCGCGGGTCCGGCATCGACTACGACCTGCGCCGGGACGACCCCTACGGCTACTACGAGAACCTCGACTGGGACGTCATCGTCGAGGACGGCTGTGATAACTTCTCGCGCCTGCTCGTGCGCATGCGCGAAGTCGAGGAGTCGGCGAAGATCATCGAACAGTGTATCGACCTACTCGAAGACTGGCCCGAAGACGACCGCACCATCCAGGCGAACGTCCCGCGGACGATTCGTCCCGAAGAGGACACGGAAGTCTACCGCGCGGTCGAGGGCGCGAAGGGCGAACTCGGCATCTACATCCGCGCCGATGGGACCGACACGCCTGGACGGTTCAAGATTCGAAGCCCGTGCTTCTCGAACCTCCAGTCGCTCCCGGAGATGTCCGAGGGCGAGTACATCCCCGACATGATTGCGTCGCTCGGTAGCCTCGACATCGTACTCGGTGAGGTGGACCGGTAATGGTACTGCTGCAGACACCACTGCCAGATACGATTGCCCGACTCCTCGGTCTCGGCGGCCTCGCGGGAGAGGTCGTCGGGTCCCTCATCGGTGCGTTCCTCATCGCCAACATCATGTTGCTGATGACCGCTGTGGCCGGACCGTGGGCCAAGCGGAAGATAACCGCGGCCTTCACCGACCGAATCGCTGTCAACCGGGTCGGTCCGTTCGGCCTGCTCATCATAGTCGCCGACGCGGTCAGGCTCCTCTCGAAGGAACTCATCATTCCGGAGGGTGCCGACCGACCGGCGTTCGACCTCGCACCGATTCTGCTTCCGTTTTCGGCGCTGCTCGGCTTCGCCGTCATCCCGATGGGAAGCGGCATTCAACTCGCCGACCCCGAAACCGGGTTGGCGTTCGTCTTCGCCGTCGCGTCGATTGCGTCGCTCGGTCTCGTGATGGGCGGCTACGCGTCCAACAACAAGTACTCCCTTCTCGGTGCGTTGCGTGCAATCGCGCAGAACATCGCCTACGAGATTCCGCTCATCATCACCGCCGCGTCGGTGGTCATCTTCGCGGGGACGTTGCAGATGAGCCAAATCGTCGCAGCGCAGGCCGAGCCCCTGTTCACCATCGGTGGGTTCGTCATTCCGCAGTGGTTCGCGTTCGTCAATCCCTTCGCGTTCGTGTTGTTCATGGCGGCCAACATGGCGGAAATCGGGCGAAACCCGTTCGACATCCCGGAAGCGCCGACCGAAATCGTCGCCGGGTATCAGACCGAGTACTCCTCGGTCTACTTCGTGCTCATCTACCTCGGCGAGTTCATCCACATCTTCCTCGGCGGAGCCATCGCGGCGACGCTCTTTCTGGGCGGCCCGGCGGGACCGGGCCCGGCGAGTCTCGGCTTCGTCTGGTTCGTCGTCAAAATCTGGGGGTTCTTCCTGTTCACCCAGTGGGCGCGATCGGCGATTCCCCGCGTTCGCATCGACCAACTCATAGAAATCGGCTGGAAGGGCATGCTCGTCCTGTCCTTTGCTAACCTGGTGCTCACGGCCATCATCGTGGGAGTGATAGCATGATCGGCATTTTGAAAGGCATGGCAGTGACGATGAAGCACGCGCTCGACGGCAAGACGTTCACGGTCGAATACCCGGACGTTGCGCCGGAGGTGAGCCCCCGATTCCGCGGGGTCCACAAGTTCAGCCAGGAGCGCTGCATCTGGTGTCGACAGTGCGAGAACGTCTGTCCGATGTGGAGGTTGTACTGCTCGCCGTTGCG